>JBDTCK010000018.1:0-4146 GCA_039923645.1 Rhodoferax sp.
TGCTGCGCACCCAGGTCGGCGCCGAAGAAATTGCCGAAGTCGTGGCGCGCTCAACCGGCATTCCCGTCAGCAAGTTGATGCAGGGCGAGCGCGACAAGCTCTTGCTCATGGAAGGCAAACTACACGAGCGCGTGGTGGGACAGGATGAAGCCATCGGTGCGGTCGCCAATGCGATCCGCCGCTCGCGTTCGGGCCTCTCCGATCCCAACCGCCCGACCGGCTCGTTCCTGTTCCTGGGCCCTACGGGGGTCGGCAAGACCGAGTTGTGCAAGGCGCTGGCGGGCTTTTTGTTCGACAGCGAAGATCATCTGATCCGCGTCGACATGAGCGAATTCATGGAAAAGCACTCGGTGGCGCGGCTGATCGGCGCGCCGCCGGGCTACGTGGGCTATGAAGAGGGCGGTTACCTGACCGAGGCCGTGCGCCGCAAGCCCTATTCGGTGCTGCTGCTCGACGAGGTCGAAAAGGCCCACCCCGACGTCTTCAACGTGCTCCTGCAGGTGCTTGACGATGGTCGTCTGACCGATGGTCAGGGCCGTACGGTGGACTTCAAGAACACGGTGATCGTGATGACCAGCAACATTGGCTCTCCGATGATTCAATCCATGGTGGGCCAGCCGTATGAAGACATCAAGGACGCGGTGACCGATGAGCTGAAGAATCACTTCCGCCCCGAGTTTTTGAACCGGATTGACGAGACCGTGGTATTCCACTCGCTCGATGCAAAAAACATCGAGGCGATCGCCGCGATCCAGATCAAGGTGCTGCAGGCCCGGCTCGCCAAAATGGACCTGACCCTGGAGGTGTCTGCGGCGGCACTCGCCGAGCTGGCCAAGGTCGGATTCGACCCGGTGTTTGGTGCCAGGCCGCTCAAACGTGCGATCCAGCAGCGCATCGAGAACCCGTTGTCCAAGCTGTTGCTGGAAGGCAAGTTCGCGCCCAAGTCGGTGATTCCGGTCAACGTGGACCCGATCCGCGCGCCCGGGCAGTTCAGCTTCGAGCCCGTGGTTCGTTGACGATGACAGGAGAGTGCTGACCCCCACGCTTGCCACTGCGTGTGCGGCGCTGCCCCCCGAGGGGGCCGAACTTGCTCGGGGCGGCCCGTCGCTGCGTTAGGATGCAACCCATCCCAACCTCCTGTTCCTTCGTCGTGACCTCCAACCACAGTCCAGCAGACATTCCTGAGGGCTTTCGCCCTGCCAACATTGGCGGCCCCTTCATGGTCCAGAACGGCCCGCTATACGCCAAATGGAGCGGCGAGCGGGTGCTGCTCGGCTTTCGCGTGGAGCCACGGCATACCAACCCCCTGGGCGTCTGTCATGGCGGCATGATGGCTTCGTTCGCGGACATGCTGATGCCGTGCGCGGCGATCTACCAGATGCAGGGCGAGCGCCGCTTCTTGCCCACCATCAGCCTCAACATCGACTATCTGGGGGCATCGCCGCTGGGCGCCTGGGTGCAAGGTCAGGCCGACGTGCTGCGCAGCACGCGCAACATGCTGTTTGCGCAAGGGTTGGTGACGGCCGACGGCACGCCGGTAATGCGTGTCAGTGGTATTTTCAAGATGGGCGTGTTGCTGGACGACGGCGCAGGCCATGATCCGTTCGGTCTGCGCGCGCCCCACTGAGCGCGGCGCATGGCGACCGAAGCGGGCGGCAGCCCCGGCAGCCCGGCCTCAGGCCGATGTACCGGCAGCTCGGAGCTGGGCTCGGAGCGCCTCCAGCTCATCGAGCAGTTGCAGCGCCAGCGCCGCGCCAGCGACGTTCACGCCCAGGTCGCGCCGCAGATGGACGGCCACGCTGGCGTGGCGCAACTGGATGCCCGTGAAGCGCCACTGATCCTGGGCATGGCCCATGGGGGTGAGCACACCTTCATCGACCAGCTCGGCGATGAAGTCGACCTGAGCCATACAGGCCTGGCAGAGTTCTTCCAGGGTCAGCCCCGTCTGCTCTTCCAGGATGAAACCGGTGGCCTGCGGCCGGGTGTTGTTGGGGCTCATGCTCATACTCCCAGTTTGCTGCGGGGATTGAACGATTTGAACTGCGTGGCCATGCCCTGATAGAGCGACTTCGCAGCATCGCTGTCGGCGGGGGGTAACACGACTTGCAGCACAAAATAAAAGTCGCCAGGCGTGCCCGCAGGCGTCGCACCGGGAATGCCGCGCCCCTTCAGGCGCAATTTGCGTCCGGCGCCGGAGCCTGCCGGAATTTTGAGTTCAACCAGACCGCTGGGTGTGGGAACATTCACTTCGGCACCCAGCGCCGCTTCCCAGGGTGCCACCGGCAGATCGAGGTAGACATCGTGCCGGTCGACCCGATAGTGTGCATGCGTGCGAAATTCGACTTCGAGGTAAAGGTCGCCAGCGCTGCCCTGGCCAATGCCGGGCGATCCCTGGCCCGCCAGCCGGATGTGCTGGCCGGCACGGATGCCGCGCGGGATCGTGAATTCGATCTGGTGCTCGCGCGTCGAAACATGCCCCTGGGCGTCCACCTGGGGCATTTGCAGAGAGATGATGCGCGAGGCGCCGTTGTATGCGTCCTCCAGGTCAATCTGGATTCGGGCGTGGCGGTCCTCGCCTTGCGCATGGAACGATGTCTGGGCACCGCGCGTGCTGCGGCCGCCGCCAAAACCGCGTCCGAACAGGGACTCGAAGAAGTCGCTATGGTCTTGCGTTCCCGCACCTTGCGCTCCTGCGCCGGCGGATTCGAAACCCGTGTTCCAGTCGGGAGGTGGGCGGAAATCCTGCCCCGCCTTGTAGTCCGCGCCCAACTGATCGTAGGCGGCGCGCTTCTCGGGGTTCCTGAGGACTTCATAGGCCTCGCCGACCTCCTTGAAGCGCTTCTCCGCGTCGGACTCCTTGCTGACATCCGGATGAAATTTTCGGGCCAGCCGCCGGTGCGCGCGCTTGATGTCATCCTGTGTCGCATCGCGCGCCAGCCCCATGACGTTGTAGTAGTCCTTGAATTCCATTCATGCCTCCGTGGAGTTCCACATCATAGGCTGTGCGTCCGGCCTGGTATGTTCAAATTCCGATAAAGGAATCCCGTTTTGTCTGATCTGATCGCTGCGGTTATCCGCTTTGTCCTGCGCGTGGTTTTGTTGCTCCTGGCACTCGTTTTCATTGCGAGTTTGCTGCTGGCAGCCGTGTTGCTGCTGGCGGTGTGGGGAGTGCGCCGACTCTGGGCGAGGCTGACCGGTCGTCCTGTCAGTCCCTGGGTGTTTCGTGTCGATCCGCGCGCGCAATGGAACCGGTTCTATCATGCGGCCGACCGCTGGCCGCCACCATCGTCCAGGTTCGGGCGGCCGCCGGGTGCGCCTCGCGGTAAACAATCGGATGTGCAGGACGTCGAGGTCATGGAGCCCCCCCGCGACCCTCCCGCACGTTGACGAGCAGCCTCAGGGGCTTGCGCGCACCGGTCGCAGCACATTCTGTTTCTATTGTTGGTGTTGTGTGAACTCGGCCGTTTAGTTGCAGGTATGCGGGTGAGTCTGACGTCATGTAAACGCGGCTTGCACCTACATCCTGGCATGGTGACGGCGCTAACAATGGTGACTTCAGCACTACGAAAGATTCAAGATGAAGAGCAAACCAGCGATCGGGGTCCTGGCGGCCATGTCGATGGCTTTTGCGGGCGTTGCGATGGCCCAAGCCAGTGACTTTACGAGAGGTACACAAGATCAGGGCCAAAATCGTGCCAATGAGGGGCGCGGTGGTCCGCATTATGGTCAGGACAATCGCCACGACAATCGCCAGGACAATCACGCACGTGCGAACGGCGAACGCGGTGCCGGGCCGGACCACAATTTTTACAGGGGCGGCCGCCTGTCGCCTGAATACCGCAACCGACAGTACGTTGTGGATGACTGGCGGGGCCATCATCTGAATGCTCCGCCGCGGGGGTACCACTGGGTGCAAACCGGCGGTGATTACGTGTTGGTTGCCGTTGCGACCGGAATCATCGCCCAAATCCTTCTGGGTCATTGATCCGGGGCGCTATTCCCGCACCGATGCCGCAAAGCGGCTGGGAGATTGGCCCATGGCAGCTTTGAACATGGCCGAGAATGCACTGTCGCTGGCATAGCCGCTGGCTGCTGCCACCTCGCTGACAGGCGTGCCGCGTGCCAGCAGCGGCAGTGCATGCGCCA
>JBDTCK010000019.1:0-11711 GCA_039923645.1 Rhodoferax sp.
CTGACACGCTCGATCCGGCCAAGTCGTCGAACCAGAATGACTATGTGCGCTGCAATATGGTCTACAACGGCCTCACGGCGCTCGATGGCAGTCTTACGCCGCAGCCTGCGCTGGCCGAGTCGTTCAACACTACCGATGCCAAGACATGGGTGTTCACGCTTCGCAAGGGCGTGAACTTTCATGATGGCAAGGCGCTGTCGCCAACCGACGTGGTCTTTTCCATCATGCGACACAAGGACCCTGCCACTGCCTCCAAGGCCAAGGTACTGGCCGATCAGATCGAGAGCGTCAAGGCCTCCGGCCCCAACGAGGTCACGGTGGTGCTGACGGCCCCCAATGCCGACCTGCCCGTGATTCTGGGCACCTTCCAGTTCCTCATTGTGAAGAACGGCACAACCGACTTCGCGGCGGCCATTGGTACCGGCCCCTTCAAGATCAAGGAGTTCACACCCGGCGTACGCACAGTGGTAGTGCGCAACGCTTCGTACTGGCGTACCGGTAAGCCCTACCTGGATGAGATCGAGCTCGTGGGCATCGGCGACGATAATGCGCGTATCAACGCGTTGCTGTCCGGGGGTATGGACCTCGTGAACGCGGTCAACCCACGTGCCGTGGCGCGCGTCAAGCAAACGCCAGGCTACGCCATTTTCACTACACAGTCTGGCCAGTATACCGACCTCATCATGCGCAAGGACGTGGGTCCGGGCGCGAGCCCTGACTTCGTGTTGGCCATGAAATACCTGTTCGATCGAGAGCAGATGAAGAAGGCCATCGCGCTCGACCACGCCGTGCTGGGCAACGACCAGCCCATCGATCCAACGAATCGCTTCTACTTCAAGGACCTGCCACAGCGCGCATTCGATCTGGACAAGGCCAAGTTCCACCTGCAGAAGTCAGGCGTGACCGGCAAAGTGCCGGTGGTGGCCTCGCCCGTCGCCAAGTACTCTGTAGAGATAGCCGTCTTGCTGCAACAGGCCGCGCAGCGCATTGGCCTGGACCTGGCGGTCAAGCGCATGCCGGCGGAGGGCTACTGGTCCAACTTCTGGCTCAACAGCCCTGTGGGCTTCGGCAACGTGGACCCGCGCCCGAGCGCTGACATTCTCCTCTCGCAGTTCTTCAAGTCCAATGCGGCCTGGAACGAGTCACGTTGGAAAAGCCCCAAATTCGACCAGTTACTGCTGTCCTCGCGTGCCGAGACCGACCTGGCCAAGCGCAAGCAGATGTACGCCGACATGCAGACGATGATCCACGACGATGCCGGGATCGGCATCCCGTTGTTCCTGGCCAGCATTGACGGGCACTCGACCAAGCTCAAAGGCCTGGCGCCGATCCCGCTGGGTAGCCTGATGGGCTACTCCTTCGCCGAGCACGTTTGGCTTGACGCGTGAGCGCTGAGCGCCCAGAAACTCTACGGAAGACTGTTCTATGAACCCTCTTATCGTCAAGCTCCTGATCCGGCGAGTGCTGATGGCACTGTTGTCGCTGCTGGCGGTGTCGGTGATCGTCTTTTCGATCACCGCCGTTTTGCCGGGCGACGCTGCGCAGGAACAGCTCGGCCAGGAATCCACACCAGAGGCCGTGGCCGCACTGCGTAAGCAGATGGGCCTTGACGTGCCGGCGCCCCTGCGCTACATCCACTGGCTCGGCGGGATCGTGCGGGGCGATCTGGGCAAATCTTCCACCACGCAGTTACCCGTGGGCAAGCTGGTGGCAAGCCGGCTGCCTAACTCACTGCTGCTGGCAGCGGTCACCACGCTGTTCTCGGTGCCCATTGCGCTCATCCTGGGCATTGCATCCGCCGTTTGGCGCGGATCATGGTTTGACCGCGCAGCGTCAAGCGCCACCGTAGCCGTGGTATCGGTGCCCGAGTTCCTTGTGGCTACTCTGGCCGTCTTGGTGTTCGCCGTCAAGCTGCGCTGGCTGCCAGCGCTTTCGTACGTAGACCATATCCGGTCGGTGGGACAGATGTTGCGCGCCTTCGCCATGCCGGTGCTCTGCCTGTGTTTCGGTGTCGTGGCGCAGATGATGCGCATGACCCGCGCGGCCGTGATTGACCAGCTCGAAGCGCCCTACATCGAGATGGTTCTCCTGAAGGGCGCCTCGCGCATGCGCATGGTGCTGGCTCACGCGCTACCCAATGCCGTGGGGCCTATCGCAAACGCGGTGGCCTTGTCGCTGTCCGGCCTGCTGGGAGGCGTGATCATCATCGAGATCATCTTCAACTACCCCGGCATCTCCAAGCTGATGGTCGATGGCGTCACCGAGCGCGACATGCCGCTGGTGCAGATTTGCGCGATGATCTTCTGCGCGGGCTATCTGATCCTGGTGACCACAGCCGACGTGGTCAGCATCCTTGCCAACCCGCGGCTGCGGCACCGCTGATCCTCCAAGAATGAGAGCCAATACGATGAACTCCATCCCTTCTCCCGTCCCAGTTCCGGATCGCGTACTGGGCGGTCGGCTGCGACGCTGGGTCGCCGCATTTGGCATGAGCGGAATCGTCGGCCTGTTGATCCTGGCGTTCTGGCTGCTGGCGGCGCTGTTTGGTCCAGCGTTGCTGTCTCATCAGCTGGCTGGTGACGGCGGCAGTGAGGTGTTCGCTCCCATGAGCGCCGCGCACTGGTTGGGCACTGACTACCTGGGGCGCGACATGCTGCTGCGCGTGATCGACGGTGCGCGCTACACCGTTGGCGTGGCCCTGGTCGCCACCTTGCTGGCCAGCGGCACGGGTACGACGCTGGCGCTGCTGGCGGCGGCCAGTGACAAGCGGTTGGATGCCACGCTGAGCAGAGCACTGGACACGCTCACCGCCATCCCGAGCACGATGTTCGCGCTCATCCTGGTGGCAGGCTTTGGCTCCTCGGTGGGTATGCTTGTGTTCGCGGCGGCGCTCATCTACGTGCCGGGCGCCTACCGCATTGCGCGCTCACTAGCCGTCAACATCAACGCGCTCGACTATGTCACGGTGGCGCGCACGCGCGGCGAAGGCACCCTGTACATCATGCGGCACGAGATCCTGCCCAACATTCTGGGACCAGTGCTGGCGGACCTGGGCCTGCGCTTCGTCTATGTGGTGCTGCTGCTGGCCAGCCTGAGCTTCCTGGGCCTGGGTATCCAGCCACCAGCGGCCGACTGGGGCTCGCTGGTGCGTGAAAACATAGACGCGCTACCCGACGGGGGCGCTGCCGTCCTCGCTCCGGCGCTGGCCATCGCGACCTTGACTATCGCGGTGAATCTCGTCATCGACAACCTGTTGGGCCGTTCGGCCCGTGAACGCGCGGGGCGTTGATCATGGGAGCTTCCGTTGTTGTCAGCGACCTGCACATCACCGCGGGCGATCAGACTCTCGTTGATCACCTGAGCTTTGTCATCGAGCCCGGCGAGGTGCTGGCGCTTATTGGCGAGTCCGGCTCGGGCAAGACCACCACCGCGCTAGCGCTCATGGGCTATGCGCGCCCTGGTTGCACCATTGCGGGTGGCAGCGTGCGCATCGGCGACCTCAATGTGCTGCACCTCACAGCGGCGCAGCAGCGCGCCCTGCGCGGGCGAACCGTCGCCTAGATCGCACAGAGCGCGGCCGCGTCGTTCAATCCCTCGCGTACCATCATGGATCAGGTAGTGGAGCCCACCCGAATCCACGGCACGATGAAGCGCGCCGAAGCCGAGGCCAAGGCCGTACAACTGTTTCGCGAGCTCGCGTTGCCGCACCCCGAGACCATCGGCGACCGCTATCCACACCAGGTGTCTGGCGGCCAGTTGCAGCGACTCATGGCCGCAATGGCGCTGATCACCGACCCCGATCTCGTGATCCTCGACGAGCCGACCACGGCGCTGGATGTGACCACACAGATCGAGGTACTTCGTGCCTTCCGCCGCGTGGTGCGCGAGCGCCGCGCTACGGCCGTGTACGTGAGCCACGACCTTGCCGTGGTGGCGCAGATGGCCGACCACATTCTCGTTTTGCGCGGCGGACAGATGCAGGAGATCAACCCCACGGCGCGCATCCTTGCCAGGCCCGAGCACGACTACACCAAGAGTCTGCTCGACGCCGCCCGGCCCAAGCCGCGCATCGCGGGACGCGCTCGGGCCGAAGGCGAGTTGCTCCTCGACGTGCGCGGGCTTTCTGCGGGCTACGGGCCAGTGGACGCACGGGGCCAACCCGCCGCACTGATTCTGGAGGACATCAACTTCCAACTCTTCCGGGGTCAGGCCATCGGTGTGATCGGCGAATCCGGCTCGGGCAAGACGACACTGGCTCGCGCCATTGCGGGTCTAGTCGCGCCTTGCCATGGCAGCATTTTGTTCAAGAACCGTGAGCTCAAACCGACGCTCGAGCTGCGCGCGCGGGAAGAACTGCGTCAGATCCAGATCGTGTTCCAGATGGCCGACACGGCGCTCAACCCGGCGCAAACCATCAACCGTATCTTGGCGCGGCCGTTGCAGCTCTACAAGGGCCTCAAGGGGGAGGCCCTGCAGCGCCGCATCAACGAGCTGCTGGATCTGGTGAAACTACCGCATGGCGTGGCGGGCCGTTTGCCGGGCGGATTGTCGGGCGGGCAGAAGCAGCGCGTGAACCTTGCGCGTGCGCTAGCGGCCGACCCTGACCTGATCCTGTGTGATGAGGTGACCTCGGCGCTCGACACCGTGGTGGGCGCGGCCGTGCTCGATCTCATGGCCGAGCTGCGGCGTGAGCTGGGCGTGTCGTACCTGTTCATCAGCCATGACCTGCACACGGTGCGAGCCGTGTGCGACGAGATCGTGGTAATGCAATATGGTCGCAAGCTCGCACAGGTGGCTCGCGCCGATTTCGACAGGGGACCGCACCACCCGTACTACGAACTGCTGGCGCGCTCGGTGCCTGAGCTGCGCCAGGGCTGGCTCGACGAGCAAGACCGCGCCGCTGTTCCTGCCGTTTGAATCGAAGTTAACAAGGAGCAATATGACACCTACATTCCGTATCGCACTCATCGCCGGCGACGGCATTGGCAAAGAAGTCCTGCCCGAAGGCCTGCGCGCCATCCGAGCCGCCGCCGAGCGCTTTGGCTTCGAACTCGAATGCCATACCTTCGAATGGGCCAGCTGCGACTACTATGCTGTTCACCGACAAATGATGCCCGACGACTGGAAAGCCCAGCTCCAAGGGATGGACGCCATCTTCTTCGGCGCCGTCGGCTGGCCCGCCACCGTGCCCGACGATGTCTCGCTGTGGGGATCCCTACTCAAATTCCGACGCGAGTTCGACCTGTACATCAACTTGCGCCCCGTGCGCCTTTTTGAAGGCGTGCCTTGCCCATTGGTGGGCCGCAAGCCTGGCGACATCGACTACTACGTCGTGCGTGAAAACACCGAGGGCGAGTACACGTCCCTCGGTGGCATCATGTACGAAGGCACCGAACGTGAGTTCGTCATCCAGGAATCGGTCTACTCGCGCAAGGGTGCCGAGCGTCTGTTGAGATTCGCGTTCGACCTGGCCCAGAGCCGCAGCAAGAAGCACGTGACCCTGGCGACCAAGAGCAATGGTATCGCCATCAGCATGCCTTGGTGGGACAGGTGTGCTGACCGCGTGGCCAAGGACTACCCCGACATCACGCTGGACAAGCAGCACATCGACATTCTGACTGCACGTTTTGTGCTGCAGCCAGGCCGCTTTGATGTGGTGGCTGCCACTAATCTGTTCGGTGACATTCTGTCGGACCTGGGGCCCGCCACCACTGGCACCATCGGCCTCGCTCCTTCAGCCAACCTTAACCCCGAGCGCGAATTCCCCTCGCTGTTCGAGCCCGTTCACGGCTCGGCACCCGACATCTACGGCAAGAACATCGCTAACCCCATTGCGATGATCTGGTCGGGCGCGCTGATGCTGGATTTCCTCACCCAGGGTCAAGGCGTGGGCCGCGAGGCGCACGACGCCATCGTGGCCGCGATTGAAGAGGTCATCAAGAGCGGACCGCGCACGCCCGATCTGGGGGGCACTGCCAATACCACGCAGGTGGGGGAGGCGATTGCCGCACTCATCGCCGGAGTCTGAGCGTACGGTTGAAATTCGCTCGTCAATTGGTAGCTGTTTGCGTTTGATATACAAGCGCTAGCGGCTATTTTTTAATAATTTGCTATTTGATCCCAATCATGCCACTGACCCTCACCCGCCCCGACCTCATCCGCAGCGCCAATTTCATCGCCGGCCAATGGATACCCGGCACCGCCGGCCTGTTCAGCGTGACTGACCCCGCCACCGGCGAGGCAATCACCTCCGTGCCCGACTCGGGCGCCGCTGAAGCGCGCGCCGCCCTCGACGCAGCCCACGCCGCATTCCCTGCCTGGCGCAAGGTGCCCGCCAAGCAGCGCGCGGCCATCATCAAACGCTGGAACGATCTGGTGCTGGTCCACCAGGACGACCTGGGGAAGTTGATTTCGCGCGAGCAGGGCAAACCCCTGGCCGAAGGCAAGGCCGAGGTGGCCTACGCCGCCAGCTACATCGAATGGTTCGGCGAAGAGGCCACGCGCATGAATGGCGAAGTCATTCCAGCCCCTGTTCCAGGCCGCCGCATGTTTGCCCTGAAGGAGCCCGTGGGCGTAGTGGCAGCCATTACGCCATGGAACTTTCCGGCGGCGATGATTGCCCGCAAGATCGCTCCAGCTCTTGCTGCAGGCTGCACCGTGGTGTGCAAGCCTGCCGAAGACACGCCGCTGACCTCACTGGCGCTGGTGCAGCTGGCCCATGAAGCGGGGGTCCCGGCGGGCGTGCTCAACATCGTCACCGCCTCGCGCGAGAACACACCCGCCGTGGTGGACGTGTGGCTGGATGACAGCCGTGTGCGCAAGATCACCTTCACCGGATCGACCTCAGTGGGCAAGCATCTGGCCCGCCGCAGTGCCGACACGCTGAAGAAGCTCTCGCTTGAGCTGGGGGGCAATGCGCCCTTCATCGTGTTCGACGATGCTGATGCGGAGGCCGCCGTTGACGGCCTCATGGCCTCCAAGTTTCGAAACGGGGGACAGACTTGCGTGAGCCCCAACCGCGTGTTCGTGCATCGCAGCGTGTTCGATGTCTTTGCCGCCAGGCTGGCTGCAACGGTAGCCGCCCTCAAGGTGGGCCCCGCCAGCGACCCGGCTTCGCAGATCGGGCCCATGATCAATGCCCGGGCGGTAGAGAAAATCGAGCGGCATGTCATTGACGCCGTAGCCAAAGGAGCCACTGTACTCACAGGTGGTCAGCGCCTTGCCCATCTGGGACCTAACTATTACGCACCCACTGTCCTTTCCGGAGCAGATGCCACCATGGCCTGTGCGTGCGAGGAAACCTTTGGTCCGGTGGCAGCGCTCACGATATTTGACGACGAGGCCGAAGTAATTGCGGCGGCCAACGACACGCCGTTTGGGCTGGCGGCGTACTTCTACAGCCAGAACGTGCGGCGCATCTGGCGGGTCGCTGAGCTGTTGGAGACGGGAATTGTGGGAATCAACGAAGGGGCGTTGGCGGCAGAAGCGGCGCCGTTCGGGGGTGTCAAGGAGTCGGGCTATGGGCGAGAGGGCTCCACTCATGGGCTGGAGGATTACCTTCAAACCAAGTATGTGTGCCAGGGCCTGCTCACATAGGGTGTGCTATCACGAAAAGGCATCATCATTCGCCCTGTTCTAGGCGACGACACGCCGCCCCAGACTCTGGTTCTCCCGGCCACCCTTCGAACGCACCTTTCCATCGAGAAAATCGACATGAACAAATTCCGCATCGAACATGACCTGTTGGGTGACCGCGAGGTTCCCGACGAAGCTTATTACGGCGTGCACACGTTGCGTGCGAAGGAAAACTTCCAGATCTCTGGCACGACCGTCTCGGCCTTTCCTGAGCTGGTCGTCGCGCTCGCGTCAGTCAAGCAGGCTGCCGCACAGGCCAACACCGAACTGGGTCTTTTGCCTAGCGAATTGCGCGACGCGATCGCCGCCGCGTGCCAAGAAATCCGCTCCGGCGCACTGCACGACCAGTTCGTCGTCGACGTGATTCAGGGTGGGGCGGGAACCTCGACCAACATGAACGCGAACGAGGTCGTCTGCAACCGCGCTTTGGAGATCCTCGGCCACAAGCGCGGCGAGTACCAATACCTGCACCCTAACGAACACGTCAACATGGCGCAGAGTACCAACGACGTATACCCTACCGCGATCCGCATTGCCACGTGTTTCGCAATCGAGCGATTGCTTAAGGCCATGGAGCACCTGCGCGCGGCATTTGAGATTAAGGCCACGGAATTCGCCCACTTGCTGAAGATCGGGCGCACGCAGTTGCAGGACGCCGTGCCAATGACGCTCGGGCAGGAGTTCTCGACCTACGCAGTGATGCTGGAAGAGGACATTGCCCGGTTGACGGAGGCCGAGGCGCTGATCAGAGAGATCAACTTGGGGGCTACCGCGATCGGCACCGGCATCACCGCTCACCCGGAATACGCCGACAAAGCCTTGCATGCGTTGCGTGCAATCACCCACCTGGATCTTTCCACTGCACCGAACTTGATCGAGGCGACCCAAGACTGCGGCGCCTTCGTGCAGTTGTCAGGCGTTCTCAAGCGCATCGCGGTCAAGCTCTCCAAAACCTGCAATGACCTGCGACTGCTATCCAGTGGCCCGCGCTCGGGCTTCGGCGAGATCAACCTTCCGCCGATGCAGGCAGGCTCGTCGATCATGCCCGGCAAGGTCAATCCTGTAATTCCGGAAGTCGTCAACCAAATCGCCTTTGAGGTGTTCGGCAACGACCTGACCGTGACCTTTGCCGCAGAGGCCGGGCAACTGCAGTTGAACGCCTTCGAGCCGATCATCGCCAGCGCGCTCTTTCGCAGCTTCAAACACCTGACAAACGGCTGCATCACCCTGGCCGACCGGTGCGTCAAAGGCATCACCGCCAACCCGGGCCGTCTGCGCGAAAGCATTGAGCGCTCGATTGCATTGGTGACTGCGCTGAACCCGATCATCGGCTACGAGGCTGCGACCTCGGTGGCCGTCGAAGCGTATGCAAACGACACCAATGTGCGCGACGTGGTGCTGCGGCGCAAGCTGATGAGCGAGACGGAACTCGAAGCGGCATTGCGATTTGAGGTGTTGACTCAGCCGCGCGCGTACGAGGCGGCCCGGCGTGCTCCCTGACCGCGGGGCGCATGGCAGTCAGTTCAATTCCGTCTCCATGACATCGCTCCAATTTTCAAAAGCAACCCCAGACCTCGACGGCCTGGATAGGGCAAGCTTGTTCATAGTCTTATTTCGATTCGACGGGATGAAATTAAGCTACCTGTTATCGTCGAAATTTTCGCCTCTTCGATGAAATATGAGGCGCTGGGCGATCGCCTGAGCGCGTACCGGAACGGCGACGCGGTGCTGGCAAAGCGCGTGGCTGAACAACTGGGTGTCTTGCACGCAGTCGGCTACCGCATAGAAAAAGGCGAAATCGCCAAGATCGAAACGCTTAAGCGACCGGCCAACTTGCTCGGCGCCACAATGTGTTGCCTGTCGGCCGGGAGCCCCCGGCGAGCGTCAAGTTTCGAATGTTGGGCGGTCTGGTCTATTGCCCGCGCAAACTCTCGACGACCGTCCATGGACACCTATATAGACGCTTCCCGATTGACAAGGGTTCCGATTGTGTTTCGTCAACAAGACAAGGCTGCAGTTTCACATCCGCCCTTTTCGCAGAGCCCATGGTCCTGACCTGTTTCCATAACACAATTTCTGCCTTTGCCAACCTAACCTTGCCCGGCTCTCGTTCCCCCTCATGGGGTGCATCCGCGCGGGCCGGAGCGGTTCTTATCCGCACCCGCCAGCTCGACGTCTATGCCGTTGAACCGGCATAGCGGCTGGGTGAGCGCGCGGTCGGGCGTGCCCTGGAGTTGCAGGCCCCCGATCATGGCCGACTGGCGCAGGATGTTGACGCTCTTGGGTTGTATCAGACGAAGAAGTTGAAAGGGGTCAGGCCGGCGCGAGCGCGCGCCGGGCCACTTCGCAGAACCAGCGCACACCCAGTGGAAGCGCGTCGTCATTGAAGTCGTAGCAAGGGTGGTGCAGCGCGCGTTCGCCATCGGGCCCCGGTTCTGCGCGGCCCTGGCCTAGCCAGAGGTAGGCGCCGGGCTTGTGCTGCAGCATGAAGGCGAAGTCCTCCGAGGTAAAGGCGGCGCGTGGCGCCACATCCGCCCGCAGGCCGATGGCGCGCGCGGCATCGAGCGCCAGCGCCGCCTCGGTCGGCGTATTCACGGTGGCTGGGTAGTAGCGCAGGTAGTCCACCTCCACCTGTGTGCCGCTGGCCAGGGCCACGCCCTCGGCCGCGGCGCGCAGCGCGGCCTCGATGCGGTCTTGCGAAGTAGCATCGAAGCTGCGCACCGTGCCAGTGATCTGCACCTCGGCCGGCAGCACGTTGTGGCTGTGGCCGCCCTCGATGCGTGTGACCGACAGCACGGCCGATTCACCCGGATCAATACGCCGCGCGACGATGGTGTTGAGTTGCGCCACGAGTTGACTCGCGGCCAGGATGGCATCGGGCGTGTGGTGCGGCTGAGCAGCATGGCCACCGCGCCCGCGCACGGCAATGTCGAACCGGTCGGCCGCCGCCATGATGGGGCCGGGGCGCGTCTGCGCCTGGCCCAGCGGGAGGTCGGGCCAGTTGTGCAGCGCATACACGCTGTCGCACGCAAAGCGCTCGAACAGGCCGTCTTCGATCATCTTGCGTGCGCCGCCCTTGCCCTCTTCCGCGGGCTGGAAGATGAAGTGCACTGTACCTTCGAAGGCCCGCGTGCGCGCCAGTTGGCGCGCCGCTCCGATCAGCATGCTGGTGTGGCCGTCGTGGCCGCAGCCGTGGTGCTTGCCCGGGGTGCGGCTGGCATGGGCCGATTTGCCCAGCTCCACCATAGGCAGCGCGTCCATGTCGGCGCGCAGGCCCACGCTGTGCCTACCGTTGCCGCAGCGCAGTGTGCCGACCACTCCTGTGCCGCCGATGCCTTCGTGCACTGCAAGGCCCAGCAGGCGCAGTGTCGTCGCAACAATGCCGGCCGTGCGTCGCTCCTCAAAGGCCAGCTCGGGGTGCGCGTGCAGGTCGTGGCGCAGCGCCACCAGCTCGGGCAGCAGGTCGGCCACCGGAACGACGATGGCGTGCAGGCTCACTTACCGGCCTCCACCGCGTCGGCCGGTTGGGCCACCGTATGGAAGTGGTAGTCGGGCACGGTGTGCACGGACTCGATCGTGCCGCCGGAGTCCTTCATGCCTTGGCGGCGCTCGATCCCGCAGGTGGTGATGCCCAATTGCCTGGAGCCACTGAAGTCGTGGTACTGGCTTTGCGCCACGTGCAGACTGTCGGCCTGCTTGTAGCCCCAGGCGCCTTCGTAGCGGCCGCGGGCAGAGGCGAAGTACTTGCCATCGGGGTTTTCGCACATCGCGTCGTCGCAGCTCAGCAGTAGATCGAAGGGCGAGCCCAGCGTCTTCTGAAAATGCGCCAGTACCCAGGTCTGTGCAGTTGTCATGGTGAAGAGCTGGAAGTGGTTGCGCAGGCACTGCAGCGTCTCAATGGAGTCGAAAAGACGGGCCAGTCAGCCCACGAATCGCGAAGACCGCATGCTAGCGCATTGTTGTCGGGCAGGCCCAGGACGCGGGCAACTGCATGCCAGCAGCGCTCCAGATCATCGGGGTACCAATCTGTTTCCCCCCTTTTGCGCGCGCTGCGGTAAGCGGCCAGGAAGGCATCG
>JBDTCK010000020.1:0-4906 GCA_039923645.1 Rhodoferax sp.
CCGTGACCAGGCGCCTCACCACCTCTGTGTCGATCTCTGACATACGTGTCCACCTTGATCTAAATGGACACGTAGCTTGCCCTCTCAAGCTCTCTGTGGGAAGACGTAGTTAGATGACCGCTTACGATGCATCACCGCGTTCGGCTCGTCGCATTCGCGCTGCCAGGTGGCGTAGGCGGTGAACAGGGTACAGGCCAGCAACGGCTTACGTTGCCGCTCGGCCACATGGGGCCGCACGATGGCCAGCTTCTTGCGCAAGAAGACTGGCGGATGCTGTGCCAGCGACAGACCAATTGGGGATAGCCTTCGTCCGCTTCGCGTCGGACTTGAACAGCGACCTACAATATGGACGGCAGCAATGCCGTGCGCCGAATGCAAAACCCTGAGCAACCGATCCTGCGTGACATCGTCCTGATCGGCGGCGGCCACAGCCACGTCGGCGTGCTGCGCCGCTTCGCGATGAAGCCGCTGACCGGTGTGCGTTTGAACCTGATTTGCACCGACAGCCACACGCCGTATTCCGGCATGTTGCCAGGCTACATCGCCGGGCACTACAGCTTTGACACGGTACATATCGACCTCGACCGGCTGTGCGTCTTCGCCGGCGCCCGATTATTTCGCGCCGAAGCCGTCGGCATCGACCGCGTATCTAAACACGTGCTGTGCCGGGGTCGACCACCCATTGCCTACGATCTATTGTCGATCAACATCGGCTCCACACCGCAGATGGCGCAAGTGCAGGGCGCGGATGCATTCGCGGTGCCGGTGAAGCCGATCCGGCAGTTCAACGAGCGCTGGCTGCAGTTGCTGCAGCGCGTGCGGCAGCACCAAGGGCGCACAACCATCGCGTTGGTCGGCGGAGGCGCCGGCGGGGTGGAACTGACGCTGGCCATGCAATACCGGCTGCGCAACGAACTGAAGGTATTGGGCCGCGACCCGGATGAACTGGTCTTCCGCTTGTTTACCACGGGTGGCGGGATCCTGCCCACCCACAACGCCGGCGTGCGTGCCCGCTTCGAGCGTGTGCTGCGCGAACGCGGTGTGACGCTGCATCGCAACGCCGAGGTGTGCCAGGTGTCGGCAGACGGCTTGCGCAGCGCCGACGGCCAAAGCTGGGCAGCCGACGAAGTGGTGTGGGTCACCCAGGCCGGCGGCGCACCGTGGCTGCGCGACACCGGTCTGGCGCTCGACGGCAGCGGCTTCATTGAGGTCAACGAACAACTGCAGTCGGCGAGCGACCCGCGGATCTTCGCGGCCGGGGATATCGCCGCCATGGTCGGCCGACCGCTGGAAAAGGCCGGCGTCTTCGCGGTGCGCATGGGCCCGCCGCTGGCGGACAACCTGCGCCGCAGCGCGCTCGGCCAGCCCCTGCACCCCTACCGCCCACAGCGCCGCTGGCTGGCACTGATCAGCACCGGCGACAGGCATGCGGTGGCGTCGCGCGGGGCGATCGGCTTCGAAGGCGACTGGGTGTGGCGCTGGAAGGACTGGATCGACCGCCGCTTCATGCGCCGCTTCAGCGACTTCCCGCCGATGGATCCCGAGCACGCCCCTAAAGCGTCCGGCGGGCCGCAGCTGCCGCTGACCGAGGAGGAATCGTTGCAGGCGATTTCGGCGATCGCCATGCGTTGCGGAGGCTGTGGTGCCAAGGTCGGCGCCACGGTGCTGTCGCGCGCGCTCGGCGCACTGGTTCCGGTGGAGCGCGACGACGTCCTGATCGGCCTGCATGCACCCGACGACGCCGCCGTGTTGCGAGTGCCACCGGGCAAGGCGCTGGTGCACACCGTGGACTTCTTTCGCGCCTTCATCGACGACCCGTACGTCTTCGGCCGCATTGCCGCCAACCATGCACTGGGCGACATCTTCGCGATGGGTGGCGAAGCGCAGTCGGCTACCGCTATCGCCACCGTGCCGCCGGGGCTGGAAGCCAAGGTCGAGGAGTTGCTGCTGCAGATGATGACCGGCGCGGTGGAGGTGCTGAACGACGCCAACTGCGCGCTGGTCGGCGGCCACACCGGCGAAGGCCGTGAACTGGCGCTGGGCTTCGCGGTCAATGGACTGATCGACGAAGCCATGACCGGCGTGATGCGCAAGGGCGGCATGCGAAGCGGCGACCTGCTGCTGCTGACCAAGCCGATCGGCACCGGGACGTTGTTCGCGGCGCGCAACCTGCTGCGGGCCAGGGGCCGCTGGATCGAAGCGGCCCTGCAGTCGATGATGATGTCGAACCGACTCGGCGCGCAGATACTGACCCGACACCGGGCTACCGCCTGCACCGATCTGACCGGCTTCGGGCTGCTCGGGCATCTGGTCGAGATGACGCGGCCATCGGGTGTCGACGTCGAACTGAAGCTGTCCGCGTTGCCGCTACTCGACGGTGCGCTGGAGTGCGTGCAGATGGGCATCCTCAGTTCACTGCAGCCGGCCAACGTGCGCCTGCGCCGCGCACTGCGCGAGCAGGCGGCCTTCGTGCAGCACCCGCGCTACCCGCTGCTGTTCGACCCGCAGACGGCCGGCGGCCTGCTGGCCAGCGTGCCCCCCGACCGGGCGCAAGCCTGCGTCGCCGAGCTGCGCGCCGCCGGTTACGTGCACACGGCGATCATTGGCCGCATCCTGGCACAGGGCGACTCACTGGAGCCGATCTCGCTGGTCGAGTAGCGTAGCTGAAGGCGACGAACAGCACCACGCCGACAGCAGCGCAACGAAGCCGCCGGTGAATCGCCCTATCAATTAGGCCAGCCGATTCTCGTGCAGGGGGGCGCCGCTGGTGATCGTCGCAGCCACCGAGCCCGGCCGGTAACTGATCGAGAAGCGCAATGTCTTCAGTAGCAATCCATCCGTCTACCAACAGGTTGGCACGAGGGCGGCGGCGGTTTGGACGACCACCGCGCGGCAATTGCCAAACTGGCTTACGGCCAGTGTTTGTGTATTTCAAAAAATGAAATGGCCCACCTATTTCGTTACGGGTTTCTCGATCATCAAATTGACCACGTTGCACGATTTGAGCCTTCTTTACGTCCTCATGGACCGAGTCGGCATGGAGTGGAGTCCCATCTTGACCATGACATCGAGAACGCGGGGAGTTTATCGATGAGACGATGTCGTCCTTGCCTCGATCGTCTCCGAACGCGTTGTCGCACCCCGCGTTCTGGGCGACAATGGGTTCTCAAGATGATCGGGGCCCGACAATGTTGTACTCCGATCCATTGGATCTCAAGACAGTCAGGCACGGGAGGCTTCCATGGGAAAGTACGTTGACCACGTCTTTGTCCTCATGCTCGAAAACCGGTCGTTCGACCACTTCTTCGGTCTGTCGGGGCGTTCCGAGATTCCTCGACCAGTACCGGCCTCGCCCATCTTCGGGCCGGGCGCGCCGGATCAACTGAGTGCTGACCCACCACACGAATTCGCCAATGTTCAGGCTCAAATTCATGGGGGAGCCATGGATGGATTTAATCCTGGCACGGGACAGGCTTTTGAGCCAGCACAGATCCCAATTCTCAGCCAATTGGCGCAGGAATTCGTCCTGTTCGACAACTGGTTTTCTTCGGTACCGGGCCCGACGTGGCCCAATCGTTTCTTCGTCCACGCCGCCTCCAGCGGAGGTTTAGCCACCAGCCCTACCAATCTTCAAGCGGGCGGCTCCGTGGTGGGGCTGGCACACCCTTGGAAGTTCCAGAACGGCTCCATTTACGACCGCCTTGATCAAGCCGGGCTGAAATGGCGCATCTACCATGGCGACCCCGTCCCGCAAGTGTTGGCCCTGCCTGGTGCCATTGATCGATACATAGGCGGCGGTGAGAATTTTTGCCAGACCTACGGCATTGACCCCACGGCATCGAATTTCGCCAACGATGTGTCCAAAGCCGACTATGAACCAGCCTACACCTTCATCGAGCCGAACTATGCCATCCAGGCGATCAGCCGGTTCTCTTTTACTTACGGGGACTCGCAGCACGCCACCGGCAAGGTGTCCGCCGGTGAGGCGCTGATCAAATACGTTTATGAATCGCTGCGCAATTCGCCGCTGTGGGAACGAAGTGCCTTGCTGATTACATGGGACGAACACGGTGGTTTTTACGACCACGTCAAGCCACCGCAGGCCGTTCCTCCGGGCGACTCCCCATTCAACCGCCCCACGGACGGCAGCGATCCGGGCTTTGCATTCGACCGTCTGGGGGTGCGGGTGCCGGCGGTGCTCATTTCGCCCTTGGTCCCATCCGGGCAGTTGGGTAGCCAGCTTTTTCCGGGGCAAAGTTTTGACCACACATCGGTCATCAAGTCTGTGTTCGAGAACTTCGGCATCTCGCCGGCCTTGACCCAGCGCGACTACGCGGCGCCGAGCTGGAACGGGTGCATGGTCAATGCGCCGACCGGCGCTGGAAGTGCCTTTGCGACGTTGAAGGCGCCGGCCAAGGTTGCGGCTACACCGGCTACACCGATCGTTGCAGGATTGGCCCCTGCGCATATCGATGGCTTCTTGACAGGGACCATGCTCAACGCCCTTAGTGTCGATCGCGCGTTGGCGGCGCAAACTGGCAAACCGCCCATCGCTAGTACAACACCGCAGACCGCCCGCCAATACGCACATGCCCAGAAAGCATCCCTGAGCGATCCGCACTTCAAGCTGGACGTGGCCCAGTACATCAATGAGGTGTCAGGACGGGTGCAGGTTCAGCGAGCGAAAGCGCGCTTGAACGCGGTGGCGGCGGCGAAGACCTAGTGCAGGGAGCTTTAAGGATTTGATGATTACTCATAAGTCAGTAATTTAGCGGACAGCAATGGAACTTGGATTCAGCGATAGCATCGAAGCTTGCATGAAGCGAGACGGACGTACTTTGGCCCATAACACGCTCGAAGAGATGCGCGTGTTGGCGGTGCAGCGCATGAAGGAGGGAGAGCGTCC
>JBDTCK010000021.1:0-28734 GCA_039923645.1 Rhodoferax sp.
TATATACTTCCAGGTTCTCCTGATTCCGGTCCTGGAGAACGCCCGACTACAGCTTGGCTTTCGAGCCTTGCGTGGTGGGGCAACCGGCTGAAGACGCTTTCGACGCGTTTCAACAGGGCTTCGAGAGGCTGCAACGATCCAAGCAGTACCGAGTAGCCCCGGCGGCCGAAGCGACCGTTTTACCGTCCGCCAAGCCGCGACTTTTTCCGCGCGCGCCAGCGGATTTTTAAAGAGACCCTCATGAAGACCTTCAGCGCCAAACCGGCCGAAGTGAAGCACGAGTGGTTTGTGATTGACGCCACCGACAAGGTGCTCGGACGTGTTGCCAGCGAAGCAGCACGCCGTTTGCGCGGAAAGCACAAGGCCATTTACACGCCTCACGTCGACACCGGTGACTTCATCGTCATCATCAATGCAGCCCAGCTGCGCGTCACCGGCGCCAAGCCGATCGACAAAGTGTATTACAGCCACTCTGGCTATCCGGGTGGCATCTCCGCCATCAATTTCCGTGACATGCAAGCCAAGCATCCGGGGCGCGCTTTGGAAAAAGCCGTCAAGGGCATGCTGCCGAAAGGCCCGCTCGGCTACGCCATGATCAAGAAGCTCAAGGTGTACGGGGGTGCCGAGCATCCGCACACTGCCCAGCAACCCAAAGTGTTGGAAATCCAAGGAGCTTGAGATGATTGGTGAATGGAACAATGGCACCGGCCGTCGCAAATCGAGCGTCGCCCGTGTGTTTCTGAAAAAAGGCAGCGGCCAGATCGTGGTCAATGGCAAGGACATCGAAGCGTTCTTCGGCCGCCAGACCTCGATCATGATCGTCAAGCAGCCGCTGTTTTTGACAAATCATGTCGAAACCTTCGACATCATGGTCAATGTGCAGGGCGGCGGCGAGTCCGGCCAGGCCGGCGCGACGCGTCACGGCATTACCCGCGCCCTGATTGATTACGACGCCACGCTCAAGCCGATGCTGAGCCAGGCCGGCTTCGTGACGCGCGACGCGCGCGAAGTAGAACGTAAAAAGGTCGGCTTGCACTCTGCCCGCCGCCGCAAGCAGTTCTCGAAGCGCTGAGCTTCGCTGCTGCAGCCCCGCATGGCGGCGTTGCAAATCCTCACCGGACACGAGTCCGGTTCCGGTTTGCGCCTTGCCCTGCGGGCCTTTGCGACGCGAATCTCAACACTTCGCGCGCCAGCAAAAAAACCGTCCCTCGGGCGGCTTTTTGCTTTTTGCAGTAGCATAACCATTCCGTTAACGGAGGATCTCCATGAGCGCCGTCGCCGAAAATATTCAGACCCAAATGCCCGACCCCATCATCTTCACGGACAGTGCGGCCGCCAAGGTGGCCGACCTGATCGCCGAAGAAGGCAACCCCGAGCTCAAACTGCGCGTGTTCGTGCAGGGCGGCGGCTGCTCGGGCTTCCAGTATGGATTCACCTTTGACGAAGTCACCAACGAAGATGACACCACCATGACCAAGAATGGAGTCTCGCTCTTGATTGATGCCATGAGCTACCAGTACCTGGTTGGCGCCGAGATCGACTACAAGGAAGACCTGCAGGGCGCCCAGTTCGTCATCAAGAACCCCGGTGCCACGTCCACCTGCGGCTGCGGATCGAGCTTCTCGGCCTGACCTCCCTCCATCCCTTCTCGAAAAAGTCGCCTGCCGGCGGCTTTTTTTGTGGGCTTCCCACCCGATGTTTTGACACCTGTTGCCCAGTACTTCCTTCATGAATAGCGACAACCCCCGCCCGATTCTTTTGTGGCTGGTGGCGATCGGTTTTTTCATGCAGACGCTGGACACCACCATCGTCAACACCGCGTTGCCCGCCATGGCCAGGAGCCTGGGCGAGAGCCCGCTGCGCATGCAGTCGGTGATCGTGGCCTATTCGCTCACGATGGCGATGCTGATCCCCGCCTCGGGCTGGATCGCCGACCGCTTCGGTACGCGACGGGTGTATTTCAGCGCCATCGTGCTGTTCGCTATCGGCTCGCTCCTGTGCGCCTTTTCGCAGAGCCTGACGCAACTGGTGGCTTCGCGCGTGGTGCAGGGCCTGGGTGGGGCCCTGCTGCTGCCGGTGGGGCGACTGTCGGTGCTGCGCGCCTTCCCGCGCGAGAAATTCCTGGCCGCCATGAGCTTTGTCGCCATCCCCGGCATGATCGGCCCCCTGCTGGGTCCGACGCTGGGCGGCTGGCTGGTCGTGGTCGCATCGTGGCACTGGATTTTCCTGATCAACGTGCCGGTCGCCCTGGTGGGCTGTGTCGCGACCGTGAAGCACATGCCGGTGGGTCGCGACCACGCGGCAACGCGCTTCGACCTGAGCGGTTACTTGCTGCTGGCATTCGGCATGGTGGCCATTTCGCTCTCGCTCGATGGGCTGTCGGATCTCGGCCTGCGTCAGGCCACCGTGCTGGTGTTGATGATCTTCGGTCTGGCCAGCCTTGTGTCTTACTGGCTGCGCGCCGCGCGCCAGCCCAATCCGCTGTTCTCGCCGCGCCTGTTCAGCATCCCCACCGTGAGCATTGGCCTGCTGGGCAACCTGTTCGCCCGCATCGGCAGCAGTTGCATGCCGTTCCTGATCCCGCTGCTGCTGCAGGTTTGCCTCGCCTATTCGCCGTTGCAGGCGGGCCTGATGATGTTGCCCGTGGCGACGGCGGGCATGTTCTCCAAGCAACTGGCGACCACCCTGGTCACGCGCGCCGGCTACCGCATGGTGCTGGTGGTCAATACCGTGCTGGTCGGGGTTGCCATGGCCAGCTTTGCGCTGATGACGCCCGAGCAGCCACTTTGGCTGCGCATTGTGCAGCTGGCTTGCTTCGGCGCCGTCAATTCACTGCAGTTCACCGTCATGAACACCATCACGCTCAAGGATCTGGATGGCGGCATGGCCAGCAGCGGAAACAGCCTGTTGTCGATGGTGCAGATGCTCTCCATCAGCATGGGTGTGGCGGCAGCGAGTGCGGTACTGGCGGCCTTCACCGATTTCTTTTCGTCGGCCGCAGGCATTCTTCAGACGCTCTATGCATTCCATGCGACGTTTGCCACCATGGGCCTGATCACGATTGCTTCGGCCTGGATTTTCTGGCAGCTGTCGCCGGATATCGAGCCCACGCCCGGCCCGCACGAGGCCTCGGAAGCCGGTTGAGCCGTGCACCGCGCGCTGCGCCCGCCCTGCCTCAGGCTGGATAGATCGCGCCCAGCACGCGTTCGCCGCGCGCGCCGGTGACGCTGGCCAGGTTGCCTGCTTCGCGCCGCAAGCACTTGCGGGCCAGCCAGGCGAAGGCTGTGGCTTCGACCTGCAGCGCAGGCAGGCCGTGCGATGCGGACGACGTCACCGGCACCTGCGGCAAACCCGCCTGCAGGCGCTGCATCAGGAAGGTGTTGAGGGCCCCTCCACCGCAGACGATCAACGCTGAACTATTCTTTCCATAGCGGCCAACGCAATCCACGCAAGCGCTAGCGGTGAATTCCGTCAATGTCGCCTGAACATCCACTGGCGCCAGCGCATCGAAGCCCTGCAGTCTGGCGCTCAGCCAGTCGGGGTTGAACAGGTCGCGCCCCGTACTTTTGGGAGGCGCTTTGGCCAGATAGGGTTCAGCCATCAGGGTAGCCAGCAAGGGGTCGTTGACGCGGCCGCCGGCAGCCCAGGCGCCATCGGTATCAAATGGCTGGCCGGTGTGCCGCTGGCTCCAGTAGTCCATCAGCGCATTGCCGGGGCCGCAGTCGAACCCGAGAACGCTCGCGTTGGCGTCGAGCACGCTGAGATTCGCGATGCCACCGATATTGAGCACTGCCACCGTCTTCCCGGGCTGGCCGAACACCTCGTGGTGGAACGCCGGCACGAGCGGCGCACCCTGGCCGCCGGCCGCCACGTCGCGGTTGCGAAAGTCGGCCACCACGTCGATGCCGGTGAGTTCAGCCAGCAGCGCCGGGTTGTTGAGTTGCAGGGTGTATCCCACGGCAGCGACGCCGCGCTGCGGGTCACCGTCAAACTCCTGCGGGCGATGTCGCACCGTTTGACCGTGCGCGCCGATGGCCTTGACCTCGGCAGCCTTGATGCCGGTGCCCGCGAGCAAGTCCGCTACCACCTGGGCGTAGACCCGCGCCAGCGCATTGGCCGCGAGCGCGGCGCGGTGCAGCTCATTGCTGCCCGGGGTGTTGAGGGCGAACAGCTCCGCTCCTAAATCCGTAGTGAAAGGTCGGCTGCAGTGAAGCGCCACGTGCGGCTTTGAGTCGGGAAACTCAACGAGAACGCCGTCCACTCCGTCCAGCGAAGTGCCCGACATGAGGCCAATATAAAGCTCGGACATACCGGAGTGCCCGGCCATCAAACAAACTGCGCGGTGCTGCGCTGAACCACGGCTTATTGTGCGCTGGCCTGCTGCACCGATGCTGCGGCTGCCAGTTGCAGTCGCATCGAAGAAGCCAGATGGTCGAACCCGGGCCTGGCTGCCGCGGACAACGGGGGCGTGTCGTTTTGCTGGGCAATCATCACAGGATCCTCGTACACGCCGTTGACGCGGTACTCGAAATGCAGGTGCGGGCCGGTGGCCCAGCCGGTCTCACCGATCAGGCCGATATTTTGCCCCTGGCTCACGCTGTCACCCTTGCGTACATTGATCTTGCTGAGGTGCGCGTACACGGTCATGTGGCTGCCGTCGGGGCCGGGGCGGTGCAGCACGTAAATGACGTTGCCGTAGCCGTTTTGCACGCCGGCGAATTCGACCACGCCATCGGCGACCGTGCGCACGGGCGTGCCGATCGGGCCCGCATAGTCCACGCCTTCATGCTTTATCCACTTGTGCAAAATCGGGTGAAAACGCATGCTGAAGCCGCTCGTGATATGAGTGAACTCCACCGGCGACTTCAGATAGGCGTGGTGCAGGCTCCTGCCATCCAGCGTGTAGTAGCTGCCCTTGCTCGCGGCGCCGCTCGCCGTGGGGTCCTGGAACCACATGGCCCGGAAGTTTTTGCCCTTGTTGACGAAGTCGACACTCAACACGCGACCGGTGATGTTGGCGCCCGAGATGGGTTCGCCGTCGGCCTCCAGCGTCTGGTAGACCACCGAAAAACGATCGCCTTTTTGCAGGCCGCCATGAAAGTCGATGTCGCCCGAGAAAATATCGACGATCTGCGAGATCACGCCGTCGGGGATGCGGGCCGCGTCGGCCGCTGCTACCAGCGAGGAGGTGATGGTGGCACTGCCCAGTCGGGTAGAGGCCATCAGGGGCGCTGTCTCGACCTGCGAGCTGAACCCTTGCGCCGTTTTCTGGATCACCAGCCTTTGAAAATTGCCGCTGGTGTCGGTGGTCCAGCGCGCCGTCAGCTTGAGCAGTTCATGGTTGTCGGTGGCCTCCGCCGAGACCGCGCGCCCGGCCCGGCCCAGCAAGCCTTGGCGGGCATTTAGATCCTTCCGTATGAATGCTACGGCATCGGCGTCCGCAATACCCAGTCGCTTGAGCAGGGCGTCGGCGCTGTCGCTGGAGCTTGTGATGTCGGAACGGAACAGCCGGAAATGATGAAGGTCCAGCGCATCGGCCTGCTGCTCCGGGGGCGCCGCCAGCGGCTGCACGGCCTCGAGAATTTGACGCGTGGGCAGGTCCGAGGGATCGGGTCCGAAGGACGCCACGGCAAACGCGCCACCGCCACCGCCGAGCAGCATCGCGGCGACAACGGCGCTGACGCGTTTGGGGTGACGATGAATCAGGTCGGCAAAGGCATTCGCGACGACGAATAGACGGTTTTTCAAAAGAAAATTTCCCAAAGGCGAATCAGCGGCGCCGCCACGCTTGCGATTTTGGCTGGCAGTTGCCAAACCGGGAGAAAGCGCGCGCCGCTTAAAATCAGATGTCAGGACTGACGCCGAAACGATGGGCGTCAGTCGCGAAAAGTGTCGAAAACCCAAGGCTTTGTGCGTTACCACACCGACAGCCATCGATTATATCGACCGCTGTCATGAAAATGTCAAAAAATCCCTTTATGAATCAAGCCTTAAGTACTAAGTTTTTAGTCACTGACCATGTAAAGAATGCGCTGGCTGTCAGCTTGCGGGGCTGCGAAGAGCTGATCCCGCAGGACGAATGGGTGGCCAAACTGGCCCGCTCTCAGGCCACGCAGGTGCCGCTGCGGATCAAGCTGGGGCTGGATCCGACGGCGCCCGACATTCACATCGGCCATACCGTCGTGCTGAACAAGATGCGCCAGTTGCAGGACCTCGGCCATACGGTGATCTTTTTGATCGGCGACTTCACCACCATGATCGGCGACCCGTCAGGGCGTAACGCAACACGCCCGCCCTTGAGCCGCGAGCAGATCGAAGCGAACGCCCAGACCTATTACAAGCAGGCCAGCCTGGTGCTGGATCCGGCCAAGACCGAGATCCGCTACAACAGCGAATGGAGCGATCCGCTGGGTGCGCGCGGCATGATCCAGCTCGCGGCGAAGTACACCGTTGCGCGCATGATGGAGCGGGATGACTTCAATAAACGGTTCAAAGAGGGAAGATCGATCAGTGTGCACGAATTTCTGTACCCGCTGATGCAAGGCTACGACAGTGTCGCCTTGAAGGCCGACCTGGAGCTGGGCGGCACCGACCAGAAGTTCAACCTGCTGGTCGGACGGCATTTGCAGCAGGAGTACGGGCAAGAGCCACAGTGCATTCTCACGATGCCGCTGCTCGAAGGGCTGGACGGCGTCGAGAAGATGTCCAAGTCCAAGAACAACTACATCGGCATTTCCGAAGACCCCAACAGCATGTTCGCCAAGGTGTTGAGCATTTCCGACGTGCTGATGTGGCGCTGGTACACGCTATTGAGTTTCAAAACCGAGGACGAGATCGCCGCCTTGAAGGCCGAGGTCGACGCCGGCCGCAACCCGAAGGACGCCAAGGTCATGCTGGCGCGCGAGATCACCACCCGATTTCACAGCGCACTTGCGGCGGACGCGGCCGAGCAGGATTTCATCAATCGCAGCAAGGGCGGCGTACCCGACGAGATTGCCGAAGTGGCGTTGCCGCTGGGCCCAGATGGTGCGGCCCTTGGTATCGGCGCGCTCCTCAAGATGACCGGTCTTGCTGTTTCCAGCGGCGAGGGGAATCGCCTGATCGATGGTGGCGGCGTGCGCGTGGATTCCGCCGTGGTCAGAGACAAGGGGCTCAAGCTGGGCGCGGGCACCTATGTGTTGCAGGTTGGCAAGCGCAAGTTTGCGCGGGTCACGCTCCGGTAACGCGCTCAGCTCCTGGTCCTGGGTTGCCAGCAGACCAGCGCCACGCCTGCGCAGGTGACAGCGATGCCGACCACGCTGAGCCAACTCGGCACCACGCCGAACATCAGCCATTCCAGCAGCACCGCGACGATCGGGGTCAGGTAGAACAAGCTGGTGACGCGGGTAGCGTGGCCGCGCCGCATCAGCAGGTGCAGGGCATTCACCGCCAGGATCGAGGCGAACACCACCAGGAACAGGATGGAGAACAGCAGCGGCCAGCGCCAGCGCACTACAAAACCCTCGACCGTCCAGGCCAGAGGTGCCAGCACCAGCAGCGACGCGACAAACTGGATCAGCGTGGCGCTGCGCAGATCCACTGCGCTGCAAAAGGCGCGCTGGTACAACGTGCCGGCCGTGATCGCTGCCAGCGAGATGCCTACGGCCAGCAGGCTGGCAAACGAGATTGCATCGACGTTGACCTTATGCCAGACCACCAGCGCCACCCCCGCCAGACCCAGCGCCACGCCCAGCCATTGGGGCGGGCGCAGCCGCTGGCGCAGCATCTGGTGTGCAAACACGGCCGTGAGCAGTGGCTGCGTCGCCAGGATCAGCGCCACAATACCGGCCGAAATACCGAGGTACTGCGCGTAGTGGCTGCCGCCCAGGTTGATCGCGTGCATCAGCAACCCGGCTACGCAGATGTGGAAGAACTCGCGCCGGCTGGCTGGCCACCGGGGCCGGGACATCAGTAGCCAGGGCAACAGGCACGCGATACCGGCGAGGTAGCGCAGCGTGAGGAAGGTGAATGGCGCGGCGTACTGGATGCCGATTTTGGTGGCGAGGTAACCGGAACCCCAGACGATGACGAAAAACCAGGCCAGCAGGGCATCGATGCGTCCTTCTGCACCCTGGGGGACGATACGCGCGGCAGTGGGTACAGACATCGGTGGCCGTTGGGTGTGGATCAACTGCCCCGATTGTGGCGTGGTCCGGCGCCCGGCCAGCGTACCCACGACCAACCCCTGTGTGCGCTATGTTGCGCCCGCCTGCGCCAGCATCTGTGCCATCTCGTGGTAGCCGCGCGATCGGGCCAGCTGCAGCGGCGTGTTGCCTTGTCGGTCGGACAGCCGGCTGCTGGCCCCGGCGGCCAGCAGGGCGCGCAGGGTGGCCTGATGGCGCGCACCGCCGTTGCCCAGCACGATCGACTCGATGACAGCCGTCCAGTGCAGATTGTTGACATGGTCGAGCGGCGCGCCGGCGGCGATCAATTGCCGCACCACGCCGTCGTGCCCCAGGTGGGCGGCAGCGATCAGGGCGGTGCCATCGTAGCGGCTGGTGACTTGTCCGGCACTGGCGCCGAGCGAGAGCAGCATGGCGAGCGTCGCTTCATCGTCGGCCACCGCGGCAATGGTCACGGCGTCATAGCGTTCCTTTTCCAGCAGGTCGATATCGGCCCCGGCCTTGGCCAGCGCGCGGATCGCGCCGGATTGTCGGGCAAATGTGGCCACATGCAGCGGCGTTCGGCCATGGGCATCGCGCGCGTTCACATCGGCTTTGGCGGCCACGAGTTTTTGAATCCGGGCCACGTCGCCGCGCAGAGCGGCGGCATGCAGGCCGGTGTAATGCGCGGCCTCGGTCGCGCTGGGCGCGACCTGCGCACGGACGGGGGCGGCGACCAAGAGGCTGGTCGCTTCCAGCGCGGCGGCCAGAGCGATGCGCAACAGAGACGGGTGCGGGGAAGCAATCTTCACGGTGGCATTCGGCGCGTGTTACTTCAGCTGATCCTGCACTTTGGATACGGCGGCCACCGCGCACTGTTCGTCCAGTTGACCGGCGGGCGCGCCACCGACGCCTACCGCGCCGATCACCTCATTGCCGGCCTTGACCGGGACGCCCCCGCCCAGCAGCAAAAAGCCCGGCAGGTAAACCAGGTTGACGGCCCCCGGGTTCTTTTGCGCACCTTCCATCAATGCCTGTGTGTTGGTCTTGGCTGAGGCGGAAGTCCAGGCCTTTTGCTGGCTGGATGCCAATGTGTGCGGGCCGGCGTTGTCGGCGCGCTGAATGGCCTTGACGATGCCGGCACGGTCGACCACGGTGGCCGCGACGTTGTAGCCGTTGCCAGCGCAGGCGGCCACGGCAGCCGTCGCAATCTGGTTGGCCAGCTCCAGGGACATGTTTTTCTCGCTGCGCACGGCTTGCGCGTTGACAGCAGCGGCGGCAAGAGACAGGGCGAGGGCAGACAGCGGGAGCAGTTTATGCATGGGTTTTTCCATTGAATGAGAAGGGTGTAACGTACCGGGCGGCATGTGCGTTGGTCCGTGGGAAGACTGTAAGGAGAGCCCGCCCCTTTGCCCATGCGTACGGCTACGCCCGCGACTGCGTAGAACTACGCAGTGAACGCCACGGGGGCGATCGCTGTGTCGGGGTGCGGCGTCAGGGCGGTGCTGGATGCTCGTCCGCCAGCACCGCGTACTGGCGAATCAGCTGGGCCAGCGAGATCGCTTCCAGCTTGGCAAACAGGTTGGCGCGATGCGTCTCCACGGTGCGCGGCGAGATCGTGAGGGCGCGGCCGATCTCCTTGTTGGTCAAGCCGGCCACGATCAGCCCCAGCACCTCGCGTTCGCGCCCCGACAGCTGGGCGTAGCGCTCGCGCGCCTGCCGGTCGCCCTGGTGCCGCTGGCGTGACCTCACATGCTGGCGCACCGCGTTCTGCAGGACTTCGAGCAGCAACTCGTCGTCCACCGGCTTCTCCAGAAACTCCATGGCCCCCGCCTTGAAGGCGCGCCGGCACATGTCCACCGTGCCGTGGCCGGTGAGCATGATGATGGGTTGGTCTACGCCCTGGGCCAGCAGGGCGTCGAGCACCGCCAGTCCGCTGATGCCGGGCATGCGCACGTCAAGCACGATCGCACCAATGCCCTGGCGATCAAAACCCGCTATGAACTCTTGGGGGTCGGCCCAGCTCTGCACCCGCAGGCCGACCGTGCCGATCAGCAGCGCGAGGCTGTGGCGCACTGCCTCGTCGTCATCGATCAGATGGATCAGCGGCGACTGAACCGCTCCGTGGCCGTTCACGGCGGCACCCCACCCGCGGCGGGCGCCAGCGGCAGCGTCAAGCGTAGCGCGGCCCCGCGTGGTATCGCGTTCGCTGCAGTCAGGGTACCGCCCATGCCAGTGGCCAATGTCTCGCACAGGCTCAGGCCCAGTCCCAGGCCGCCGCCGCGGGTGGTGAAAAACGGCTCGAAGATGCGTTTCAGCACCTCGGGGGACATGCCCGGGCCACTGTCCTGCGCCAGCAGCGTGCCCTGGCCGTCGGCGGCGCCCAGTACCAACCGCAGGGTGCGCGCCGCGGCTGGCACCTGCTCCAGCGCGTGCAGGGCGTTGGTCAACAGGTTGTGGACGATTTGCTCCAGCGCCACCGGCTCCGCCAGCACGCTGACGCCGGGGGCCGGCGCCTCGACCACCGCGGTGACGCTACGGCGGCGGCACTCCGGCTCCAGCAGGTACAGCGCATTGCGCACGGTTTCCACGAGGTTCACCGGCTGGACCGGCGCGCTCCGGTCGGGCCGCTCGACGGCGCGGCGCAGGCGAGCCACAACATTCGAGGCGCGGCGCGCCTGCTGCGCGGCCTGCACCATGGCATCGCGCGCGCTGGCCAGCTCGGGCGGCTCTTCATTCAACAGCCGGCCGGCGGCCTGGGCGTTGGCCAGCACGGCGGTGAGCGGCTGGTTCAATTCGTGGGCCATGCCGGCGGCCAGCTCACCCAGCGCGTTCAGGCGCGCCACCTGGCCCAGGCGCAGCAACTCCTCGGCGCGCAAACGCTCGGCGCGCTGGCGTTGCCAGGCGGCCAGCATGGCCAGCGCGGCCACCACCAGCGCGGCCCAGCCCAGCATCCAGCCCCAGGGCAGCTCGCTCCAGCCGACCTGTCGTACCGCCACCACGTCGAACGGCTGGCTCGGTGCGGCCAGTCGCTTGCTGAAATCGAAGCGCCAGCCGCTGGTGCCGGGCTGTCCCGGCTGCAGCACGAAACTCTGCCCCGCATAGGTTAGCGTCACGCGCACCGGACTGGTCTCGGGCGCCATCGGCCATTCGCTCCAGGGCACCATGCTGCGCAGGTCGATCAGCAGCGCATAACTGACGGGCTCGCCGGCCAGCACCAGCTGGTAGCGGGTGGCGGCGAAATCCACCTGTGCCAGAACGGGGTGCCGGGCCTGGCGCGACTGCGCCTCGGCCACATCCAGCGACGCTTCGGGCCAGCGCGTGCCGGGGTCGCGCCGCCGCACTCGCAGGATCTGCGGGTAGACCGACGACAGGCGCTGCTCCGCCTGCACCGACGACGGTGGGGCGGCACCCGAGGGCTGCAGCAAGGTGAGCATGGCCATGACGGCATCCTGTTGCACCACACGCTGACTGAGTACGCGGTGGGCGATACGGGCATCGGTCTCGAACGCGTCGCGCAGCTGGCCCAGCTCCAGGCGGGCCAGCGCGGTGCCACCTAGCGCGGTGAGCACCACCCCCGAGAGAAGCCACAGACTCCGATGCCGAACCGCTTTGAGCATGAAGCGCATTTTTGCATGGCCGGGATGCGCCGGCGTGCGCATGCGCCACAATCCCGGCATGAGCCTCAAGACCGCGCGCCTGCTGACGCCGCAACGCCTGTTGTGGGTCTCGGTGGGCGTGGCGATCATCACCATCGTCCTCAAGACGCTGGCCTGGTATGTGACCGATTCGGTCGGACTGCTGTCGGACGCGATGGAGTCGTTCGTGAACCTGGCGAGCGCCATTTTCGCGCTCGCCATGGTCACCATTGCCCAGCGCCCGGCCGACCATGACCATCCCTACGGCCACTACAAGGCCGAGTATTTTTCGTCCGGCTTCGAAGGCCTGCTAATCGTTGGCGCGGCCGGTGGCATCATCTGGGCCGCCGGGCACCGTCTGTTCGACCCGCAGCCGCTGCAGCAGCTGGGTTGGGGCCTGGTGCTGGCGATCGTGAGCTCGGCGCTCAACGGCGTGCTGGCGTGGGTGATGCTGCGCGCCGCCAAAGAGCACCGCTCGATCGCTTTGGAGGCCGACGGCAGGCACCTGATTACCGATGTCTGGACCTCGGTCGGCGTGGTGGTCGGCATCGGCGCGGTGGCGCTCACGGGCTGGCTCTGGCTCGATGCGGTGGTCGCCATCGGCGTGGCGATCAACATCTTGCGTGAGGGCAGCCACCTGATCTGGCGCTCGTCCCAAGGGCTGATGGACGAAGCTGTGGAGCCCGACGTGCTGGCCACCATCGAAACCACACTGCAAGGATTCAGGCACCAGCGCGGCGAGGTCAGCATTATCCGTTTTGATCACATCAACACGCGCCGCTCCGGCCAGCGCCGGTTTGTCGACCTGCACATGCACATGCCGGCCAACTGGACCCTGGGCCGCGCCGCCGCCGTACGGGCCAGCGTGGAGCAGGCCCTGATGAGCGCCGTGCCCGGCCTGCGCGCCACCATCCAGCTGCTGCCGAGCGACGTGGAGGCGCACTTCGACGATCAAAAGGACCTGATTTGATCGCCGTGATTCAACGCGTGAGCGAGGCCCATGTCGTGATCGAGGGGCGCACGGTGGGCGAAATCGGCGCGGGGCTGCTGGTGCTGGTCTGCGCCGAGCGCGGCGACGGCGAACTGCAGGCCGACAAGCTGCTGGCCAAGATCCTGAAGCTGCGCATTTTCAGCGACTTTGCTGGCAAGATGAACCACAGCGTGCAGGACATGGACGGGCGCGGACACGCGGGCGGCCTACTGCTGGTGAGCCAGTTCACGCTGGCGGCCGACACCGCCAAAGGCAACAGGCCCGGTTTCAGCAACGCGGCGGCGCCCGACGAGGGACGCCGGTTGTACGACTATTTCGTGGCCCAGGCCCGCGCCGCGCATGCCGTGGTGCAGACCGGGGAGTTTGGCGCCGACATGAAGATTCACCTCGTCAACGACGGGCCGGTCACGATTCCGCTGCGGATTGATCCGCTATCAAACTAGTAGCTTCTTGTGCTCTACCGGAGTGAGTTGTGGGCCGGTTTCATTTAAAAATAGGGATTCTTGAAACCCAGTCCGGCCAGGATCTCGATCTCGCGCGCCTCCATGGCGGCCGCGTCGGCCTCGCCGGTCTCATGGTCCCAGCCCTGCGCATGCAGCGTGCCATGCACCAGCAGGTGCGCGTAATGCGCCTGTAGCGTCTTGCCCTGTTCGCGCGCCTCGGCTGCGACCACCGGCGCGCACAGCACCAGGTCGGCGCTCACGATCGGCTCCTGCGCATAGTCGAAGGTCAGCACATTGGTCGCGTAGTCCTTGTGGCGGTAGTCGCGGTTCAGCGCCCGGCCCTCCATGGCGTCGACGATGCGCACCGTGATCTCGGCGTCGCGCGCCAGGGCGTAGCGGATCCAGCGCGCCACTTGGTGTCGGGGCAGGGCGGCGCGGTGCGTGGCGGCGGCGTCGAATTTGGCGAATTGCAGCGACAGTTGCAGCGTTTTCAAAGGCATGGACTAACGGTTAAACAGGCCTGCAGCCCTTACGGTACATCGGCAATAAGCTATTGATCTCATAGTGCGACCGATTTCTTGCGTGTGCGCGTGGCGGCGCTGGAGGGTGGCGCGTCGTGGCGCTCGGAGTGCCCGCGCGCATCGTAGGCATCGACGATGCGCGCCACCAGCGGGTGTCGCACCACATCCGCACTGGTGAAACGGCTGATCGCAATGCCCTTGACGCGCCGGAGCACGCGTTCGGCGTCGATCAGGCCGCTGAGCTGGGTCTTGGGCAGGTCGATCTGGCTCACGTCGCCGGTCACCACGGCGCGCGCGCCAAAGCCGATGCGCGTCAAAAACATCTTCATCTGCTCGGGTGTGGTGTTCTGCGCCTCGTCCAGGATGATGAAGGCGTTGTTCAGTGTGCGCCCGCGCATGAAGGCCAGCGGTGCGATCTCCAGCGCATTGCGCTCGAACGCTTTTTGCACCTTGTCGAAGCCCATCAGGTCGTACAGCGCGTCGTACAACGGGCGCAGGTAGGGGTCGATCTTCTGGTTCAGGTCGCCGGGCAGAAAGCCGAGGCGCTCGCCCGCTTCCACCGCCGGGCGCGTCAGCACGATGCGTTGCACGGCGCTGCGCTCGAGCGCGTCCACCGCCATCGCCACCGCCAAGTAGGTCTTGCCGGTACCGGCCGGGCCGATGCCGAAGGTGATGTCGTGGCTCGCCATGTTGTCCAGATAGACCGACTGGTTCGGCGTGCGCGCGCGCAAGTCGGCGCGCCGCGTGTGCAGCACCAGGCTGCCGTCGCCCGCTTCCTCCATCGCGCTATCGCCGGCCAGCATCAGCTGCACCTTGTCGAGCGCGATCGGGCGCGCCGCCATCTCGTACAGCGCCTGCAGCATTTCCATCGCACGGGTCGCCTTTGCCTTGGGACCGTCGATCTTGAATTGCTCGTGGCGGTGCGCGATGCTGACCTGCAGCGCTGCTTCGATAGTGCGGAGATGTTCGTCCATCGGTCCGCAAAGATGGCCCAGGCGTGTGTTGTTGGGCGGCGAGAAGTTGTGTCTGAGAATCAAGCTGATAATTCCGGTGGATCAGGACCAAGCAGGACCCCAATGATAGGCAACAAAGCAGGCAGTACATGATTGGCAAGCTCACTGGAACGCTCAGCGACAAGAATCCACCCGAACTCGTGCTGGATTGCCACGGCGTCGGCTACGAGGTGAACGTGCCCATGAGCACTTTCTACAACCTGCCCGGCCTGGGTGAAACGGTCACGCTGCTGACCCACTTCGTGGTGCGCGAGGATGCGCAGATTCTGTATGGCTTTGGCACGGCGGCCGAGCGCGCGGCGTTTCGCCAGCTCATCAAGATCTCGGGTGTAGGGCCGCGCACGGCGCTCAGTGTGCTCAGCGGCATGAGCGTGGCCGAGCTGGCGCAGGCCGTCACGCAGCAGGAGGCTGGGCGCATCATCAAGGTGCCCGGAATCGGCAAGAAAACCGCCGAGCGGCTGCTGCTCGAACTTAAAGGCAAGCTCGGCGCCGACATCGGTGTGCACGTGAGCCTGGCCAGCGACGCGCAGTCCGACATCCTGCAGGCGCTGGTGGCGCTGGGTTACAGCGACCGCGACGCGGCGCTGGCGCTGAAGTCCCTGCCTGCGGAAGTTGGGGTCAGTGACGGCATCAAGCTGGCTTTGAGGACGCTGGCGAAATAATCCAGGCTTATGAGTATCCAGACCGACGACTTCGCTGCACCGCCGTCCAACCGTGTGGTGTCCGCCGCGCCTGCCTCGCCTAACGAGGAGGCGATCGAGCGCGCGCTGCGGCCCAAGCTGTTCGACGAATACGTGGGCCAGGCCAAGGTGCGCGAGCAGCTCGAGATTTTCATCGGTGCGGCGAAGATGCGCGGCGAAGCGCTGGACCACGTGCTGCTGTTCGGGCCGCCCGGGCTGGGCAAGACCACGCTGTCGCACATCATCGCGCACGAGCTTGGCGTGAATCTGCGCCAGACCTCGGGCCCGGTGCTGGAAAAACCGAAGGATCTGGCGGCGCTGCTGACCAACCTCGAGAAGAACGACGTGCTGTTCATCGATGAAATCCACCGCCTGTCGCCGGTGGTCGAGGAAATCCTGTACCCCGCGCTGGAGGATTACCAGATCGACATCATGATCGGCGAAGGGCCGGCGGCGCGCAGCATCAAGCTCGATTTGCAGCCGTTCACGCTGGTCGGCGCGACCACACGCGCGGGCATGTTGACGAACCCGCTGCGCGATCGCTTCGGCATCGTGTCGCGGCTCGAGTTCTACACGCCCGAGGAGCTGGCGCGCATCGTGCATCGCAGTGCCGGGCTGTTGAATGTGGCGACGGATGAGGCCGGTGGCTTCGAGATCGCGCGCCGCTCGCGCGGCACGCCCCGCATTGCGAACCGGCTGTTGCGCCGGGTGCGCGACTATGCCGACGTCAAGGGTACTGGCCAGATCACGCTGGACATCGCCAACAGGGCGCTGGCCATGCTCGACGTGGACCCGCAGGGCTTCGACGTGATGGACCGCAAGCTGCTGGAGGCCGTGATCCATCGCTTCGACGGCGGCCCGGTCGGGCTCGACAACATTGCGGCGAGCATCGGCGAGGAGCGTGACACCATCGAAGACGTGATCGAGCCCTACCTGATCCAGCAGGGATATCTACAGCGCACGCCGCGCGGGCGCATCGCGACGCTGGCGGCGTACCGGCACTTGGGCGTGACGCCGTCGAAAGCCGCGGGCGAGCTGTTTTCGTAGCCGGGCGATCGGGGCGTGAAAACCCCGATGCATGGAGGGTCGTGAGACAACCGCCGCCGATTTTTTTTCGGCAGCGGTCGAAATGGGCGCCGCCCACCCGTCATTGTCATAGCGGCGCATGGTGCACCGCTGTAACCCTGTGAAGGAGCTCGAAATGCAATACATGTTGTTGATCTATGCCGATGAAGCGGCCATGCAGTCCGCCACCGAGGCGCAAACCACCGAGATGATGGCCGCGTACGGCGCCTACGGCGAGGCTCTGGGCAAGGCCGGCGTGGTGGTGTCGGCGAATCGGCTCAAGCCCACGGCCACGGCCACCACCGTGCGCCTGGCCAACGGCAAGAGCGAGCTGCTCAATGGGCCTTATGCCGAAACCCGGGAGCAGCTCGGTGGCTACTTCCTGATCGACGTGGCGGACCTCGATGCCGCGCTGGCCTGGGCGGCCCGTTGTCCCGGCGCCAGCCACGGACGCATCGAGGTGCGCCCGATCTGGGCGATGTAGCCGGCCAGGATGGCGCACGACGCCACTTTCGCGCACGGAACCGCCGAAGCGGTCGCACGTCGCAGCTACGGCAAACTGGTGGCGTTCCTGGCGGCGCGCACCCGCGATGTGGCGGGGGCCGAGGATGCGCTGGCCGACGCCTTCACCACCGCGCTGCAATCCTGGCCGGCCAGCGGCGTGCCCACAAATCCCGAGGCCTGGCTGCTCACGGTGGCGCGGCGCAAGATGATCGATGAGGCGCGGCACCGGCGCACGGGCGAGGGCGCCGCCGAACACCTGGCGCTGCTGGCCGAGCTGGCGCAGGGCGAGGACTCCGATGCCGCCATCCCCGACGAGCGCCTGGCCCTGATGTTCGCCTGCGCGCATCCAGCTCTGGAGGCCGGCATCCGCGCGCCCCTGATCCTGCAAACCATCCTGGGCTTCGACGCGGCGACGATCGCGTCGGCCTTCCTGATATCGCCGGCCACCATGGGCCAGCGACTGGTGCGGGCCAAGAGCCGGATTCGCCAGGCCGGCATTCCATTTGGAGTGCCGTCGCGGGCCGACCTGCGCGAGCGGCTCGACGCCGTGCTGGAGGCCGTCTATGCCGCCTATGCCGAGGGCTGGGTCGATCCCACCGGCGCTGATGCCAGGCGCCGCAATCTGGCGGACGAGGCGATCTGGCTGGGGCGGCTGCTGGCCTCGCTGTTGCCACAGGAGCCGGAGGCGCTGGGGCTGCTGTCGCTGATGCTGCATGCCCACGCACGCCGCCATGCCCGACGCGACGCGCAGGGCGCCTATGTGCCGCTGACGCAGCAGGACCCGGCCCGCTGGGATGCCGCCCTGATCGGCGAGGCCGAGGCCTTGTTGCAGTGCGCCGGCGCGCTGCAGGGCGTCGGGCGCTACCAGCTCGAAGCGGCGGTGCAATCGGCGCATGCCGTGCGCCGGCACACCGGGCAGACCGACTGGCCGGCGATCGAGCGTTTGTACGAAGGGCTTTTCACGCTGACGGCATCACCCGTAGTGGCCATTAACCGGGCGATCGCCCTGGCAGAGATCCGCGGGCCGCAGGCCGGCCTGGTGGCGCTCGATGCGCTGTCGGGCGAGGAGCAGCTGCTGGAATACCAGCCGTACTGGGCGGCGCGGGCCGGTTTGCTGGCGCGCACCGGGGCCACAGCAGCGGCGGACGCGGCCTACGAGCGCGCCATCGGCCTGGAGCGCGACCCGGCCGTGCGGCAGTTCCTGCAGCGCCGGCGCGATGCGTTGTGAGCGGCCAGTACCGTCGCTTCAGGGCGCCACTGCCGAGCAGGGGTGACGCACGGTTTGGCGAGTGAAATGAGCCCCCAGCCATTGCGGAGAAAACATTATCAGCTCTGGAAAATGGAGCGGCGGCTGGATCGCAGGCATATGACCGCGCCATCGGAATTGATGTTTTCTGATAACATTATTTGCTCGCGTGCGGCTGGACCTGCGCCTGATATCGTGAGCAAATTAACCCGCAAAGGAACAAGCATGAACGCAATACCACGCACGTTGGCCGCAGTGGCCTGTGTGATCGGAATGGGATGGGGAGGGGTCGCCGCGGCCGCCCCCGTGCAGGTGAATATCGGTATCGTCACCGCCCCGCAGTTCGTGCACACCCTGTCGGCGCAGAAATTCAAGGAAGTGCTCGACAAGGCGTTGCCTGGCAAGTACGACGTGATCATCCACGATTCCGGCGCGCTGGGCAGCGAGACCCAGGTGCTGCAGCAGCTGCAGCTCGGCACTGTGCAGATGTGCGTGTGCACCACCGGCCCGGTCGAGGCCTTTGTGCCCGAGATCAAGGCCATCGAGATGCCGTTTCTTTTCAGCTCGTACGAGCAGACTGACAAGGTGCTGGACGGCCCGATCGGCCAGGACCTGCTCAAGCGCTTTGGCAAGGCGGGGCTGGTCGGCATGCACTTCGAGGACAATGGTTTTCGCAACCTCACCAATTCCAAGCAAGCGGTCCGCGAGCCCGCCGACGTCAAAGGCATGAAGATCCGGACCATGGAGTCGCCGACCCATCTGGCGATCTGGCGCGACATCGGGGCCAACCCGACGCCGATGGCTTGGCCGATCACGACCCAGTTGCAGCAAGGCGTGCTCGATGGCCAGGAGAATCCGATCTCCGTCATTTCGGCGGCCAAGCTCAATGAGGTGGGGCAAAAATACCTCACGCTGACCCGCCATGTGTACTCGGCGCTCGTGTTTGTCGGCAGCAAGGCCTTCTTCGACAAGCTGCCGCCCGCCGATCAGCAGGCCTTCATGGCCGCAGCGGCGCAGGCTTCGGCTTTCGGCCGGAACTATGTGCGCAGCAACGAGGCCAAACAGCTCGCTGCGCTGGAAGCGGCCGGCATGCAGGTCGTCACGAACCCGGACCTGGCCGCCTTCCGTGCCAAGACCGAGCCGGTCTACGCGTCGCTGACCGGCGACACGAAGAAGATCGTCGAGGAGATCCGCAAGAGCGAGAAATAACGGGTCATGGACGGCTGGCCAGCGACCAAGCCGGTGGCGTTGCGCCGGGTTGGGTCCTTGCCGTTTGGCCTGCGCCTGGCGCCCACATGAATCTGCACAACCGCTTGCTGGCGTTGAGTGACCGCGTCAACCGCGTGGTCGAGCAGCTCCTGCTGGTCATCGGGGTGACCTTCTCGCTGATCCTGTTCGCCCAGGTGCTGGCGCGCTACTTGGGCCACTCGCTGAGCTGGTCCGAAGAGATTGGGCGGTACCTGCTCGTCGCCACCAGTTTCCTGGGCGCCACCGTTGCTTACAAGCGGGCGGAATTCATCGGACTGACGGGCTTTGGGGCGAGATTCGGCCATGTCGTCGAGCGTGTCATCGTGCGCGCGCTGCAACTGCTCACACTGGCCTGCTTCGGACTCATCACCTGGTTCGGCGTGGGCTATACGCTCAAGGCTTGGGACCAGACGTCGATCGCGGTGCAGATGCCGATGTCGCTGCCGATCTCGGTGCTGCCACTCTCGGCGCTCATCTTCCTGCTGCATGTGCTGGTTGATCTGACCCAGCCCGGGCCCCCCGCAGCGTGATCATCATCCTGCTGTTCGTGTTGATGTTCCTGCTGATGGCGCTGGGTCTGCCCATTGCGCTCGCCATCGGCCTGCCGGCGATTGGCCTGATCATCACGCCCGGCGTGTTCCCCGATACGGTCACCCTGTCTGCGCTGGGCCAGACCGTCGTCCAGCAGCTTTTCTCGGGGGTCGACTCGTTCGACTTGCTGGCCGTGCCGTTGTTCATGATTGCGGGTTCGATCATGGAGGTGGGCGGCATCTCGCGCCGCCTGATCGACTTCTGCGATAGCCTGGTTGGCTGGGCGCCGGGCGGGCTGGCGGCGGCGGCGATCGGGGCCTCGATGATCATCGCCGGCATCTCCGGCTCGGCGGCCGCCGATACCGCGGCGATTGGTGCGGTGGTGATCCCGACCATGATCCGCCAGGGCTATCCGCCGGCCTTTGCCGCCGCCGTGGTCGCCGCGGGCGGTGCCATCGGCATCATCATCCCGCCGTCGATTCCGATGATTCTGTTTGGCTTCATGACCAACATTTCCACCTCCCAGCTGTTCGCCGGAGGCTTGCTGGTGGGCGTGCTGATGGGTCTGTCGTTCATGCTCGTCGCGATCGGAATCTCGTGGCGCAAGGGCTACGGCGAGCGCCGGGCCTTCACCTGGAAGCGGGTGGCCAGCACCGGTCGCGCGGCCCTGTGGTCGATGGGCGCGCCCGTGATCGTGCTGGGCGGCATCCTGGGCGGCATCGTCACGGTCACCGAGGGCGCGGCGCTCGCCGTGTTCTATGCGCTGCTGGTCGGCACCGTGATCAACCGCGAACTGCCCTGGCGTGACTTGCCGCGCCTGATCGTGCGCTCCCAGGTGGTGGCCGGCGGCATCCTGTTCATCATCGCGATGGCCAAGGTCTTCGGCTGGCTGCTGGCCATGCAGCAGGGCGCGCAGTTGCTGAACGTCTTCGTCAATTCGATGTCATTGCCGCCGGTGGGCCTGTTGCTGCTGGTGCTGGCACTCTTGCTCGTGGTGGGCTGCGTGATGGAGACCACCGCCGCGCTGCTGCTCGTGGTGCCGGTGCTGGCATTGCTGACACCCCAGATGCAGATCGACCCGGTTCAGTTCGGTGTGCTGGTCGTGACGAATCTCGCGATCGGGATGCTCACACCGCCAGTGGGCATCTGCCTGTTCGTGAGTTGCGGCATTGCCCAGGTGACGCTGGGTCGTATCTCGCGGGCGGTGATGCCGCTGGTGGCGGTCGCCATGCTGGACATGCTGATCGCCGCGCTGTGGTCGCCGCTCACGATGTGGCTGCCGACCCTGCTCTACCGCTGACGCCTCAGTTCAGACGTCGGATGGCAGTGGTGCTCCGATTTCTTAAGAGAAATCAGCCTCTAGCCCTTTCTGAGCATGCGTTAAATGCTATCAAAATCTGAGCGCAGTAGTAGGTGGATAACACCCATAGTGAGGCCAGCGGCAACGGGTGCGCAAAGCGGTTGATGGCCAGCAGCGTATCGCTCAGCATGAAAAAGCCAGCGCCCACGGCGACCATCACGGCGGCCTGGTTGCGCAGCAGCGTGGCGCGGCCGATGGCTTGCGCCGCCATCAGCGCGATAACCAGCACATAGGCGGCCACGGCCGGGCGCAGCGCGGGCCCGAGTCCGTGCCACAGATAAGCGTATATGGCCGCGCCGATGGTGAGCGTCAGGCCCAGCGCACGCCGGCTCGGGAACCAGACAGAGCGCATCCCCGCCACCTCGCGACCGGTGCCGGCACCCACCGATTGCAACTGCGCGGTGCCGAGCTTGAAGAGCACGAGGTAGCACAGGTGCGCGAGCAGGAAGGCGACCAGGCCGGGGATGAAGTAACCCGGCAGCATCAGCAGCACATCGCCCGCCAGCGAGGCCGCGAGCGCCGCCAGCAATAGCGCATCCGATCGGCCATCGGCCCGGGTGCTGCGTTGACTCGCAGAGACGAAGACCAGCGCAATCAGCAGCGTCAACGGCTTGAAGATGTGGTGCAGGTCCACCAGACCCACGGCGGCGCTCGCAGTGGCCAGCGCGGCCGACTCGATCAACAGCACCTGCAGCATGCCGATGCGCCCCTGCAGCACGGCGCCCAGCGCCCACAGGGCCACCGTCAACGCGGCCAGCCAGACAAACGATGGTGCCAGTGGCATCGAATCGGCAAACCACAGGAACACCGAAACGCCGGCCAGCAACAGCACAAATTGCAGGGCGGTAAACCACGCGACCGCGCGACTGATAGCGGGGTGAAAGCGCTGCACCCGCATGAGATCGAACTCCGGCTTGGGAAAACGCTGCACAAGGTCAGCAGGCCGCCAGCCTGGTGGCTTGAACCATACGCGGACCTTGTCGCGCCAACGCCGTGTGCGCCATGAATCCTTCAACAGTGCCCAGTAGATCTCGAAGTTGGCCCACAACGGGTCCCAGCTGTTCAGGCCGGAGCGCGTGCCGTACACGCACTTTTCCCCCTCGACCTGGAAGCTGCCGAAGAGGCGGTCCCAGACGACCAGGATGCCGCCATAGTTCTTGTCCAGGTACTGGTCGTTCACGGCATGGTGCACACGGTGATTCGAGGGCGAGCAGAACCAGCGGTCGAACCAGCCCAGCTTCGGCACATGTTCGGTGTGCACCCAGAACTGGTAAAGCAGGTCGATCAGCGCGACGATGCCGAATATCAACGGCGGCACGCCCGCGATCGCCATCGGCACGTAGAAAATCCAGCCCAGTAACGCGCCCGAGCTGGTTTGCCGCAGCGCGGTCGACAGGTTGTAGTCCTGGCTCTGGTGGTGTACTCCGTGCGCGGCCCACAGCACGGCGCTCTCGTGCCCCATGCGATGCAGCCAGTAGTAGCACAGGTCGTAGAACAGCACGGCCAGCACCCAGCCGTACCACGTGTTCCAGAACTGCGGGTCCGGGTACAGCGCAACGGAAGAAAAAATGGCAGTGTAAATGCCGATCCGCAGCAGCCGAGTGAACACCGCGCTGAGCTGGCTCAGCACGCCCAGGCTGATGCTGTTGATGGCGTCGTTGAGCCGGTAGGTGTTGCGGCCCTTCGCATAGCCCCAGGCGAATTCGATCGCGATCAGCAGCAGGAACACCGGCGTCGCCAGCACGATGATCTGGCTGGCGCTCATGACGGGGTTCCCGGTGTGAGCGCCGCCGGGCCGCCCCAAGGCGCGAGGGCCCCCGCGGGGGGCAGCGCAGCACACGCAGTGGCAAGCGTGGGGGCCATATCAGGTCAAGGCTCCGCGGGCATCGACCCGGATGATGCGCTCGACGGTGCCGCGCACCAGCCCGCCGCGCACCCCGATCATGCTGTCATGCAGGTTCACGGTCGGGTCGCAATGGCCGGGAATCAGCCACAACGTCTCGCCCAGCGACGGCAGGTGCCCGCCTGGTGCGGCGGCGTGGATGATGCCGTGCTCATCGCCGCCATTGGCGTAGGTCAGCCGATCGCCGCCGGGCAGCACATGTACCAACGGCAGGCCAGAGTCGATGGCGTGGCTCTTGTGGCCCGCGTCGCACACGACATGGCTCGCGCTGGTGCTGATGACCTCGGTCTTCACGAACAGTGCATGCTCGAACTGCGGCTGCGCCGGGTCGCGCTCGTTTTGCGCATAGTCCGCGTCCATGAACAGGAACGAGCCCGGCTGCAGCTCGCCATAGATACCGCTGGCGGCCTCCAGCGCGAAAGTGCCGGTGCCCGCGCCCGTGACCAGCGCGACCGGGATGCCACGGGCCTCGATCTGCTCACGCGTCAGGGTCGCGGCCGCCACCGCGTGGGCAATGGCCTCGCGCCTCTCGCGCATTGTGCGCAGATGTTGCGCGCTGCCGTGGTAGGCCTGCAGCCCCGCAAAGACCAGCGCGGGGTGTTGCTCGATTTCCTGCGTCAACGCCACGGCCGGCGCACCCGGTGCAACGCCGCAGCGGCCCTGGCCGACGTCGATTTCCACGAACACGTCGATGCTGGTGCCCGCGTCCGACAGGTTCGCCATGGCAGCGGCCAGCCGCTGCACACCCTGCACGGTGTCCACCGCGATCGCCAGTCGGCCACCCGCACCGCGCAGCATCCGGGCGAGTGCCGCGACGCGCTTGAGCTTGGCGGGTGCGATGACCTCGTTGCTGATGTAGATGTTGTGCACGCCACCGGCTGCCAGCAGCTCGGCCTCGGCGGTCTTCTGCACGCAGACACCAATCGCGCCGGCCTGCATCTGCAGGCGCGCCAGCGCCGCGCTCTTGTGCAGCTTGGCGTGCGGGCGCCAGCGCATTTTGTGCTTTTTGGCGAATTCGGCCATGCGCGTCAGGTTGTGCTCCATGGCGTCCAGATCGACCACCAGCGCGGGTGTGTCGATCGCCGCGACGCCCAGGCCGACCAGTTCGCGACCCGCCGCGAAGACGGGGCGAGGCCGTGGGTCAGGCGGCAGTTTCATCGAGGGATTCATCGTCCAGCAGGTGATTGGTGTCGGACCAGCCGACCAGGGTGAAGCCTTGCGGCGTCCAGAGCAGGCGGTTGATGGCCGCATTGCCGAGCGCCCAGGTGCGCGGTGCCTGCAAACCCTGTCGGGTGGCGGCACGGTACAGCACGTCCATCACGCCGCCGTGGCTCACCAGCGCGATCAGCTCACCCGTGTGGCGCTCGGCCAGCGCCTGCGCGGTCTGGGTCACGCGCAGGCGGAACTGCAGCAGCGATTCACCACCTTCGGGCGCGAACTCGGGCTCGCGTTTGCGCCAGCGCAGCGACTGTTCGGGCCACAGGACCGCGATCTCGGCAAAGGTCTTGCCCTCGAACACGCCAAACTCGCGCTCGCGCAGGCCCGGCGCGCTGAGCACCGGCAAGTCCGTGGCCTGCGCCAGTGCCAGAGCGGTTTCACGGGCGCGCAACAGGTCGCTCGCGTAAATGGCGCGAATCGGCCGGTCCGCGAGCGCCAGCGCCATGCGGCTCGCTTGCCAGCGGCCGATCTCGTTGAGCGGGATATCGAGCTGGCCCTGGATGCGGGTGTCCACGTTCCAGTCGGTTTCACCGTGGCGGATGGCGATGATGCGGGTGGCTTGCATGGTGCCAATTTTAGGAGGGTACGAGGGGCCGCGAGCGCGGGCTCTCAATCCACCCGGCGCGGCCCGCGCGCCGGGTGCTGGAAGCCGGTCAGATTTTCATTAGCTGCAGGCCGGGCTGGGCGGCTGGTGCGAACTCTTGTGCGTCGAAGGCCTTGTCGCCGTCGGCATCCGCCACACCGGTGGCGCGCGCACCCTTGAAGTCATACTGCGCGCCATCGAGCAGGTGACTCGGCACGATGTTTTGCAGGGCGTTGAACATGTTTTCCACGCGGCCGGGAAATTTCTTCTCCCACTCGCGCAGCATCTCGCCGACCTGCTTGCGCTGCAGGTTCTGCTGGCTGCCGCACAGGTTGCACGGAATGATGGGGAAATCGCGGTGCTGCGACCAGCGGGCCGTGTCCTTTTCGGGCACGAAGGCGAGCGGGCGGATCACTACGTGGCGGCCGTCGTCGCTCACCAGCTTGGGCGGCATGCTCTTCATCTTGCCGCCGAAGAACATGTTCAGCAGCAGCGTCTGCAAAATGTCGTCGCGGTGGTGGCCCAGCGCTATCTTGGTCGCGCCCAGTTCGTCGGCCACGCGGTACAGGATGCCGCGGCGCAGGCGCGAACACAGGCTGCAGGTGGTCTTGCCCTCGGGCACCAGGCGCTTGACGATGCTGTAGGTGTCCTCATTCTCGATGTGGAACGGCACGCCAGTGCTCTTCAGATAGTCGGGCAGCACGTGCTCGGGAAAGCCGGGCTGCTTCTGGTCGAGGTTTACCGCGATCAGGTCGAAGTGGATCGGTGCGCGGGCCTTGAGCCTCCGCAGGATGTCGAGCAGCGTGTAGCTGTCCTTGCCGCCCGACATGCAGACCATGACCTTGTCGCCTTCTTCGATCATGTTGTATTGCATGACGGCGCGCCCCGTCTCGCGGCACAGGCGCTTTTCGAGCTTGTGCGTTTCGCGTTCGATCTTGAGGTTCGGGCTCTGGGGCGCGGCCTCGTTTTCAATCCATGGCGCACTCATGGTCATGCTGTTCACCACTGTCCCGTCTCGACGCGAATTGCCACTTCGCAGTCATCGAAAATTTCCAGCTTCGCGATTTTCACGCGCACGCCCAGCACGCCCGGCAGCTGCATCAGGCGGTGCGCGAGCTTGCCGATCAGCGACTCCAGCAGGTTCACGTGCTCGCCCGTGCATTCCTTGATGATGATCTGGCGCACCTTGCGGTAGTCCAGCACATGCGTGATCTCGTCGTCGCGCGGCAGCAGCGGCTGGGCGCCGAGGTTGAGCTCGGTATCGACCTGGATCGGCTGCGGCCCGGCCCTTTCATGCGCCAGGATACCCAGGCTGGCGTCGAAACGGAGCCCGCTCAGGGTGAGGGTCTGCAGGCCTTTGGTGTTCAGCATGGTTTCAAGGTGTCAAGGGGCCGGGACAAATTTGAAGCGCAGTTTCTGGTTTGCCCCATGGGGTGTCACATCATTGAAAAATCTTGCGTGAGCGGCATCAGGTGCTGGCCGCCGTCCACCAGCAGCGTGGTGCCTGTGATCGACGAGTTTTCCAGCGCGAATTTCACGGCCCCCGCCACGTCGGCTGCGGTCGAGGAGCGGCCCAGGGGCGAGAGCTTGTGCAGGGTCTCGAATTGCGCTTCGCTCATGAGGTGGCTTGACAGGGTCAGCCCCGGCGCCACGCCGACCACGCGCAGTTGCGGCGCCAGCGCCATGGCGAGAAGGGTGTTGGCCGCCGCTAGCGCGGCCTTGGACAGCGTGTAGCTCAAAAAATCGGGGTTCGGGTTCCACAGCTTCTGGTCGAGCAGGTTGACCACCACACCCCGTATGGCCGGATTCGCCGCGGTGGCGCCAGCGTCCCGGCCCTTCACATGCTCGTACAGCGCCTGCGCCAGCAGGATCGGGGCGCCGGTGTTGCTGCGCCAATGTGCTTCCATGGCCGCAAAGCCGAAGCTGGCCGCGGTGTCGTGCTCGAAGGTGGAGGCACTGTTGACCACGGCATCGACCTGGCCGAAATGCGCGGCAACCCGCGGCAGCAGCGCGCGCACCGCGGCCTCGTTTGCAAGATCAGCGTCAAAAGCGGCGCTGGCGCCCGCCAGACGTGCGCAGTCAGCTACCGTTTGGATAGCGTCCGCCTGCGATCCGCGGTAATGCACCGCGACCTGCCAGCCGCCCGCGGCGAGCGCGAGTGCGATCTCGCGGCCCAGCCGCTTGGCGGAGCCGGTGACGAGTACCGTACGGGGGCGGGCAGGGGCAGACATTCGGGGACAATTCGGCTCAGATGACAACACAGCATAGTTTAACGAGCACGCTCGCCGCGCACATCCTTCAGACGATTGAAGTAGCCGGTGGCTGGATCGGTTTTGACGAGTACATGGCGCTCGCGCTGTACACGCCCGGCGAAGGCTACTACGCCAATGATTTGCGCAAGTTCGGCACCATGCCTGCGGGCGTGAAAGGCGGGGGTAGCGACTTTGTCACAGCGCCCGAGATGACGCCCCTGTTCGGGCAGACGCTGGCCGTCCAGGTTGCGCAGGCGCTTGCAGTCACCCAAACCCGCGAGGTGTGGGAGTTCGGCGCCGGCTCAGGGGCGCTCGCGCTGCAGTTGCTGGACGCGCTGGATGCGTTGGGTGTGGCTGTGCAGACCTACACCATCGTCGATCTGTCGGGCACGCTGCGCGAGCGCCAGCAGCAGGCGCTGGCCGCGCATTCCGCCCGGGTGCGCTGGGTCAGCGCGCTGCCCGCCACGCTGACCGGCGTGCTGATCGGCAACGAAGTGCTGGACGCCATGCCGGTCAAGCTGCTGGTGCGCACGGGTGGCGTGTGGCACGAGCGCGGTGTCGCTTGCGAAGCAGATCCTGTTGGCGGGACGAGCCGCTTCGTCTGGCAGGACCGGCCCACCGTGCTGCGCCCGCCTGTGGAGATTGCCGGTGTGCACGACTACCTGACCGAGATCCACCCGCAGGCCGAGGCGTTCATCCGCACCCTGGCGGGCACCTTGGCCCGCGGCGCGGCGTTCTTCCTCGACTACGGATTCCCCGAGGCGGAGTACTACCACGTGCAGCGCCATATGGGCACCGTGATGTGCCACCGCGGGCATCTGGCCGATCCCGATCCGCTGACTGCGGTCGGGCTCAAGGACATCACCGCGCACGTCAACTTCACCGGCCTGGCATTGGCGGCGCAGGACGCCGCGCAGGACGTTGGCACGCTCGGCTACACGACGCAGGCGCACTTCCTGCTCAATGCCGGCCTGCTCTCAAAGCTGGAGCATGCAACGCTTGCCGAACGCACGATGGCGCTCAAATTGATAAGCGAGCACGAGATGGGCGAGCTGTTCAAGGTGATCGGCTTCTACAAGGGTGACCCGTGGCAAGCGCTGGGTTTTGCGCAGGGCGACCGCACGCCTACACTTTAGGCATGATCCGCTGGTTCGCCGTCGTCTTCTTCGCGCTGGTACTGCTCAGCGCGCTCACGCCGTGGCTGCACAAGCTAGGCTTCGGCAAGTTGCCTGGGGACCTGCGCTTTCGGCTATTCGGGCGCGATTGGGCCATTCCGCTGGGAAGCACGGTCTTGCTGAGCCTGGCGCTGAGCTTGCTGGTGCGCGTGTTGAGCCGCTGAATCAATGATCGGGAAAGGTGCGTGACATGACAACTACCATCGATTTCGGGGCTATCCG
>JBDTCK010000022.1:0-17131 GCA_039923645.1 Rhodoferax sp.
TTGAGCAGCAGCATCATGCCGAACTGCACGGGACCGACGTGCATCTGGATGGCCAACGGCAGAAACAGTGGAGTCGTGATCAGGATGTGCGCCGCCATATCGAGGAAGACGCCGAGCACGATCTGGATGATGTTGATGTACAGCAACATGATCCACGGGGTCGTCGTTGCCGTCAGGAGTGCATGCTCGATTGCATCGGGGATCTCCAGGTAAGCCATCTGGTAACGCAGCATGTTCGAGACACCGATCAGCAGCAGGATCACGCCGGTGGTCTTGGATGCGCGCGCGAGTGACTTCAGGAGGTTGGTGCGTGTCATCGTGCGGTACACCAGCACAGTCAGAATCAGCGTGTACGTGACTGCGATCGACGCGGCCTCGGTCGCGGTCGCGATGCCCTTCATGATGCAGAACAGGATGATGAAGATCACACCCAGGCCCGGCAACGAGGAGATGAAGGCGCGAAATACCACCATCCAGCCGGGGAATGTCTGCACCATCGTGCGCCCGTCCACGCTTTTCGGGAAGCCGAACTTGCCGGCTTGCCAGTAGGCGGCAATAAGCATGCACACCATGATCCAGAACACCGGAATCAGCCCGGCGAACATGAGGTCACCGATCGACACGCCGTGGATCACGGTGGTACCGATCATGCCGGCGGCCGCCTGCGCCGCAAAGGCGTAGATGATCATGTTATGGGAGGTTGGCATCAGCGCGCCCGACACCGAGGCGTGTGTCGTCACGTTCACCGCGTAAGCGGCGCTATAGCCCTCGCGCTTCATGATCGGGATCATCACGCCGCCCATGGCCGAGGTGTCGGCCACGGGTGATCCCGAGACACCGCCGAACATGGTGGAGGCCACCACGTTGGCCAGACCCAGGCCGCCTTTCCAGTGACCCACCAGGCTGCGCGCGAAGTTGACGATCTTGTCGGCGATGCCGCCGTGCAGCATCAACTCGCCCGAAAGGATGAAAAATGGAATCGCAAGGAACGAGAACACGTTCATCCCCGAGACCATCATCTGGATCCCGGTCTCGAACGGCAGCCCCTCGACGCCGAAGGTCGCCAGGCAGGCCAGTCCGATCGCGAATGCGACCGGAACGCCCAGCAACAGCAATACGACGAATCCGAAACAGAGAACGCTCAGTGCCATGATCGGATGACCTCGGTGTCGGTAAATAGAGCCCATAAGTGCTCGAACGAAAACGCCGCGATCAGCATGCCGCCCAGTACCACCGGAAGGTAGCGAAAGGCCTCGGACAGGCCCAGTGTGGGGATGGTGTTGGTGTAGGTCGACAGTCCCATGACGACGCTGCCCACCAGCAATATCAGGCCGAAAACCATGCCGAGAATCTGTACCGCCAGGTGGCACCAGAATTGCTGCCGAGGCGGAAGCCGATCGACCAGGGAGTTCAGCCCGATGTGGCCGACGTCACGTACGCCAGGGGCGGCGCCAAACATGGACACCGAGATCACCAGTAACAGCGCGACCTGCTCCACATAAGGCGGCTCGTCGTTAAAGACATAGCGCATCACCACGCCGTAAACAACGATGCACAGCAGGCCGGCAAGGCAGGCGCAGGCGAGGTACAACGTCCAGCGCGACAGCGTGGAATTGATAGCGGTAAGCCATTTCATGGGGGTGTTCCCGGGTCCGGTTTGAACTTGACGCGCTTACTTTGTGTTCTCGATTTCGCTCACAAGTGCCTTCATCTCGGGCGTCGAGGCGTACTTGTCCCAGACCGGTTTCTCGGCGGCAACGAAAGCCTTGTGATCGATCTGGCTGGCCGGAATAATGGTCGCGCCGCCTTTGATGACAGCCGCCTTGGCGTCCACCTCGCTGGCCTCCCACAGCTTCACATAAACCTGTTCTGACTGCTTGGCCGCTTTGCGAATGGTGGCCTGCTCGGGCTGGCTGAGGGTGTCCCATATCTTTTTCGAGAACACCAGTACTTCGGGTGTCATCACGTGTTCGGTCTCCGAATAGATCGGCGCCGTCTCGTAGTGCTTGCTCTCGTAGTACGAGGGGTAGTTGTTCTCGGCGGCATCAATTAGCCCGGTTTTCAAACCGGTATAGACCTCGTCATAAGGCATTGGAGTCGGTGAGGCCCCCAGCGCCTTCACGAGGCTCACCATCAGGTCGGACGGTTGCACACGGATCTTCATCCCCTTGAGATCGGCCAGGGTGCGGATCGGCTTTTTGGCGTACATGGAGCGGGCGCCGCTTTCATAAAAAGCCAGGCCGATAAAGCCATGTTTGTCGAACGTGGCCAGGATCTTGGCGCCTATGGGGCCGTACATGACCTTGCGGAACTGGTCGATGTTGCTGAACAGGAAAGGCAGTGAGGGGATCATCGATTCGGGCACGATGCCATTGAATGCCGCCGAGCTGACGCGAACCATGTCCAGGGCGCCGATCTTGACCTGCTCGACCGTGTCCTTCTCGGAACCCAGAGCGCTGTTGCCGAACACCTTGATCGTGTCCTTGCCGCCGGTCTCTTGCGACAGCACTTTGCCCATGGACATCACGGCCTGGTTCGTCGGGAAAGTCATGTCGTGCACGTCGGCCGAACGAAAGGTGCGAGCCATCGCGCTTGACGTCGTCAGCGCGACGGCAGCGGCGATCACGCCCAGCAGGTGGTATTTGCGAATCTTCATGTGTCTTCCTTGGTGTGAATTGAGAAACTATCGTCTGGCAAGGTTGAGAAAAGGTGGACCGTCGATGGCTTAGTCGAAGGGCCCCAGGGCGGTGAACCCCCCGCCCTGGTAAATTGCGTTGGGGTCGTTTGCTGCGGTCGGCGCCTGGGCTTCAACCTTGGCCCGAAAGACCTCAGAGCTGTCTTGCGCCACGAAGCCGAGTTTTGCGGCTGCCGCGTTATCCCACCACACGTCGCGGTTTGCCGACACACCGTAAACCACGGTGTGCTGCACGCCTAGCGCGAAGAGCGACTTCCCGATCAGCATGGTGAGATCCCGGTAGCTAAGCCAGGTGCTCATCATGCGGCGGTTGGCCGGCTCGGGAAATGAGGAGCCAATGCGGATGCTGACCGTCTCGATGCCCCAGCGGTCGAAGTAGAACTGGGCCACGTCTTCCCCAAAGGATTTGGACAGTCCGTAGTAGCCGTCGGGCCGCTTCAGGGCATGGGCATCGATGCGCTCGCTCTGCCTGTGAAACCCGATCACATGATTCGAGCTTGCAAATACCACGCGCTTCACGCCATGCCGACGCGCCCCTTCGTAAATGTGGAACACCCCCTTGATGTTGGCCTCGAGGACTTCCTCGAACGGACGTTCCACCGACACGCCGCCCAGATGCACGACGGCGTCGCAACCCGCCACCAGTGCGTCGACCGCTTTCTTGTCCGCCAGGTCGCAGGGCATCACTTCTTCGTGAACCCCCTGTGGGGGGGCGAGCGCTGCAATGTCGGACACCCGCAGCACCTGTGCGTACGGATGAAGGCTATCGCGCAGGACCTTGCCCAGGCCGCCGGCCGCGCCGGTCAGCAGCAGGCGGCCAAGCTTGTGGCCGGAGAATGTTTCAGATTGGGGGGAGGCTGGCATCGCAGGCTCGCTTTCAGGAGCCCGCTGTCACAGTGGCCGGAAGATCCTTGCCGTGATATTTTTTGTAGATCGCGTTGAGTTTGCCGTTCTTGAGATTGGTCGTGATCCAGTTGTTGATCCACTCCTTGAGTTTGGGCTGATCCTTGTTCATCGCGATGCCAAGCAGGAAGTCCTTCTGGATGAATTTTTGTTCCATATTGAGGTTTGGCGCCCGCTTGATCACTTCGCCAAGGTTGGCAGGCGTGCTCGAAAATATGCTGATCTGGCCAGTCACCACGGAGGTAATCAGAGTCGCGTCGTCTTCATAGCGCGCGATGTCCGCGCCCTTGGCGAGGTCCGTCGTCATGGTGTCGTTCACGGTCGCGCGGGTCAAGCCGATGCGCTTGCCCTTCATATCCGCGTAGTCCTTGATCTGGACGTTCTTGGGACCTGCGACGATGATGGAAATTACCGCGTACGGCTTGGAGAAGTCGACTACCTTGGCGCGCTCCGGTGTGATCGAAAGGTTGGACACCACGATGTCCGCCTTGTTGGATTGCAGAGTCGGGACACGTGCCGCGTTGGTGATGGCCACGAGATCGAATTTCACGCCCAGATCGTGCGCGAGCAGCGTGGCCGTATCAATGTCTGAACCTGTCGGTTTCATTTCGGCGTCAGCGAAGCTGTACAACGGATTACCCATCGCTACCGCTACACGGATTTCGCCGGCTTTCTTGATGTCGTCGAGTTGATCGGCGAATGCCGCCTGCGCGCAACAGGCCACCATCAGGGCGCCAATAGCCGTACGGGCGAGAAGAGGTTTGAATGTCATGTGAATTCCTTGGGTTGGGGTTGAATGAGGGGACAGGGAAAAGCGATTTACAGACCGTTGTCGAGAAACGCCTTGAGCTCGGGCGTGGCCGGCGCGTCCAGCATCGTGCCGGGGCCGATTTCCCACACCTTGCCCTGGTGCATGAAGATGATGCGGTCTGCGACCCGCTTCGCGAAGGCCATCTCGTGGGTGACCAGCAGCATCGTCATGCCGCCTGCGGCGAGGTCTTCCATCACCCGCAGCACTTCGCCGGTGAGCTGTGGATCAAGCGCGGAGGTGACCTCGTCGAACAACATGACCTTGGGCGACATTGCGAGCGAGCGGGCGATTGCCACGCGTTGCTGCTGGCCGCCCGAGAGTTGTTCGGGGTAGGCGCCGGCCTTTTCTTCCAGACCCACTTGTTTGAGAACGCGCAGGGCGGTCTGATGCGCTTCGCTGCGGTTCAACTTCTTGACATGGCGCAGCGCCAGAACAATGTTTTCCTCGACCGTCAGGTGCGGAAACAGGTTGTAGCTCTGGAACACGATCCCCACGTCCTGGCGCAATTTCCCCAAGTCGACGGTCGGGCTGTCGACGCGGATACCGCAGACTTCGATGCTGCCCTGGTCGATGACCTCGAGCCGGTCGATACAGCGCAGTGCGGTGCTCTTGCCCGAGCCGCTGGCCCCGATGATCGCGATCATCTCGCCCTTGTCGACTTCGAAGGAGACGCCCTTGAGGACCTGATTCGGGCCAAAGCTCTTGCAGACCTGGTCGAGCTTAATTATTGGCAACATTGAGCTTTTTCTCCATTGATTCGCTCCAGCGCGAAAGCGGATAGCACAGTACAAAGTAAAAGGCCCCCACCAGACTGAAAATCAGGAAGGGTTGAAAGATCGAGTTGTTGATGAGCTGGCCGGCCCGCGTGAGCTCAACGAAGCCGATGACCGATGCCAGCGAGGTCATCTTGATGATCTGCACCAGAAAGCCGACAGTCGGTGGGAGCGAGAGGCGCATGGCCTGGGGAATGATCACCAGCCGCAGCGCCTGCCAGCGCGTGAGGGCCAGGCATTCGGATGCCTCCCATTGCGGCTTGGGCATCGCCTCGATGCAGCCGCGCCAGATGTCGGCCAGATAGGCGCTCACGTAAATCATCAACGCCAGGCCCGCCGCCACCAGTGAGGGCAGCGAGAAACCATAGACCGCCAGTCCGAAGTAGACAATGAACAGCAGGATCAGGAGCGGGATGCCCTGGATGCATCCGATGTACAACAAAGCCGGCCAGCGCACCCATGGCCGCGGCGAAACGCGGGCCAGCATCAGGCCAAAGCCGCCAAGGCCACCCAGCGTGAAGGCAAGGCCGGAGAGCACCAGCGTCCACCAGACCGACTTGACCAGATAGAGCAGATGAACCAGGGAGAAGCTGCCGATCATGCTGCACCTCCGTGGCTCGCAACGCCGCCCTGGCTGGGGGCTGCCGGGCGCTTGCCACTGCGGGCGGCGGCCTGGCGCAGCACGCGGCGGCGACGGAACAGGTACTCGCCCAGAAGCTTGGTCACAAGCTTGACCAGCAGTGACAGCACCAGATAGAGCGCCGCGACAACGAGGAACGTCTCCACAGAACGGAAGGTGATGGACTGCACCCTGTTCGCCACCGCGGTGAGCTCCTCCGCGGAAATCTGCGACGCGATGGAAGATGCCTGCATCATCAGCAGAAACTGGGTGGTCAAGGCCGGATAAACCTTTTCGATTGAAGGCTGCAGCATCACGTGCCAACCCACGCGCCATTTCGACAGCCCCAGACATTCGGCCGCCTCGATCTGTCCGCGAGGAATCGATTCGAGCCCGGCGCGGATGATCTCGGCCACATAAGCCCCGATGTTGATAATCATGGACAGCGACGCAGCGGCAAAGGTCGGCATGCGAACGCCAAGGCTCGCCAACCCGAAATAGAGCAGGAAGAGCTGCACAAGAAAGGGCGTGTTGCGCACGATCTCGATATAGGCCGAGCACGCGCGGGCAAGGGGCCTGTTCTTGCCGCGTTTGGCAAAGGCCACCAGCGTGCCTATGCATACGCCGATCACCACGGCAACTGCCGTCATCTTCAACGTGAGCCAGGCGCCGTCAAGGAAAACGGGCCAGTACGGAAGCAGGGGGCTAAAGTCCAGCGAATATTTCATGCTTGGCCCCATGTGGCAACGTGCCGATAGCCGGCCGCACTGATGATGGTGGCAGACAAGGCGTGTGCAACAGTGATTTGTCTGAAGGTCATACCTTTACATGTTGAGTTTGTTGTATGTTGTCGTACAACAAGATGTGTATTATCATCAGATTATGATGTCGACAATTAGGGGTAAACCCTTGGTTAAAGAACCTGTAGCAAAGATCGAGGCGGGGGCTGAAGTGCATGAGCCAGCGGGCAGCTTCGTGGTCAAGCAGCGACCGCGCTCGCGCGGGTTGGCGCATGGTCTGGTGGACGACTTGAGCGGCCGGATCCGCGATGGTGCGCTGCGTCCTGGCGACAAGTTGCCGACCGAGTCTGAAATCATGCGGGCCTTTGGGGTCAGCCGGACCGTGGTGCGCGAGGCCTTGTCCAAGCTGCAAGCCGCAGAGCTGGTCGAGACGCACCATGGCGTAGGCACGTTCGTGTTGCAGCCACGCTCGGGCGTAATGTTCCGGCTGGACCCGGGCGAGATCGCGACCTCGGTCGACGTGCTGGCGGTGCTCGAGTTGCGCATCAGTCTTGAGACCGAGTCAGCCGGGCTGGCGGCCCTCCGCCGGACCGAGCAGCAGCTGCAGGCGATGCGCCAGGCGCTCGACGAATTTGAGCGCAATGTGGGCGTGGCGGGGGACACCGTGGCACCGGATTTTCGCTTTCACCTGCTGATAGCCCAGTCGACCGGCAACCCTTATTTTGCCGACATCATGAGCCATTTGGGCACCACGATCATTCCGCGCACGCGCATCAGTGCAATCCGGAATTTTGAACGCGGTGGCGCCTATCTGAGCCGGGTCAACCGTGAGCACGAGGAGATCTATGCAGCTATCGCCCGGCGCGACGCCGAGTCAGCCCGAGCTGCGATGCGCATTCACCTGACCAACAGCCGCGAACGGTTGCGTGTGGCCCAAGAGGCGGCACAGGAGGGGGTACAGAAAGTGGCATCTGGCGCTGCGGCGCTCTGAAGTTTTCAAATAGGCTGGACAATCGGATTTTATAGTTGTACGATGACGTACCACATGATTTTGCAACCAGCCTGGGCGCATCAGACATGTTTCTCATATCTCCCTTTACTGAACGTCACTATGAATCCACAAGAACTCAAGAGCGTCATGGGCTCCGGCCTGCTTTCCTTTCCGTTGACCGACTTCGACAGCAATGGCGACTTCAACCGCAAGGGTTACAGCCAGCGCCTTGAATGGCTCATGCCTTATGGCGCCAGTGCGCTTTTCGCAGCGGGCGGCACGGGGGAGTTCTTCTCACTTACTGGCGACGAGTATCCCGGCATCATCCAGGCGGCGGTCGATACATGCCGCGGCAAGGTGCCGATTATTGCGGGCGCAGGCGGCCCGACGCGCTTCGCCATCCAGTGTGCGCAGGCCGCAGAGAAGGCGGGTGCCCACGGCATCCTGCTGATGCCACATTACCTGACTGGTGCCGGGCAGGAGGGTCTGGCGGCGCACATCGAGGCCGTGTGCAAGAGCGTTAAGTTTGGTGTGATCGTCTATAACCGCGCCTCCAGCCGCCTCAAGCCTGACACTCTGGCCGGCCTGGCCGAGCGCAACGCCAACCTCGTTGGTTTCAAGGACGGCATTGGCGACATCGAGGCGATGGTCGCTATCTACCAGCGCATGGGTGATCGCCTGGCTTACCTTGGTGGTCTGCCCACAGCCGAGGTTTACGCTGCGGCTTACAAGGCGATGGGCACGCCAGTTTATTCGTCCGCCGTGTTCAACTTCATTCCGAAGACCGCGATGGACTTTTACAAGGCCGTCGCTGCTGACGACCTGCCGACGCAGCACCGCCTGCTGAAGAATTTTTTCATGCCCTACCTCGAGTTGCGCAACCGTGTGCCGGGCTACGCAGTGAGTATCGTCAAGGCCGGCGCCAGGATCGTCGGCCACGATGCCGGCCCGGTGCGGCCGCCACTGACCGACCTGAAGGCCGCCGAACTGGAACAGCTCAAGGCGCTGGTTGACGCGCTCGGGCCGCAATAGGCGGTCGCACCACGGCTATCGTGCGCCATTCGTTTGCCCCCGATACCAACGACACGGGCAAGCCCGACAACGTTATGTTGAAGATACTGTGCATCTGGGAAAACCAGGGCGGTGACTGGAGGCTGCTTGCGCGCCAGGCCGTGAGGATCTAGCATTTCTGCAAGGCTTGACACGACAAGTCCCCATAACAACTTTCGCCTTCGCCGCGAGCGACATCGGTGGCCCGGCAAGGTCTTGATTTAATCGAAATGACAACCTCAGACTCCACTTCTCCGGCCTCCGGTGCGCCTTTGGTTACCGCCATGAAAGTGATTCCAGTAGCTGGCCGCGACAGCATGCTAATGAATCTCAGCGGCGCGCACGGCCCGTTTTTCATGCGAAACTTGCTGATCCTCACCGACAGTGCCGGCCACACTGGCGTTGGCGAGGTGCCTGGTGGCGAGAGGATCCGTCAAACGCTGGAGGATGCGCGCGACCTGATCGTTGGCCAGCCGCTCGGACGCTACAACGCGGTGCTCGGCAGTATGCGCCAGCAGTTTGCGGGTCGAGACAGTGCTGGCCGTGGCCAGCAGACTTTCGATCTGCGCGTGACTATCCACGCCGTGACGGCGGTCGAAGCCGCGCTGCTCGACCTGTTGGGCCAGTTCCTGGAGGTCCCCGTGGCCGCGTTGCTCGGCGAGGGCCAGCAGCGCGACGCCGTGCAGATGCTCGGTTACCTGTTTTATGTAGGCGACCGCCGCAAGACTGACCTGCCGTATCGTAGCGAGCAGGACGCCGACATGGACTGGTTCCGGCTGCGCCACGAGGAGGCCATGACGCCCGATGCCATCGTGCGGCAGGCGCAGGCCGCGCAGGTGCGCTACGGATTCACCGACTTCAAGCTCAAGGGTGGCGTGTTGCGCGGCGAGGAAGAGGTCGAGGCCATTCATGCCCTACACGAACGCTTTCCAAAGGCGCGCGTCACGCTCGACCCGAATGGCGGCTGGCTGTTGCACGATGCCGTGCGCCTGTGCCGCGACCTGCACGGCGTAATGGCTTATGCCGAAGACCCATGCGGCGCCGAAGGCGTGTTCTCGGGCCGCGAGGTGATGGCGGAGTTCCGCCGCGCCACTGGCCTGCCGACCGCCACCAATATGGTCGCCACCGACTGGCGCGAGATGGTGCACAGCCTGTCACTGCAGTCGGTCGATATTCCGCTGGCCGATCCGCATTTCTGGACGATGCACGGTTCGGTGCGCGTGGCGCAGTTGTGCCAGGCTTGGGGGCTGACCTGGGGCTCGCACTCGAACAATCATTTCGATGTGTCGCTGGCGATGTTCACGCATGTGGCCGCGGCGGCACCCGGCAAGGTCACGGCGATCGATACCCACTGGATCTGGCAGGACGGTCAGCGCTTGACGAAGCAGCCGTTGCAGATCGAGGGCGGTTACGTGAAGGTGCCGACTTGTGGCGGACTGGGTGTGGCACTCGACATGGACGAGGTGGAGAAGGCGCACCAGCTCTACCTGCAGCATGGACTGGGCGCGCGCGATGACGCGCAGGCCATGCAATACCTGATCCCAGGGTGGCAGTTCGACAGCAAGCGCCCCAGCCTGGTGCGTTGAAACACCCACCCGCCGCGGCACGCCGATTCGCTACCCGGTTCAACCACCATTTTTCTGCACCAAGGACCCAACCATGCAACAACACGACAACCTCATCGGCGGCGAATGGAGACCCGGCCACGCCTACAGCCCAAACCTGAACCCATCCAACCTCGGTGACACCATCGCGCAGTACGCCCAGGGTGATGCCAGTCATGTCGAAGCCGCCGTCGCCGCCGCCACGGCCGCGTTTCCGGCCTGGGCGACCGGCAGCATCCAGGCGCGCTGCGATGCGCTGGACAGGATTGGTACCGAAATTCTGGCCCGCAAGGAAGAGCTCGGCACGCTGCTGGCGCGCGAGGAGGGGAAAACCAGGGCAGAGGGCACGGGCGAGGCGGCTCGCGCAGGGCAGATATTCAAGTTTTTCGCTGGCGAGTGCCTCCGGCTGGCAGGTGAAATCGTCCCCTCGGTGCGCCCGGGCATCGGTGTCGAGATCACGCGCGAGCCGGTCGGCGTGGTCGGCCTGATCACGCCGTGGAATTTCCCGATCGCCATCCCGGCCTGGAAGATTGCGCCGGCGCTGGCCCACGGCAACTGTGTCGTGCTGAAGCCCGCCGACCTGGTGCCGGGCTGCGCCTGGGCGCTGGCCGAGATTATCAGCCGCTCGGGCATCCCCGCCGGCGTGTTCAACCTCGTGATGGGCCGTGGCAGCGTGATCGGGAACGCGCTGGTCAACCACCCTGGGGTTCACGCGATCAGTTTCACGGGATCGGTGGGTGTTGGCCGCGGCATCGCGGTGCAATGCGTGACGGATCACAAGAAGGTGCAGCTGGAGATGGGCGGCAAGAACCCGCAGGTGGTGCTGGACGACGCCGATCTGGCGCAGGCGGTCGAGCTCAGCGTGCAAAGCGCGTTTTACTCGACCGGCCAGCGCTGCACCGCGTCCAGCCGCCTCATCGTCACCGAAGGCATTTACCCGAAGTTCATCGCGGCAATGCAGGAGCGCATGGCGAAGATCCGGGTCGGCGATGCGCTCGTGCAGGGGACCGACATCGGCCCGGTCTCGAGCCAGAGTCAACTCGAGCAGAACCTGGACTACATCGAGATCGGCAAAAGCGAAGGCGCCACACTGGCCACTGGTGGCCAGCGCCTGAAGCTTGACAGCGATGGTTTCTACATGGCGCCGGCCCTGTTCAGCGAAAGCACAAGGGACATGCGTATCAACCGCGAGGAAATCTTTGGACCCGTGGCGAGCGTGATCTGCGTGAAGAACTACGAAGAGGCGCTGGCCACGGCCAACGACACCGAGTTCGGACTGTCTGCGGGCATTGCAACCACCAGCCTGAAGTACGCCACGCACTTCAAGCGCCATAGCCAGGCAGGGATGGTGATGGTCAATCTGCCCACAGCCGGCGTTGACTACCACGTGCCGTTCGGCGGGCGCAAAGGCTCGAGCTACGGCCCACGCGAGCAAGGGCGGTATGCGCAGGAATTCTTCACGACGGTGAAGACGACCTACACGCTGGCGTAGCACGCAGGGCAATACGGCTGGGGTACGCCAAAATCGCGACGAACGAAATCGCCTATGCATTTCAAACAGGAGAATTTCCATGAGACAAAATCGGCTTCGCGAAACCTGGCAATCCGGCGGCGCTGCCGTCAATGGCTGGCTCGCCATTCCCAACAGCTTCTCCGCTGAGACCATGGCGCACCAAGGCTGGGATTCTCTGACCATCGATCTGCAGCACGGCGTCGTCGATTACCAGGCGATGGTCACGATGCTGCAGGCGATCTCGACCACGCAGACCGTGCCTGTGGTTCGTGTGCCATGGCTGGAGCCTGGCATCCTGATGAAGACGCTGGACGCGGGTGCCTACGGCGTGATCTGCCCGATGGTCAATACCCGCGAGGATGCGCAGAATCTGGTTGCCTGGACCCACTATGCACCGCGCGGGACGCGCAGTTTTGGGCCCGTGCGGGCTCTCCTGTACGGCGGCGCGGACTATCCGAAGCATGCCAACGAGACCATCGTCACGTTCGCGATGATCGAGACGGCCAAGGCGCTGGACAACCTGGACGACATTCTCAGTGTCGAAGGACTGGACGCCATCTACATCGGCCCGTCCGACCTGTCGCTCGCGCTCGGTTGTACACCGACGTTCGACGACCTTGATCCCAAGGCGACCGAGGCGGTCGATCACATCCTCGCGCGTGCCAAGGCGCACGGTGTTGTCGCCGGCATCCACAACGGCACGCCCGAAGCAGCGCTCAAGCGCATCGCCAAGGGCTTCCAGTTCGTCACTGTGAGTTCAGACGCGCGCTTGATGGCTGCGGGCGCGCAGCAGGTTATCGCCACAATGCGCGCGGCGGATACCCCAATCCAATCATCGGGCTCGTACTGAAAATTCTCATACAAAACACAAAGGAAACGCCGTGAAAATCGGATTCATCGGATTAGGCATCATGGGCACACCCATGGCCATGCAACTCATCAACGCTGGCCACCAGCTTTACGTCAACACCAGACGCACGCTGCCTGAAAGCATGGCGGCTTCTACCGCGCAAGCTTGTGCGAACGCGGCTGAAGTGGCGGGCAACGCCGACGTCATCTTCACGATGGTGCCCGACACACCCGATGTCGAGGCCGTGCTGTTTGGCGACAACGGCATCGCGAATGGCCTGAAGGCGGGCGGTGCGCGCAAGGTCATTGTCGACACGAGTTCGATCTCACCGATGGCCACGAAGGCCTTTGCGCTGAAGATCAATGCCCTTGGCGCCGACTACATCGATGCGCCGGTGTCGGGAGGCGAAGTCGGTGCCAAGGCTGCTTCGCTGACCATCATGTGCGGCGGTGATCCGGCGGTATTTGAGAAGGTGCGCCCGCTGCTGGAGAAGATGGGCAAGAACATCACGCTGGTGGGTGGAAACGGGGATGGCCAGACCACCAAGGTTGCAAACCAGATCATCGTCGCGCTCAACATCGCCGCAGTGGGTGAAGCCCTGCTTTTCGCCAGCAAGGCGGGTGCCGATCCAGCCAGGGTGCGCCAGGCGCTGATGGGCGGCTTCGCATCGAGCCGAATCCTCGAAGTACATGGCGACCGGATGATCAAGCGTACCTTTGAGCCGGGTTTTCGCATCCGCTTGCACCAGAAAGACCTCGGCCTTGCGTTGCAGGGTGCGCGCGAACTGGGCCTGTCGCTACCCCAGACGGCGAATGCGGCGCAGCTGATGCAGGCGTGTGCCGCGAACGGGATGGCCGATCTTGATCACTCCGCGCTCGTCAAAGCCCTTGAACTGATGGCCAGTCACGAAGTGGCCACCGTCTGAGCCTGATCGACCTGGTCTGTCAGCAATATTTAACTATCTAATGTATAGCATACTGTCTTTTATCCACAAGGACTTCAGGCACTTTTTCCTTAAAAATTAGACCTTGCGCCATCGGATCACCCGCTCGACTGTCTCGAACACCGCCTCGCTCAGCAGCGCCAGCGCGGTAGCCGGTACAGCGCCAGCCAGCAGCAACTGGTTGTCATTGAGCGCCAGGCCAGTGACGATGCGCTCGCCGTAGCCACCAGCGCCGATGAAGGCGGCGATCGTTGCCGTGCCGATCGCGATCGAGGTGGCGGTGCGCACGCCGGCCAGGATGGTGGGCAGTGCCAGCGGCAATTCGATGTAGCGCATGCGCTGGCTCGCGGTCATGCCGAGCGCCTGGGCCGCCAGCCGCAGGTCTTGGGGCACTTCGGCCAGGCCGGTCGTCGTGTTGCGCATGATGGGCAGCAGCGCGTACAGCATCAACGCGACCAGCGCCGGCATCACGCCGATCACGCCCATCAGCGAAATCAGTGCGGCCAGCATGGCCAGCGAGGGCACGGTCTGCAGCAGGCCGGTGGCAGCGAGCACGAGCGCGCGCAGGCGCTGGTGCGGAAACACCAGAACCGCCAGCGGAATCGCCAGCAGCGTGGCGACGCCTACCGAGATCACCACCAGCGCCAGGTGCTGCCAGGTCAACCGTGCCAGGTCGGGCCCGAACAGCTTGGCCCAGAAGCCGCGCCGGGCCGCGTCGGGGGCGCTGGCGCCTGCACTCTTTCCAGTGTCGGTCGCCGCACGGGCTGGCGCCAGCTTGCCCGCCAGATGGTCGCGTGCAATCACGTCAAATGACACGCCTTGCAACTCGGCGCGCGCATTCATCGCAATCATGGCGTGCTCGTCGATGCTGCCCGCCAGCGTCTGCAATGCGGCCCAGGCTTTCGGAAAGCGCTGGGGCACGTCCAGCCGGTACAGCACCACGGCGTCATAGCGCGGAAAGTAATGAAGATTGTCCTGCAGCACTCGCAGGCCCAGTTGATCGATCTTGGCATCGGTCGTGTAGATGTCGGTCACGTCGATCTGCTTCTTCGCCAGCGCGGTGTAGGCCAGGCCGTGGTCGAGGCCAACCGGCACCTGCTTGAAGCCGTAGCGCTGCGCCAGACCCGGCCAGCCATCGGCGCGGCCGATGAATTCGTTCGACAGGCCCAGTTTCAATTCGGAGTGGTGTGCCAGATCGCTCAGCGACGTGATGCGCAGACGCTGCGCCTGCGCATCACGCATGGCCAGCGCATAACCGTCGTTGAAGCCCAACGGAATGGCAACGCCCAAGCCCAGCGGCGCCAGGGCCTTGTTCATGGCGTCCATCGACATCGGCGTTTTGCTTTTGAGGATCTCCAGGCTGATGGTGCCGGCGTATTCCGGGTACAGGTCGATGCTGCCAGAGCGCAGCGCCTCATAGACAATGGCAGTGTTCCCCAGCCCTTGCAGCACCTCAGGGGTCGTCCCCGTGCGTGCCGCAACGGTTTGCGCCAGCACCTGCGCCAGGATGTACGACTCGGTGAAGCGCTTGGAGCCGATGTGCAGCGTGTCGCGCGACGCGTCGGCAGCGAGCGCGCTTGTCAACGCCAGCGCAAAGACGACGCAGCCTGCTACAACCCTGCGCAGCCAACCGGGCGGGGGTTTGCTGCGGGGCGCGTCAGGCGGGTTGGTCATGCGCCAGTATGGCCTTGTTGACCGATCGCGCCCACGCGCCTCAGGCCGTGCCCCACACCTCCTGTGCCGTTTCCACCACCAGCCGCAGTTTGGCGCGCTGGGCCTCTACCGCGATGTCATTACCGTGCACGGTGCTGCTGAAGCCGCATTGCGGCGACAGCGCCAACTGCTCCAGTGGCGCGTAGCGCGCGGCGTCGTCGATGCGTCGTTTCAGGTCATCCTTGTTTTCCAGCGTTCCGAATTTGGTGGTCACCAGGCCTAACACCACGGTCTTGCCCTTGGGCAGGTAGCGCAGCGGCTTGAAGTCGCCGCTGCGGTCGTCGTCGTACTCCATGAAGTAGGCGTCCAGGTTCATTTCGCTCAGCAGCGCCTCAGCGACCGGCTCGTAGTTGCCGGCGGCCGCGTGCGTGCTCTTGAAGTTGCCGCGGCACAAGTGCATGGCCAACAGCATGCCGGCGGGCTTTTGTGCCACCACCTTGTTGATGAAGGCGGCGTAGCGGTGCGGCAGCTCGTTGGGGTCGTCGCCGCGCTGACGTGCCGCTTCGCGCATCTTCTCGTCGCACAGGTAGGCCAGGTTGGTGTCGTCCATCTGCACGTAGGTCGCGCCCGCGGCGGCCAGGGAGCGTAGCTCGTCGCCATAGGCATTCGCCACATCGTCATAGAACGCCGGGTCGAGTTCCGGATAGGCCTCGCGGCTGATGCCGGCGCGGCCGCCGCGGAAGTGCAGCATGGTGGGCGAGGGGATGCTGACTTTGGGCGTGTTGCCATTGGCGACCTGGCTCTTGAGGTATTGGAAGTCGGCGAGCTGGATATCCTTGATGTGCCGCACCTTGTCCACCACACGCATCACGGGCGGGGCCAGTTCCTGTGTGCCGTCTGGTTTCTGAATGGTGACGGGAATGTCGGTCTTGACGCCGCCGAGCTGGTCCAGAAAGTCGATGTGGAAATAGGTACGACGGAACTCGCCGTCGGTGATGCTTTTCAGGCCCACGTCTTCCTGGAACTTGACGATCTCGGTAATCGCTTTGTCTTCGACCTTGCGCAATTGCGCGGGGGTAATTTCGCCCTTGGCCTTTTGCTCACGCGCTTCGAGCAGGTATTTGGGGCGCAAGAAGCTGCCAACGTGGTCATAGCGGGCGGGGAGTTGGGTCATACCGGTTTTTCCTCAGGGTTGTGATGGTTTGGACGCACATCTTAGGACACACCCAAGCGACACGCAGGCCGGGTACGGCATGACCCGGCTCGCGAGCGAGACTTCAGCGCGCCCTATAGGTCGAGCACCAGCGCCGGACTCCTGGCGCGCGAGCAGCACGGAGTGAACTGGTCATTTTTGGCATGCTCCTCATCCGTGAAATACATGTCGCGGTGATCTGGCTCCCCCTCCAGCACGCGTGTGATGCAGGTACCGCAAACGCCCTGCTCGCACGAGGTGAGAATCTCGATACCGTTGTCCTTGAGCACCTGGATGATGGTTTTATCGGGGGCGATGACATAGGACTTTCCGGTGCTCGCAATCCTGACCTCGAAGCTGCCGTCACCAGAGGTGTCTTGCACCGCGCCGCTGAAATACTCCAGATGAATCTGATCGCCAGGCCACCCTTTGGCCTTGGCCGTGCCCACCACGTAGTCGATGAAGCCACCCGGTCCGCAGACGTAGATCTGGGTGTCGGGCGCAGGCGCAGCGATGATTGCGTCCAGGTCCATCTTCTGCGCGGCGGGGCCCGCATCGAAGTGGAATTGAACCTGGCTTGAGAACCGCGAGGCGCCGATGTATTCGCGAAACGCGGTGCGCTGCGCCGAGCGCGTGCAGTAGTGCAACGTGAAGTCGGCGCCGGTCTGCGCCAGTCGCTCTGCCATGCACAGCAGCGGCGTCACGCCGATGCCGCCGGCAAACAGCAGCGAGTGCTGGGCGTGTTTAAGCGGAAAATGGTTCTTCGGCTCGCTGATGTGGATCTCGTCACCTTC
>JBDTCK010000023.1:0-11509 GCA_039923645.1 Rhodoferax sp.
TGCACTCGTGGTTCCCGCGCACACCGAAAACCCGGATCACCGCGCCGGTGCAAGGCGTGTGGCTGTGCGGCAAGGACCCGCTTCCGGTCGGGCACACAAATGACTTCCCGCCGGGCTGGAACCTGAACGAGGGTGTGCAGGCGAACGGCTCGTTGGTCGACAACGGTTACACCGGATGGAATGGCAACGCCCGCATCGCCTGGCCCGAACGTAGGCTGCAGCTTTCGGTGCAGATGCCTGATTTCGAGGCCGACGGTGGCGCGGCGCAACACTTCTGCCTGCTCAATCGGCCACCCCAGGGGCCAGCGTTTTGCTTCGAACCCATCACGCACCCCATCAACGCATTTCAGTTGCCGCAACATCCGGGCTTGCGGATATTGCCCCGGGACGAAACGCTATCGCTCAATATCCAGTGGCGCATCAAGGCCCTGACGGTATAGCCAGGTGAATCAAGGAAATTGAATATCCGGAGGCGCTCATGGAGGGAGTCGGCCGCTCATTTTTTTGGCCGGCGCAGCTTTACGGGCTTGAAAACGCCGGAAAACGCCTTATCATTAGCACTCGAGGGAGATGAGTGCTAACAGTCCTTACTGTCGGCATTCGCTCCACGTATTCATGGGCACCAGTCTCTGGTTGGTGCCTTTTGATTTCCCAACCTTATTGTTTCAAAACAAGGAGATGCAATGAAACTTCGTCCTCTGCACGACCGCGTGATCGTCAAACGCGTTGAAAGCGAAACCAAGACCGCCTCCGGCATCGTGATCCCGGACAATGCCGCCGAAAAGCCCGATCAGGGTGAAGTGCTGGCCGTCGGCCCAGGCAAAAAGAACGACAAGGGCGAGCTGAGCCCCATGGCCGTCAAGGTCGGCGACCGCGTCCTGTTCGGCAAATACAGCGGCCAGACCGTCAAGGTCGATGGCGACGAACTGCTGGTCATGAAGGAAGACGACCTGTTTGCGGTCGTCGAGAAGAAGTAATTCTTCGCTCTTTCACACGTTATCAATCAACTGAATCTGGAGAATCAACATGGCAGCAAAAGACGTAGTCTTCGGCGGTGAAGCCCGCGCGCGCATGGTCGAGGGTGTGAACATCCTGGCCAACGCAGTCAAAGTGACCCTCGGCCCCAAGGGCCGCGCAGTGGTGCTCGAGCGCTCGTTCGGCGCTCCCACCGTGACCAAGGACGGCGTGTCCGTGGCCAAGGAAATCGAACTGAAAGACAAGCTGCAGAACATGGGCGCGCAGATGGTCAAGGAAGTCGCTTCCAAGACCAGCGACAACGCCGGCGACGGCACCACCACTGCTACCGTGCTGGCCCAGGCCATTGTGCGCGAAGGCATGAAGTACGTGGCCGCCGGCATGAACCCGATGGACCTCAAGCGCGGTATCGACAAGGCCGTAGCGGCGCTGGTCGAAGAGCTCAAGAAGGCCTCGAAGGCCACTACCACCTCCAAGGAAATCGCCCAGGTTGGCTCCATTTCCGCCAACTCCGACGAGTCCATCGGCAAGATCATTGCCGATGCGATGGACAAGGTCGGCAAGGAAGGCGTGATCACGGTGGAAGACGGCAAGTCGCTGGACAACGAACTCGACGTCGTTGAAGGCATGCAGTTCGACCGCGGCTACCTGTCACCCTACTTCATCAACAACCCGGAAAAGCAGTCCGCATTGCTGGACAACCCGTTCGTGCTGTTGTTCGACAAAAAGATCAGCAACATCCGCGACCTGCTGCCCACGCTGGAACAAGTCGCCAAGGCGAGCCGTCCCCTGTTGATCATTGCCGAAGAAGTCGAAGGCGAAGCCCTCGCAACCCTGGTTGTGAATACCCTGCGCGGCATCCTGAAGGTCGTGGCCGTCAAGGCTCCTGGCTTTGGCGACCGCCGCAAGGCCATGCTGGAAGACATCGCCATCCTGACCGGTGGCAAGGTCATCGCCGAAGAAGTCGGCCTGACGCTCGAGAAGGTCACGCTGGCAGACCTGGGCTCGGCCAAGCGCATCGAAGTGGGCAAGGAAAACACCACCATCATCGACGGCGCCGGCGAAGCCAAGGACATCGAAGCGCGTGTCAAGCAAGTGCGCGTGCAGATCGAGGAGGCCACCTCTGACTACGACCGTGAAAAGCTGCAGGAGCGTGTTGCGAAACTCGCCGGCGGCGTGGCCGTGATCAAGGTCGGTGCCACCACAGAGATCGAGATGAAGGAAAAGAAGGCCCGCGTCGAAGACGCCCTGCACGCCACGCGCGCTGCGGTGGAAGAAGGCATCGTGGCCGGCGGCGGTGTGGCGCTGCTGCGCGCCAAGCAGGCCGCAGGCAAGATCAAGGGCGATAACGCCGACCAGGACGCCGGCATCAAGCTGGTGCTCAAGGCGATCGAGTCGCCGCTGCGCGAGATTGTCTACAACGCCGGTGGTGAAGCCTCTGTGGTGGTCAACGCCGTGCTGAACGGCAAGGGCAACTACGGCTTCAACGCCGCCAACGACACCTATGGCGACATGATCGAGATGGGCATTCTGGACCCGACCAAGGTGACCCGCACCGCGCTGCAGAACGCCGCGTCCGTGGCCTCGCTGATGCTGACGACCGAAGCCATGGTGGCCGAGTCTCCGAAGGACGAAGGTCCTGCCGGCGGCGGCATGGGTGGCGGCATGGGTGGCATGGGCGGCATGGGCGACATGGGGATGTAATCCCCGGTTGACCGGCTTCGCTGGCCCGCGCCGCGATGCAGCCTCTCCAAAGCCCCCGCAGGTTGCATGACCTGCGGGGGCTTTCTCATGTCGCGTCGACTGCAGGAAAGGGCACGGTGACGAGCAGGCCGTGCGGCCCATGGCGACTTGCCGCGAGCTGGACCGTGGCACCGAACGCGCGCGCTATCTCCTGCACGATCGCGAGTCCCAGTCCCGTGCCCTCTGTGTCTTGTGAGACACGGTAAAAGCGTTCGAACACGCGCTCCATCGCCTCTGCCGGGATGCCCGGCCCGTTGTCCTCCACCGTCAGCACAACGCTCGCGTCGGCCACGTGAACACCCAGCGTCACGCGACCACCCTCCTGCGTGTAGCGCAGCGCGTTGTCGAGCAGGTTGGTCACGAGTGCGTCAAGCAGCGCCGGCTGGGCCCGCACCGCCGTACCCGCCGTCTGCTGCGGCACGTCCAGCCCGAGGTCGATATGGCGGCGATCGGCCAGCGCCGCCAGTTGTTCCACGCTGTGTAGTGCCACCGCGGCAAGATCGACCCGCTCAAGGTGTGTGTGGGCGTCGCCGTGCTCGGCCTGCGCCAGCAGCAACAGCTTGTTGGTCACGTCCACCAGGCGGCGGTTGCTGGTTTGCATGGCGAGCCATAGCGCGTCCATGTCGGCACGGCGCGTCTCCCAATTCTGTCGGTGCTCGCGCGTGTACCGCGCAAACTCGATCTGCGACGCCTGCAGCGCCAGCGGCGTGCGCAGTTGGTGCGCTGCGTCGGCAATGAAGCGCCGCTGTGCCTCCGTGTGCATCTTGAGCTGGCGTACGAATCGGTTGATGGTCTCGGCGACCGGGCGCAACTCCGTGTGCAGCACGCCCGCGTCCAGCACGAAGTCCAGGTGCAGCGGGTCACGCTGCGCGAGCTGACGGCTCAACCGCACGACCGGGCGAAGCTCCCAGGTCAGTGCCAGCGTCATCAGCACGATGGTCAGTACCAGCGCCACGAGCAAATACTCCACCGACGGCCACCATAAGGCACGCAACATGCGGTCTCGGCTGCCGGTGGTCTTGCCAACCGCAATCGTGATGTCGCGAGCGCCACCCACGTCGTACATGGAGCGCTGCGTGATGACGGCACGCACGGGCAGCCCTTCGAATGTCGCGTCATACCACTGCGCCCGGTCCACCCCTGCGAGGCGGCGCGGCTGCGGTAATGGAAATCCCGGCGAGCCGGCCAGCAGCCGGCCATCGGCACCCGCAACGCTCAAAAACACGCGGTCACGAGCCGGCGAAACGAACAGGCTGAGCGCCGCCGGCGGCACACTGGCCTGCACGTCGTCGCCCTCCCAGATCAGACGGTCCGACAGCACCTTGGCCGAAGCCAGCAGGTCGTGGTCTTGTACGTAGTCGGCCACCTCGGCCGCATTGCGCCAGCTAAGAAATCCGCACACGGCAACAAACACCGACAGCGGCAGCAGCAACCAAGCCGCCAGGCGCAGGCGCAGGCTAGCCATCGTCACGCGTGCGCAGCAAGTAGCCGACGCCGCGCAGGGTGATGATGGTGGCCTGGCTGGTCTCGAGCTTCTTGCGCAGGCGGTGCACATACAGGTCCACCGCGTCGGCGCTGGGTTCGTCGTCCAGGTCGAACAAGCCATCGATCAGCGTCTGCTTGGGCACTGTGCTGCCGCTCTTGAGCATCAACGTTTCCAGCAGCGTGCGCTCGCGGGGCGGCAGCGCCAGTTCGCGCCCGGCCAGTGCGAACTGGCGCGTGCGCAGGTCGTAGTGCAGGTCACCACAATTCATGTCGTTCGCCTTGCCCGGCACCTGGCGTCGCACCAGCGCCTTGATACGTGCCACCAGTTCGCGGCTCTCGATCGGCTTGACCATGTAGTCGTCGGCGCCGATCTCCAGGCACTGCACCTTCTGGTCGAGCGATGCAGCAGCGGTCAGGATCAGCACCGGCACCTCGTCTCGCCGCTCGCGCAAGCGGCGCAGTACGCCCTTGCCGGACAGTCGCGGGATATTCAGGTCCAGCAGCACCACGTCGTAGCGCGCCTGCTGGAGCTGGCGGTCGGCGGCGTCGCCATCCTCCATGTGATCCACTACAAAGCCCTGCTCACGCAGCAAGCTGGCCAGCCAGTGGGCGAGCTGCAGGTTGTCTTCGATGAGCAGAAGCTTCATGGGCAAGTCGGGTCGATTGAATCTACAAACCAGCGCGGACACCCTAGGGATAACCATGAGAAGTTTCGCTATCGGGCGAAAGCCACGCGAAAGATCGCGCTTTCTACACTGACATGGTCCTGCGGCGCCTCGCGCTCGCAGTTCCGATCACTCCAGGAGATTAAACACCATGCATCCTTCACGCCGCACCCTGCTCGCCACCGCCCTTTGCACGGCCCTGGCCGCCGCCGCTCCGTTCGCCCAAGCGGCGGACGCCCCCATCACCATCATGGTGGGCGGCATCAACAAGATCATCTACCTGCCGGCCAAGCTGACCGAGGCACTGGGCTACTTCAAGGACGCCGGCCTGAACGTGGAGCTGCAGTCGCAGCCCGCCGGCGTGGATGCCGAAAATCAACTGATTGCCGGCGCGGTGCAGGGTGTTGTGGGCTTCTATGACCACTCCATCGACCTGCAGAGCAAGGGCAAGGAAGTCGAGGCAATCGCCGTGTTCTGCAAGGTGCCCGGCGAAGTGGAGATGGTCTCGACCAAGGCCGCCGCGGCCGGCTTCAAGAGCATGGCCGACGCCAAGGGCAAGACGCTGGGCGTGACCGGTCTGGGTTCGTCCACCGACTTCCTGACGCGCTACCTGGCGGATCGCCAGGGCGTGGCTTCGAAGGACTATTCGCTGCTGCCGGTGGGCGCGGGGAACTCCTTCATCGCCTCCATCAAGCAGGATCGCATCCAGGCGGGCATGACGACCGAACCCACCGTGTCGCAGTTGCTCAAAACTGGTGACGCCAAAGTGCTGGTGGACCTGCGCACCGAAGAGGGCACGAAGGCCGCGCTGGGCGGCCTGTACCCGGCGGCCAGCCTGTACGTGCAAAACACCTGGGCTGAAGCGCACAAGGAGCAGGCCAGCAAGCTGGCACAAGCCTTTGCGCGCACCATGGCCTATATCCACACGCATACGGCCGAGCAGATTGCCGAGTTGATGCCGCGCGACTATTACGGCAGCGACAAGGCACTGTACGTGACGGCGCTGAAATCCTCGCTGCCGATGTTCACCAGCGACGCCGGGATGCCTGAGGGTGGCCCGGAAACGGTGCTGAAGGTGCTCTCCACCTACAAGCCGCTGGTCAAGAGCGCGAACATCAATCTCTCCAAGACCTACACCAACGCCTATCTGGCCAGCCCCAAGTAATCATGAAAAATGACATGCCGGCGAGCGCCGGAAACACCCCGGCGATCGATTTCCGCGACGTTTCGCTGCGCTTCATCTCCGCGGACGGCAACGCCACGGTCGCGTTGCGCAACTTCACCATGTCGGTCGCACGCGGCGAGTTCGTCGCGATTGTCGGCCCGACGGGCTGCGGCAAGTCGACCACGCTGAACATGATCACCGGCCTGTTGCGCCCCACCGTGGGCGAGGTCGACGTCATGGGCCAGCCCGTGCAGGGGATCGACCCGCGCATCGGCTTCGTGTTCCAGGCCGACGCAGTATTCCCGTGGCGCAGCGTGGCCGACAACGTGGCGGCCGGCCCGCTGTTTCGCGGCATGCCAAAGAAGCAGGCCCACGCACTGGCCGCGGACTGGATTGCCCGCGTCGGCCTGGACAACTTCGGCGGCCACTATCCGCACCAACTCTCGGGCGGCATGCGCAAGCGCGTCGCGCTGGCGCAGACCTTCATCAACAAGCCCGAGATCATGCTGATGGACGAACCCTTCTCGGCGCTGGACATGCAGACCCGCACGCTGATGCAGGACGAGCTGCTGCAACTGTGGTCAGGCACGGGCGGCTCGGTGGTATTCGTCACGCACGACCTGGAGGAAGCCATCGCGCTGGCCGACCGCGTGTTCGTGCTGTCGGCGCGCCCGGCCACGCTCAAGCGCGTGTACGAGATCGACCTGCCACGCCCGCGCGTGATGTCCGAGGTGCGCTACGACCCGCACTTCATCGCGCTCTCCAAGCGCATCTGGGCCGACCTGCGCGAAGAAGTCGTGATCCATTGATTCAGTTCCGTTGCCTGCCCACCTGGAGAGACTTCCCATGAATACCATCGCTACCGGCGCTGCCGGCATTGCCCCGGGCAACCCCGTCCTGCCCGCCTCCCTGAGCGACGCGGCGCTTGCGCGCGAATCCGTTGTCGCGCAAGCAGCCATCCGCCAGCGCCGCGTCATGATCATCTCCCTGCGCATTCTGGTGCTGGTGCTGGTGCTGGGCGGCTGGGAACTGGCCGCCACCCGCAAGTGGATCGACCCCTTCTTCTACTCCCAGCCCTCGCTGATCTGGGCGCAAATTGTCGAATGGATGCGCGACGGCACCTCGCAGGGTCCGCTGTGGGTGCAGGTTGCGGTGACGCTGGAAGAGACCGTGATCGGCTTCCTGATTGGCGGCATCGGCGGCATCATCTGCGGCATCCTGCTGGGGCGCAACAGGCTGCTGTCTGACGTCTTCAGCTTGTACATCCAGATCGCCAACTCGGTCCCGCGCGTCGTTCTGGGCTCTGTTTTCGTCATCGCGCTCGGCCTGGGCATGGCCTCCAAGGTGGCGCTGGCGGTGGTCATGGTTTTCTTCGTCGTGTTCGGCAACGCCTTTCAGGGCGTGCGCGAGGCCGACAAATATCTGATCGCGAACGCGCGCATCCTGGGTGCCTCGCCGCGCCAGCTCACCACCGCGGTCGTCATCCCGTCGGCCATGTCGTGGATCCTGGCCAGCCTGCACGTGAGTTTCGGCTTTGCGCTGGTGGGCGCCGTGGTGGGCGAATTCCTCGGCGCCAAGCAAGGTATGGGCCTGCTGATTTCAACGGCGCAGGGCGCCTTCAACGCCAGTGGCGTGTTCGCCGCGATGATCGTGCTCGCCGTGGTCGCACTGATTGCTGACTTCCTGCTCACACGGTTGGAAAAGCGCCTGCTCAAGTGGCGCCCGGCTGTGTTCTGAAGAGACCGGGTCAGGCCGGCGGCGCGCCGTACGCGTTGCCTTGCGGCTCGCTCGGCTGCACAGTGAAGAACAGCAGCACCAGACCACCGATCAGCGGCACCAGGGTGATGAACAACCACCAGCCGCTTCTGCCCATGTCGTGCAGACGGCGCACACCCGCGGCCAGCATCGGCAGCAGGAAGGCCAGGATCACGAGGGTGTACAGGTACCGGTGAACGAAGCCGGTGACGACAGCCAGAACAACGTAACTCAGAACAAACCACCAATACTCGGGTCTGGACGCACGGCCGGGAAAGTCAACATACTTGCCAAAGCACGTCTTGACGGCTTGTTGAAGGTTCATGCTCGACTCCTTTTGACCGGTCCTTTGGGAGAGCTCCTGCCCCATCATATCGGGCCGTCGCGCCGCCACAAACCCCACGCCGCTTGTACACAGGCCAGCGTGGCGTGCACCCGCGCGAGCGCCTGCATCAGGCCGCTCAAGCCGCCAGGATGAGTTGTTCCAGCTTGATGGCGTCAGCGGCAAACGCGCGGATGCCCTCGGCCAGCTTGTCACTGGCCATGGCATCTTCATTGAGCGCGTAGCGAAAGCCTGCTTCGTCGAAATTGACGGCGGGCAACTCCAGCACCTTCGCCGCCTTCGGGTCGAGCGCACGCTCCAGTGGGGCCTTGCTTGCGGCCAGTTGCGCCAGCAGGTCGGGGCTGATGGTCAGCAGGTCGCAGCCCGCGAGTGCCACGATCTGACCCACGTTGCGAAAGCTCGCGCCCATGATCTCGGTAGCAATGCCGAAGTGCTTGAAATGGTTGTAAATCTGGCGCACCGACTTCACGCCGGGGTCGTTCGCGCCGGCGTTCGCTGCTTCGTCCCAGTTCGCCCCGGCAGACTTCTTGTACCAGTCGTAGATGCGCCCGACAAACGGCGAGACCAGCTGCACCTTGGCCTGGCCGCATGCCACCGCCTGACAGAAGGAGAATAGTAGCGTGAGGTTGGTGTGGATGCCACGCCGCTCCAGTTGCGCCGCTGCCTCGATGCCTTCCCAAGTGGCCGCGACCTTGATCAGTATGCGGTCGATGTGGATGCCCTCGGCCTGGTACAGCTCGATGATGCGCTCGGCCCTCGTGACGCTGGCGTTCGCATCAAAGCTCAGCCTGGCATCGACTTCGGTCGACACGCGCCCGGGAATGATGGCGAGGATCTCGGTGCCGAATCGCACCAGCAGCCGGTCGATGATCTCGTCCATGGCGCGGCCGCGGAACTGGGTCACCGTGTCCGTCAGCAGTGAGCGGTAGTCGGCCTTTTGCACCGCCTTGAGGATCAGCGACGGATTGGTGGTGGCATCGTGCGGTTTGAAGGTGTCGAGCTGGCGGAAGTCGCCCGAGTCGGCAACCACGGTGGTGAACTGTTTGAGAGCGTCGAGTTGATTCATCGTTGAATTATCTTTGAAATAAAGTTACATTACCAATCCGTTTTTATGTAACTTATAAAATGTCTTTTGACCTCGTACTTTTTGGCGGGACGGGCGATCTGGCCTGGCGCAAGCTGTTGCCGGGGCTGTTCCAGGCTTTTCGCCATGGCGCCTTGCCTGCGGATGGCCGCATCATCGGTGTCGCCCGCGACGACCTGACCGACGCCCAGTACCGCAGCCTGATCCAGACACGCTTTGACACCGTCGAAGGCGCCAAGCGCCCGAGCGCCGACGAGTTTGCGCGCTTTGCCGGCCTGCTGCAGTTTGTGCGGATGGACCTGTCAAAACCGGGGGACTACACACGGCTGGCCGAGCGCCTGGCGCAGCGCGATGCCGACACCGTGGTGATGTACGTGGCCACCGCGCCGGCGCTGTTCGGCACCGCCTGCGAGCAGATTGCCGCCGCCGGCCTGAATCGCGCGAACACGCGGATCGTGCTCGAAAAACCGCTGGGTCACGACCTCGCGTCGAACCGCGCGATCAACGACACCGTACGCAGCGCCTTCAGCGAGCGCCAGGTGTTCCGCATCGACCATTACCTGGGCAAGCCAGCCGTGCAAAACCTGTTTGCGCTGCGTTTTGGCAACGCCCTGTTCGAGCCGATCTGGCGGCGCGAGCATATCGCCAACATCCAGATCACGATTGCCGAAGACCTGGGCGTCGAAAAGCGCGGCGCCTTCTACGAGACCACCGGCGCGCTGCGCGACATGGTGCAAAACCATGCCCTGCAGCTGCTGTGTGCGATTGGCATGGAACCCCCCATCAATTCGCACGCCGACGCCATCCGCGACGAAAAGCTCAAGGTGCTGCGCTCACTGACGCGCTGGACCTCCGAGACGCTCGGGCTGCATGCGGTGCGCGGCCAATACACCGCCGGTACGGCCTATGGCGAGCGGGTTCAGGGATACCGCGACGAGGCCGGCGTCGATCCCCATAGCCGCACCGAAACCTTTGTCGCCCTGCGCACCGAAATCGCCAACTGGCGCTGGGCCGGCGTGCCGTTCTTCATCCGCACCGGCAAGCGCCTGGCGTCGAGCGACGCGCGCATCGAGATCAACTTCAGGCCAACGCCGCACGCCATCTTCCGCATGCCCAACGGGGTGGCCAACAAGCTGGTGATCAACCTGCAGCCCAAGGACGGGCTCGAACTGCACCTGCTGGCGCAGTCGCAGGACAACCGCCAGCGCACCGGCTACAGCGCCAACCGGCCGCTGGCGCCCGTGCAGCTCGACCTGGACTTCGACAAGCGCTTCGGCGCGGAGCGCGTGGGCGCCTACGAGCGGCTGCTGCTCGACGTGATCGACGGCCGGCTCAACCTGTTCGTACGCAGCGACGAACAGGAGGAAGCGTGGCGTTGGGTCGAGCCGATCCTGGACGCCTGGGCCGCCGACCCGCAACCACCGCGCCCCTATGCTGCCGGCACCTGGGGCCCGAGCGCCGCCAGCGCGATGATCGCGCGCGACGGCTATTGCTGGAGCGAGGAGTGTTGAACACCCCCAGGCTGCGCCAAGAAGAAAGGCGGGCCTAAGCATGCTGGACCGCATCAAGGCTTCGCTACCCAGCCTGGCGCCCGCCGAGCAGCGTGTGGGCAAGCTGGTGCTGGCCGACCCGCGTGCCTTTGCCAACCTGCCGGTGAGCCAGCTGGCGGAGCGCTCGCACGTAAGCAAGCCCACGGTGATCCGCTTTTGCCGCAGCATGGGCTACGACGGCCTGTCGGACTTCAAACTCAAGCTGGCCGGCACCGTGAGCGAGGGCGTGCCGTTCATCCACCGCAGCGTGGACGCGGACGACAAGATCGGCGACGTGATGGTCAAGGTCATCGACAACACTGTGGCGGCCTTCCTGAAGTACCGCAACGACGCCAGCACGGCGGCCCTTGAAAAGGCCGTGGACGCCCTGGCGGGCACCTACCGGACCGGCAGGCGCATCGAGTTCTATGGCGTCGGCAATTCCGGCATCGTGGCGCAGGACGCGCAGCACAAGTTCTTCCGCCTCGGCGGCAGCGCGATTGCCTACAGCGACGGCCACATGCAGGTCATGAGCGCCTCGCTGCTGGGCCCGGGCGACTGCGTCGTGGTGATCTCGAACTCTGGGCGCACACGCGACCTGATGGACGCGGCCGGCATTGCGCGCAAACGAGGCGCCACCACCATCGTGATCACCGCGAGCGGCTCGCCGCTGGCCATCGCAACCCAGCAGGCCGGCCACATCCACCTGGCGGCTGACCACCCCGAAGGCTACGACCGCTACAGCCCGATGGTGTCGCGGCTGCT
>JBDTCK010000024.1:0-7342 GCA_039923645.1 Rhodoferax sp.
TGGGCTCCCAGGCGCGCAGCACGCTCAGGTCGTCGGCCTGCAGCGTGTACTGGTACTGGGCGTTGCTTTGCCGCCCACCGGCACGGATATCCTGCACCGCCTGCAGAAACAGGCTGGCGCCGGCCACGTGCGAGAGCTTGCCGCGCAACCGTCCGATCACCACGTCGGCCGAGTCCTTGCGCACGCCCAGGGGTTTGAGAGAGACGAACACAAAGCCGCTGTTGACGCGCCCGCCGCCGGTGAAGCCCACGACGTTTTCCACGTCCTTGTCGGCCTGCACGATCTGCACGAACTCGGCAAATTTCTGCTTCATGGCCTGGAACGAAATCGCCTGGTCGCCCTGGATGCTCCCCACCAGTCGGCCCGTGTCCTGCTGCGGGAAGAAGCCCTTCGGAACGATCACGTACAGGTACACATTCAGAACAATCGTCGCCACCAGAATCACGATCATGAGTGGCGCAAATCGCAGCGCCCAGGCCAGCGAGCGCTCGTAGCCGTGCAGCATGCCATTGAAAAACCGCTCGCTCAGCAGGTACGCCCGCCCCCGCGGACGCGCCTTGTCCACGTCGCGCGACCTGAGCAGCCGCGCGCACATCATTGGGGTGGTGGTCAGCGACACCAGCAGCGACACCAGAATCGCCACCGACAGGGTCACGGCAAACTCACGGAACAGGCGCCCCACGATGCCGCCCATCAGCAACAGCGGAATGAACACCGCGATCAGCGACAGGCTCATCGAGAGCACCGTGAAACCGACCTCGCGCGCACCCTGCAGCGCGGCGGCAAACGGCTTCATGCCGTCCTCGATATGGCGCGTCACGTTCTCCAGCACCACGATGGCGTCGTCCACCACGAAGCCGGTGGCAATCGTCAGGGCCATCAGCGAGAGGTTGTCCAGACTGAACCCCATCAGGTACATCGCGCCGAAGGTGCCAATCAACGAGACCGGCACCGCGACGCTGGGAATCAGCGTGGCGCGCCAGTTGCGCAGGAAGATGAAGACCACCATGATGACCAGCGCAATCGAGATCAGCAGCGTGCGCTCTGTGTCCTTCAGCGATGCGCGAATGGTGGGTGTGCGATCCACCGACACTGTCAGGTCGATGGCAGCGGGAATGGAGGCTTTCAACTGGGGCAACAGCGCGCGCACGCGGTCCACCGTCTCGATGATGTTGGCGCCCGGCTGGCGGTACAGGATCACCAGCACAGAGGGCTTGCCGTTGGTCTGTCCGGCATTGCGCAGGTCGGCGACCGAATCCACCACCTGGGCCACGTCGCTCACGCGCACCGGTGCGCCGTTGCGGTACGCCACGATCAACGGCATGTATTCGGCGGCGGTCTTGGCCTGGTCGTTGGCATAAATCTGCCAGTTGCGGTCGCCGTCTTCGACAATGCCCTTGGGCCGGTTCGCATTGGTGGCCGCCACCGCCGTGCGCACGTCGGCCGTGCCGATACCGTATTTATTGAGCGCACTCGGGTTCAGCTCGATGCGCACCGCCGGCTGCGAGCTGCCACCCACGCTGACCTGGCCGATGCCATCGACCTGCGCCAGCTTTTGCGCCAGGATGCTGTCGGCCGCGTCGTACATCCGCCCCTGCCCCATCGTGTCCGAGGTCAGCGACAGGATCAGGATTGGCGCATCGGCCGGGTTCACCTTGCGATAGGTCGGGTTGCTCGGCATCCCGGTCGGCAGCAGGGTGCGCGCCGCGTTCAGCGCCGCCTGCACATCGCGTGCCGCTCCGTCGATATTGCGGCTCAGGTCGAACTGCAGCGTGATCCGTGTCGAGTTCAGCGAACTCGACGAGGTCAGCTCGGTCACGCCGGCAATGCTGCCCAGCGCACGCTCCAGCGGCGTGGCCACCGTGGCGGCCATCGTTTCGGGGCTGGCCCCCGGCAGCGAGGCCGACACCGAGATCGTCGGGAAATCCACCTGCGGCAGCGGCGACACGGGCAGCAGCCGGAACGCCACCAGCCCCGCCAGTGCGATGCCCAGCGTCAGCAGCGTCGTCGCAACCGGGCGCTCGATGAACGGCTTGGAGATGTTCATTCAGGCTACAGCACTCAGGGTTGCGGCCTCAAGGCTGGGTCGGCTCGGGCACGGGGCCCGCGCCCTCCGTCGCATCCGGGTCCGCGTCATGGTGGTTGCCGAAGCGTTTTTTCACGCGCCGCGCCATGCGATCGAAAGCGAGGTAGATCACCGGCGTGGTGAACAGCGTGAGCACCTGAGACACCAACAGGCCACCCACCATCGTGATGCCCAGCGGCTGGCGCAGCTCGGAGCCAACGCCGCCGCCGAGCATCAGCGGCAAGGCGCCCAGCAACGCGGACATGGTCGTCATCAGGATCGGACGGAACCGCAGCAGGCAGGCCTGGTGGATCGCCTCCCGCGGCGACTTGCCCTCGTGGCGCTCGGCCTCCAGCGCGAAGTCGATCATCATGATGGCGTTCTTCTTGACGATGCCGATCAGCAGGATGATGCCGATGATCGCGATGATGTCGATGTCGTGCCCGGTGAGCATCAGCGCCAGCAGCGCGCCGACTCCGGCCGACGGCAGCGTGGACAGGATCGTGACCGGATGGATGTAGCTCTCGTACAGCACGCCGAGCACGATATACATCGTGACGATGGCAGCGAGGATCAGCAGCAGCGTGTTGCTGAGCGAGGCCTGGAATGCCAGCGCTGCACCCTGAAAGCTGGTCTGCACACTCACGGGCAGGCCGATCTCGGCCTCGGCCGCCTTGATCGCATCGACAGCGTCGCCCAGCGAAGCGCCCGCGGCCAGGTTGAAGGAGACGGTCGCGGCAGAGAACTGGCTCAGGTGGTTGACCACCAGGGGCGCGGTTCTCTCGGAGACGCGGGCAATGCTGGTCAGCGGTATCTTGCCGCCGCTGCCGGTTACCAGATAGATGCTGTTCAGCGCGCCGGGGCCTTTCTGGAATTCGGGCTTCACCTCCATCACCACGCGGTACTGGTTGGACTGCGTGTAAATCGTGGAAATCATGCGCTGGCCGAAGGCGTTGTACAGCGCGTTGTCGATCGCGGCCGTGGTGATGCCCAGGCGCGAGGCGGAGTCGCGGTCGATGTCGATGTAGGCCTGCAGGCCCAGGTCCTGCAGATTGCTGGCCACGTCGGCCAGCTGCGGAATTTGCTGCAGACGCGCGACCAGTTTGGGCACCCACTGGCTCAGCTCGTCCGGATTTGCATCCTGCAGGCTGAACTGGTACTGGGTGCGGCTGACGCTGTCCTCGATGGTCAGGTCCTGCACCGGCTGCATGTACAGCTTGATATCCGGCACGTCGGCGGCGAGCCTGGGCCCCAGGCGCCGGATCACGTCGCTGGCGCTGATGCCGCGCACCGCCTTGGGCTTGAGGTTGATCTGCATGCGTCCGCTGTTGAGCGTGACATTGGTGCCGTCGACCCCGATGAACGACGACAGGCTCTCCACCGCAGGGTCCTGCAACACCACCTTGGCCAGCGCCTGCTGGCGCTCGCCCATGGCGGCAAACGAGATCGACTGGGAGGCCTCCGAAATACCCTGGATCACCCCCGTGTCCTGCACCGGGAAGAACCCTTTCGGCACGAACACGTAGAGCAGCCCCGTGAGCACCAGCGTGGCAACCGCAACAAGCAGGGTCAGCCCCTGGCGATCCAGTACCCATTCGAGCGCACGCCCGTAGGCGGCAATGATGCGGTCGAAATATTCGCCACTCTTGCGAAAAAACCGGCCCTGTTGTTCGGGCGGCGTATGGCGCAGCAGCCGCGCGCACATCATGGGGGTGAGCGTCAGCGACACGAACGCCGAGATCAGGATGGCCACCGCCAGCGTGACGGCGAACTCGCGGAACAGGCGCCCCACCACATCGCCCATGAACAGCAACGGAATCAGCACCGCAATCAGCGACACGGTCAGCGAGATGATGGTGAAGCCGATCTGCGCCGAGCCCTTCAGGGCGGCCTCCATCGGCTTCATACCCTCCTCGATGTAGCGCGAGATGTTCTCGATCATCACGATCGCGTCATCGACCACGAAACCGGTGGCAATCGTCATCGCCATCAGGGTCAGGTTGTTGATGGAAAAGCCCGCGAAATACATGATGCCAAAGGTGCCAACCAGCGACAGCGGCACCGCGACGCTGGGGATGATGGTGGCCGGCACATTGCGCAGGAACACGAAAATCACCATCACCACCAGCGCCACCGACAGCAGCAACTCGAACTCCACGTCGCTGACGGACGCCCGGATGGTGGTGGTTCGGTCCGTCAGTACCTGCACATCGATGGCACCGGGCAGCGTCGCCTGCAGCGTCGGCAGGATCTTCTTGATGTTGTCGACCACGCCGATCACGTTGGCGCCCGGCTGGCGCTGAATGTTCATGATGATCGCGGGCGTGGTGTTGGCCCAGGCGGCCAGACGCACGTTCTCGGCCGAATCGACCACGTCGGCCACGTCCGAGATGCGAACGGCGGCGCCATTCTTGTATGCGATGACCAGGTTCTTGTACTCGTCGGCCGACTGCAGCTGGTCGTTGGCGTCAATGGTCGAGGCCCGCGTCGGCCCGTCGAAATTGCCCTTGGCCTGGTTCACGTTGGCGTTGCCGATGGCAGTGCGCACGTCGTCGAGATTGAGCCCCAACGCGGCCACGGCCCTGGGATTGATCTGCAGCCGTACGGCGGGCCGCTGCCCGCCCGACAGGGTGACCAGGCCGACGCCCGCCACCTGCGAAAGCTTTTGTGCCAGGCGCGTGTCGATCAGGTCGCTGACCTTGGGCAGCGGCAAGGTTTTGGAGGTGATCGCCAGTGTCAGGATCGGTGTGTCGGCCGGGTTGACCTTGTTGTAGATCGGCGGCGTTGGCAGGTCCGCGGGCAGCAGGTTGCCGCCGGCGTTGATGGCGGCCTGCACCTCCTGCTCCGCAACGTCCAGGCTCAGGTCCAGACTGAACTGCAGGGTGATCACGGAGGCGCCACCCGAGCTGGTGGACGACATCTGGTTCAGGCCCGGCATCTGGCCGAACGTGCGCTCCAGTGGCGCCGTGACCGACGAGGTCATCACATCCGGACTGGCCCCGGGATACAGCGTGATGACCTGGATGGTTGGGTAATCGACCTCCGGCAACGCAGACAGCGGCAACTGCTTGAACGCCACAAGGCCGGCCAGCAAGATGGCCAGCATCAGCAGCGAGGTCGCGACCGGCCGCAGGATGAAGAGGCGGGACGGATTCATGCCGGGCTTGCTTCAGCGGGCGGCAGCGGGCGCACTGGCCGCGGATGCGGGCGCGCGGGCGGCCGAGGCACCGCCGCGGGCCTTTCCAGCACCGCGCGCACCGGGCTTGGGCTGCTGCAGCGCGGGGTCGTTCGGCGCCCCACGCAATACCGGCTCGACCTTGGCGCCTTCACGCAGTTTGTCGATGCCGTCGACCACCACGGTTTCGCCGGGCGCAATGCCGGACTTGATCCCGGTCAAGTCGCCTTGCACCGGGCCAGTGGTCACGGTACGCACCGTCACCGTGTTGTCGGCCTTCACGACATACACGAAAAGCCCCGTGGCGCTGCGCTGGATGGCCGCGGTGGGAATGGCCGTGACGCCACGCTGCACGTCCAGCAGCATGTGCACATTGACAAACTGTTGCGGGAACAGGGCGATGTCTGCATTCGGGAACTGGGCCTTGAGCTTGACGGTGCCGGTGGTGGTGTCGATCTGGTTGTCCATCGTGAGCAGCGCGCCGGTGGCGAGCTTGTTCTTCTGGTCTCGGTCCCAGGCTTCGGTCATCGGCTTGTCACCGCTGCGCAGCCGCTTGATGACTGCGGGAATGCTGTCCTCAGGGAGCGAGAACACCACCGTGATCGGCTGCAGCTGGGTGATGGTGGCAATGCCGTTGGCGTCACCGGTCTGCACCACATTGCCCAAGTCCACCTGGCGCAGGCCGATGCGCCCGCTGATGGGCGCCGTCACCCTGGAGTACAGCAGCTGCAGGCGCGCGCTGTCCAGGTTGCCCTGGTCAGACTTGACGGTGCCCTCGTACTGCTTGACCAGCGCGCCCTGGGTATCGAGCTGCTGCGACGGGATCGAATCCTGCGCGACCAGCACGCGGTAGCGCTCCAGATCGACCTTGGCGCCATTGAGCAGGGCGACGTCGCGTGCCAGCTGTCCTTGGGCCTGCGTCACGGCCACTTCGTAAGGGCGCGGGTCGAGCTCTGCCAGTACCTGGTTGGCCTTCACGGTCTGGCCCTCGGTGAAGTTCAGCTTCACCAGGATGCCGTTGACGCGCGCATGGACCACGGTAGTGGCAATGGGGGTAACCGTCCCCAACCCGCTCAGGTAGACATCGATGTCGGCCTTCTTCGCCACGGCCACGCCCACCGGAGACACGCCGTTGGCGCCGCTGAAGCGCCGGCTGCCAGCGCCGGGTGCCCCGCCCTGACTTGCGGTCGCGCTAGCAGGAGCGCCCGCAGCCCCCTTGGCGGGGCGGATCCAGAGGTAGTAGGCCCCGGCCGCCAGCACCAGCACGAGCAGCGTCAGGAACCAGCCACTGGACCACCAGCGAGCCCGGCGGCCGGCGCCAGGCTCTGCAATGGGTCTGGCGTCAACGGGTGGTTGGGAGGGTGTATTCATGATCCGAGCATGGGGCAATCAACAGGAATGGTGCGGGGCCGGCTTGGCCGATGCGCAGTAGCTGGAGCTGGCAACACTGCGGCAGCGTGAACGATAGTAGCAAACCGTGTGCCGTCCAGACCCGCGCAAACACAGGTTTGGCGCGCCGGCCGGGCAGCTTTACTGATGTTTTACCGGGTTCATACAAGCGGGCGACATACCGGCGCGCGGCGTCCCCGCACTGCGCGGGGTCCACCTCAGGCTATCAGCGCCAGCGCCGCGTAATCGCCCACCTGCTCGCCCAGCCCGGCAGGCACCAGTTCGACGCCCCGCGTGAGCGCGGTCAGCCGGCCCTCGACCTGCGCATGCAGACGCGGCAGCAAATACGCCTGGTTCGGCCAGAAGACGCCCCCGCCCAAGGAAATGCGCTGCAGATCCAGCACGATCACGAGGTCGTAAAGCATTCGTCCCAGCACCCGGCACGCCTCATCCACCAGCGCGCCAGCTTTGGCGTCGCCTGCAGCGGCAGCTTTGAAAAGCTTGGCAGCGTCGGCATAGCCTTGCCATGCAAACCGCCTGGCCAAGGCGTTGCCCGCAATCAAGGCTTCGACGTCGCCGTGGTTTCCGCAGCCGCACAGGGATTCCTCGTCGTCGCTGACAAACATGTGACCGGCATGTCCGGCATTGCCATTCTTGCCGCGCAATACCCTGCCGTCCACGCACAGCCCTACGCCAACGCCGGTGCTCCAGGT
>JBDTCK010000025.1:0-4555 GCA_039923645.1 Rhodoferax sp.
GGCAAGGTGGTGCTGGTCACCGGCGGCTCGTCGGGCATCGGCCTGGCCGCCGCGCACAAGTTTGCCGAGGCCGGCGCCATCACCCTCATTTGCGGACGCGACCAGGACAAGCTCGACGAAGCCTGCAAAGAGGCCAAAGCGCAGGGGCACGAGTTCGTGGCCTACACGGCTGATCTCGCCGACATGGCCGACTGCGACCGTTTTGTGCAACTGCTGATTGAAAACCACGGTGGCGTGGACTTTCTGATCAACAACGCGGGCCGCTCGATCCGCCGCGCCATCGAGGCCAGCTACGACCGCTTTCACGACTACGAGCGCACCATGCAGCTCAACTACTTTGGCTGCCTGCGCATCACCATGGGCCTGTTGCCCGGCATGGTTGCCAAGCACAAGGGCCATGTGGTCAACATCAGCTCGATCGGCGTGCTGACCAATGCGCCGCGCTTCTCGGCCTATGTGGCCTCCAAATCGGCGCTGGACGCCTGGACGCGCTGCGCCTCCAGCGAGTTTGCGGATCAGGGCATCACCTTCACGACCATCAACATGCCGCTGGTGCGCACGCCCATGATCGCGCCCACCAACCTGTACAACAACGTGCCCACGCTCAGCCCTGAAGAAGCCGCCGACCTGGTGGCGCAGGCCTGCATCTTCAAGCCAGTGCGCGTGGCCACGCGTCTGGGCATTGCGGGCGAGGTGCTGCACGCGCTGGTGCCGCGCGTGGCCCAGATCGCCATGAACACCAGCTTTCGCATGTTCCCCGATTCATCGGCGGCCAAGGGCGACAAGAGCGGCAAGGGCGCCAAGCCGCAGCTGTCGGCCGAGGCGGTGGCGATGCAGCAGATGATGCGGGGGATTCATTTCTAGGCGCAACTCGGTTCATGCAAGGTCGTTCGCCCTGAGCTTGCATATGTAACTTCAGGTAGAGGCCGCCACTTAGAATAGGCGCTCGACCGCAAGCCAATGTAATCCATGGAACAACCTCTCAGCCCCATCGAAACCCTATACAGCCCGCAGGAAGACGACATCAGCCTGCTCGACATCCTGGTGACGCTGGCGGAAAACATCAAACTGCTCATCATCGGCCCGCTGCTCGTGGGATTGTGCGTGTTGGGTATCTGCTATGTCGTGCCGAAAACCTTTGACAGCGTCGCGGTGCTGCAGGCCGAGCAATCCACCGCCAGCCTCATGACCACCGCCGCCGTGCTGGACCCGGTGGCTGCCGGGCTGGGGCTGACCAAGGACGAATCAGCCGAAGAAGCCCGTCGCCTGCTGCGCGAGCAGGTCATGGTCGCTGTGGGACGCAACGACAAACTCCTCACGCTAACCGCCTCCGCCCACACGCCGCAACAGGCCCAAGCCATAGCCAACGCCGTGCTGCAGCAAACCTATCTGCAAAGTCGACCCAAGACCAGCGATCGGGCGCGGCTCGAGGTGCAACTGCAGGGAGCGCAAGGCCGTCTCAAAGACTCGCAAGACGCGGCCGCCGGCCTGCTCAAGCGCATCGACTCAACCACCGGCGCCGCCAGCAGCGGTACCGACCTGGCACGCGGCTACGCAGACCTGCTTGCCGGCGCGGCCGCTGCACAAAGTCAGGTGAGCGCACTCCAGGTGCAGCTCGAAGGTGTGAGCGACGCCCAGCTCGTGCAGGCGCCCACGCTGCCGCAAAAGGCCAGCAAACCCAAGAAAGCGCTGCTGGCGATTGGCGCCACGCTGGCGATGGGGTTGCTCCTGCTACTGTTTGTTTTCATGCGCCAGGCGTTTCGTGACACGGCGCAAGATGCCGAGGCTGCAGCCAAGGTCACGCGCATCCGGCGCGCGCTGGGGCTGGAATAGACGCCTTGGCCCAGCCTTACTGGTTTTCAACCCCATGACCATTCTCGTCACCGGCGGCGCCGGCTTTATTGGCGCTAACTTTGTTTTGGATTGGCTTGCCCAGTCGCCAGAACCCGTCGTCAACCTCGACAAGCTGACCTACGCGGGCAATCGTGAAAACCTGGCCTCGCTGAAGGACGACGCGCGCCACATCTTTGTGCAAGGCGACATTGGCGATGGGGCGCTGACGGCCAGCCTGCTCGAGCAGCATCGGCCGCGCGCCATCGTCAACTTCGCGGCCGAGTCGCATGTGGACCGCTCCATCCACGGCCCCGAAGACTTTATCCAGACCAATATCGTCGGCACCTTTCGGTTGCTGGAATCCGTGCGTACTTACTGGAGCGGTTTGCAGGGCGAGGCCAAGGCCGCTTTCCGCTTCCTGCACGTCTCCACCGACGAGGTATACGGATCGCTCGCGGCCGCCGACCCGGCATTCACTGAGACCCACCAATACGAACCCAACAGTCCGTACAGTGCCAGCAAGGCCGCCAGCGACCATCTGGTGCGCGCCTACCACCACACCTACGGCCTGCCGGTGCTGACCACCAACTGCAGCAACAACTACGGCCCCTACCACTTCCCCGAAAAGCTCATTCCCCTGATGATCGTCAACGCGCTCGCCGGCAAGCCCCTGCCGGTGTATGGCGACGGCATGCAGGTGCGTGACTGGCTCTACGTGAAAGACCATTGCAGCGCGATTCGCCGCGCGCTCGAAGCCGGCAGGCTGGGCGAGACCTACAACATTGGCGGCTGGAACGAAAAACCCAACATCGAGATCGTCAAGACCGTTTGTGCACTGCTCGACGAGCTGCGCCCCAAGGTCGACGGCACGAGCTACAGCACGCTAATCAGCCACGTCAAGGACCGCCCCGGCCACGACCGTCGTTACGCCATCGACGCCAGCAAACTGCGGGATGAACTGGGGTGGAAGCCGGCGGAGACATTCGACACCGGCATTCGCAAGACCGTGCAGTGGTACCTGGCCAACCCCGACTGGGTGACCCATGTGCAGAGTGGCGCTTATCGGGAGTGGGTGCAAACCCAATACTCGGGCAACAACGCGCCCTGATCCGGCATGAAAATCCTTTTGTTCGGCAAGAACGGCCAGGTCGGCTGGGAGCTGCAGCGCTCCCTGAGCGTTCTGGGTGAACTGGTTGCGCTGGACCGGCACAGCCAGGATCTGTGCGGCGATCTCGCCAACCTGCAAGGACTGGCCCAAACCGTGCAGGGCGTGCGACCGGACGTGATCGTCAACGCCGCCGCCCACACTGCCGTCGACAGGGCCGAAAGCGAGCCCGACCTCGCCCGCCTCATCAACGCCACCGCCTCCGGTGTACTTGCGCAGGAAGCGCAGAAGCTCGGCGCCTGGCTGGTCCAGTACTCCACCGACTACGTGTTCGATGGCAGCGGCACCCGCCCATGGATCGAAACCGACACCCCGGCCCCACCCAACGCCTATGGCCAGACCAAGCTGGAAGGCGAGCGGCTCATCGCCGAACACTGCGGTCGGCACCTTATCTTCAGAACGAGCTGGGTCTACGCCGCACGCGGCGGCAACTTCGCCAAGACCATGTTGCGCCTGGCGCAGGAGCGCGAGCGCCTCACGGTCATCGACGACCAATGGGGCGCCCCCACTGGCGCTGAGCTGCTGGCGGATGTGACGGCGCACGCCATTCGCCATGTCCTGCAGCGCCCGCGAGATGCCGGCCTGTACCATCTGGCCGCCAGCGGCGCAACCACCTGGAATGGATACGCAAAACACGTTCTAGCCCAGGCACAGTTTGCACAGTCAACTATGAAAATAATAGCGACTACTGTGGACCCCGTCCCGACGAGTGCCTTCGCCACGCCCGCGCGGCGCCCCCTCAATTCCCGGCTCGACACCAGCAAGCTGCAAGCCACCTTCGCCCTGACCCTGCCGCCCTGGCAGCAGGGTGTGGATCGCATGCTGCTTGAGATACTGGCCACCGCCAAACCGTGAAGATGGCGGGATATAAAAGCTGTCAAAATATGGCTATCCATATTTTAGGGGAGGCTTCATGAAATCCTTTGCTGTTTTCGAAGCCAAAAACCGCTTTTCGGAGTTATTGAACGCGGTGGAGAACGGTGAGGAGATCACCATTACCCGGCATGGCCAACCTGTGGCCAGGCTTGTCTCGGTCAACGTCGTCGGGCAGTCGCCGACTGGCCAGCGCGTGCACGTGGCGGGGGTTCTGCAGCGGCTGCATCTTCTGGGGCGTGATGCCGGGCTGGGTGTTTCGCTCGCGCAAGCCATAGAAAGTGGCCGCGACTGATGCCTTTCGTGCTCGACAACTCGGTGGCCACCGGCTGGTACATCCCGGACCAGGCAACGGCCTACACGCAAGCCGTGGCAACCCGGCTAGAAACCGACAGGGCCATCGTTCCCGCGCTGTGGCAACTGGAATTTGCCAAATGTGCTCAAAACGGCGTGCACCAAGGGGAAACTGTCATGCGCCACGGCCTGCCCATTGCAAGCCAGGATGGCAAGTTAAGGGATGCGGCGCTGCAAGCAGGCGTCACACTACTGTGAAAAATCAACGATGACTAGCCTGCCGCCACCGCCGGGCTAGGTTTGACGCATAGCGAAACACCGCACTGAATGATTGATGCAATATAATCAACGCATCAATTCATCATTGAATCAAACCGTCAGAATTGGAGT
>JBDTCK010000026.1:0-6007 GCA_039923645.1 Rhodoferax sp.
GTCGCGACAATCTTGTCCAGCACATCCTGACGGATGGCCTTGACCATGTCGGTACCGATATAGCCTGGACTTACCGTGTTGACTGTCACGCCCTTGGCGGCTACTTCCTGGGCTAGCGCCATGGTAAAGCCGTGCAGGCCCGCCTTGGCCGTGGAGTAGTTGACCTGGCCAAACTGGCCCTTCTGACCATTGACCGAGCTGATGTTGACGATGCGCCCCCAGTTGGCCTCGATCATGCCGTCGATGACCTGTTTGGTCACGTTGAACATGCTGTTCAGGTTGGTCGAGATCACGGCGTCCCAGTCCGCCTTGCTCATCTTGCGGAACTGCCCGTCGCGCGTGATACCGGCGTTGTTCACCAGCACCGCCACCGGCCCATGCTCCGCCTTCACCTTTTCAAAGGCTGCAACCGTCGAGTCCCAGTCGCCCACGTTACCGACCGAGGCCTGGAAGCTGAAGCCCAGCGCCTTTTGCTCGGCCAGCCACTTGGCATGATCACGAGTCGGACCGCAGCCCGCAATGACCGTAAAACCCTCCTTGTGCAAGCGCTGGCAAATGGCGGTGCCAATGCCACCCATACCACCGGTGACGTACGCTACCTTTTTACTCATGATTTGCTCCTTTTTCATCCTGTTGGCTATAATTTAAATAGCACGTTACGACCATTGCACATTGACTACGGGCTGAAAGTTTCTATTTCTCAGGCCCGTGATCATTGTCCGCCACAAAATCAGCGCTCGATAGTCAGGGCAACCCCCATGCCCCCGCCGATGCACAGCGATGCAATGCCCTTTTTGGCATCGCGCTTTTGCATCTCGTAGAGCAGTGTCACAAGGATGCGGCAGCCGGACGCGCCGATCGGGTGCCCAATCGCGATGGCACCGCCATTGACGTTCACCTTGGAGGTATCCCAGCCCATCTCCTTGTTGACGGCGCAGGCCTGCGCGGCGAATGCTTCGTTGATTTCCAGCAGGTCGAGGTCCGCTGCCTTCCAGCCGGCACGCTGCAGCGCCTTGGTGGACGCCGGCACCGGACCCATGCCCATGTATGCCGGATCGAGCCCGCTGGTGGCAAAGCTGGCAATTCGGCCCAGTGGCTTCAGGCCCAGCGCGGCCGCCTTTTTGGCCGTCATGACCATCACGGCGGCGGCGCCGTCGTTGATGCCCGAGGCATTGCCCGCAGTGACGCCTCCGGCCTTGTCGAACGCCGGGCGCAGGCCGGCCAGGGCTTCGGCGGAGGTCTTCTTGTTGATGAACTCGTCGGCCGCAAAGACGATGGGGTCGCCCTTCCTCTGGGCAATGCTGAACGGCATGATTTCGTCCTTGAACTTGCCGGCGTCCTGCGCGGCTGCAGCCTTTTGCTGGCTGGCCAGCGCCAGCGCGTCCTGCGCCTCGCGGCTGATGCCGTACTTTTTGGCCACATTCTCGGCAGTGATGCCCATGTGGTACTGGTTGTACACATCCCACAGACCGTCAACAATCATGGAGTCGGTCAATTTCCAGTCGCCCATGCGCTGGCCATCGCGCGAGCCCAGGAGCACATGCGGCGCCGCGCTCATGGTTTCCTGGCCCCCGGCAATCACGATCTCGCTGTCGCCCCAGGCTACCGCCTGCGCCGCCAGCATCACGGCCTTGAGCCCCGAGCCGCAAACAGCATTGATGGTCATGCCCGGCGTCGCCTGGTTCAGGCCGCTCTTGATGACGGCCTGGCGCGCCGGGTTCTGGCCCGCACCCGCAGCCAGCACCTGGCCCATGATGACCTCGCCGATCTGGTCGGCGGCCAGACCGCTACGCCCCAGCACGTCCTTGATGACGGCCGCTCCCAGTTCGGTGGCCGGTGTTTTGGCGAGAGCGCCGCCAAATTTACCCACGGCAGTGCGTGTGGCTGCAACGATAACGATGTCTTCCATTTTGAACTCCTGAGTGATTAAGCTTTTGCCTTCACGTAGCGGCCCGGGGCTGCTTCGATGGCCTTGTATTTGCCCTTGCCGTAGCCTTTGGGGGCGGCAATCTGTTTGCCGGCGTGACCTGCGAGCCAGTCGGACCAGTCTGCCCACCAGCTGCCAGGGTATTCGCTGGCGCTGGCGATCCACTCCTGCGCTGTGGGCGGGAACTTGTCGTGGTTGGCGATCCAGTGGCTGCGCTTGTTCTTGACGGGCGGGTTGATGACGCCCGCGATGTGCCCGGAAGCTCCCATCACAAAGCGCTTCTTGCCGGGCAGCCACTGCGTCGAGGCGTACGCGCCATCAATCGGCACGATGTGATCTTCGCGCGAGCCGTAAATATAGACTGGCAGATGCACCTTGCGCAGATCCACCTTTTCACCGCACACGACGGTCTTTCCAGGCTTGATCAGGTTGTTTTCAAGGTAGGTGTTACGCAGGTACCACGCGTAGAACGGGCCCGGCAGGTTGGTCGCGTCACTGTTCCAGTAGAGCAGGTCGAACGCCGGCGGGGTTTCACCCTTGAGGTAGTTGCCCACCACGTAGTTCCACACCAGGTCGTTCGGGCGCAGCGCGCTGAAGGTCGACGCGAGGTCCTGCCCCTTGAGCAGGCCACCCTTGCCCATCTCCATTTCGCGGTACTTGACCATGCCCTCGTCAATGAAGATGTCCAGAATGCCGGTGTCACTGAAATCCAGCAGGGTGGTGAGAAACGTGGCGCTGGCCACAGGCTTTTCCCCGCGCGCCGCCAGTACCGCGAGCGCCGTGCACAGAATCGTGCCACCGACACAAAAACCCAGGGCGTTGATGGTCTTGGCTCCGGTGATTTCTTGCGTGACGGCTATGGCCTTGATAGCAGCGTCTTCAATATAGTCATCCCACGTCTTTTGCGCCAGCGAGGGGTCCGGGTTGCGCCAGCTCACCACAAAGGTGCGGTGGCCCTGCGCCACCGCATAGCGAATCAGCGAGTTCTCGGGCTGCAGGTCAAGGATGTAGAACTTGTTGATACACGGCGGCACCAGCAGAAACGGGCGCTCGTACACCTTGGCCGTGAGCGGTTTGTACTCAATCAGTTGAAACAGATCGTTTTCGAAGACCACTGCGCCCTCGGTGGTCGCGACATTCCTGCCCACCTCGAATACGGTCTCGTCCGTCATTGAGACATGGCCCTGGCGCATGTCGTGCAGCAGGTTGGCCAGCCCCGCAGCGAGACTCTCGCCCTGCGTCTCGATCGCCTTTTGCTGCGCCTCGGCGTTGAATGCAAGGAAGTTGCTCGGGGCAGCGGCAGCCATCCATTGCTCGACCCCGAAACGAATGCGCCCTTTGGCCTTTTCGTCTCCCTCGACCGCTTCAGCCAGGGCCATCAGGGTGCGGGCGTTCAGAAGGTAGGTCGACGCAGAGAATGCCGACATGGGGTTGTGCTCCCATGCGTCCGCCTTGAAGCGCTTGTCGTTGCTGGTCGGTGCGGCAGACATGCTGTCGTTCCACAACTGTACGGCCTGCGTCATGTACTGCTGCTGCAGCTCCTGGAACTTCTCCGGCGATAGGGTCACGGCTGCTGCGCCCCCCTCCGCGCCCTGAAAGGGCTGCATCGCCTGGGACAGGTTGTCACGCAAGCTCTGCTGAAATTGCTGGGCCGCCTCGGTCCAGAATGTCGGGGAATCCTGTTTCATGCCGTCTCCTCGTGAACTCTGGTTTATAAGCTCTAATCTAACACCCAACGCGCTCGTTTACATGTATCTCATTGTCATTGGATGGATTTACGTGACCTTGTTGATGGGGGTGGTGGAAGCCAGCAGCAGCACCGGCACCATTTTCGGCGGCATCGGCACTTTTGTCTTCTATGGATTGGCACCGATGGCATTGCTCGTTTACGTGATGAGGTCACCTGCGCGGCGCCGCGCCATCCAGGCGCGCGAGGCGACGAGCGCGCCGACCCAAGCCAACTCAGGTGAGCCAGATGCAGGCTGCGAAGCGCCCGCTGGCGCCGAGGGCGCGCGTGTCGCGCCGATGCGAAAAGAACCTTGACGGGTTACTGGCCGTGCACCATGGCGCGCTGCCATCGTTGCCATGAATGCTGGTCACGCCCATGGCCTTTAAACGCCGGCGCGCGAGGCCTGCCAGATCGGCCAGCCACTTGCCGCCGGCATGCGGTTTGAAGCAACCGGCGGCCTGCGGGTCGTGCGCCTCGAACGCCGCCTTGACTTCCGGCCCGACCTCGAACTGCTCGGGGCCGATGCACGGACCCAGCCACGCTATCACCTCTATAGCTGTAGTCCCATGCTGCATATTGGCTAGAGTCATAAATGATGCGAAAGCTGACTCCAGCACGCCGCGCCCGCCCTCTCCCGCCAATCCGCGCCAGCCAGCATGTGCGGCGGCCACCGCACTGCCTTGCCGGTCGGTGAACAGCACGGGAAGGCAGTCCGCCACCATGATGGTGCAAGCCACACTGGCGCTGGAGGTCATGCAACCATCTGCCGGCGTGCCATCGGGCGTTTGCGCATCCAGCGTCGCCACCTGCCAGCCGTGAATCTGCTGCAGGAACACCGGGCGTACGCCAACGGTTTGCCGCAACAACCGGCGATTGGCCAGCACCGTCGCTGGCGCATCGCCCACATGGTCGCCCAGATTCAGAGTCTCGTAGGGTCCCGCACTGACGCCGCCGCTGCGCGTGGTGCACAGCGCGCGCACACTGGCCGGCGCGGGCCAGTCGGGAATCAGCCAGTCATGCTGCATGGGCGAACCGCTCATGCCTCGTAGTCAGGGCAGGAGGACGGCTGCGCCTTCTGGAAGGCATCGAGCTTCATGCACGCATCGAATGCGGCCATGGTGCGCTGCAGGTTGTCAAAATTCACCTCGAAGCGCTGGCCATTAAAGATTTGCGGCACGAGGCAGCAGTCGGCCAGCGTGGGTGTATTGCCAAAGCAATAGGTGGAACTGGGCAGCAGCGCAAGTTCGCGCTCGAACGCCTCCAGCCCGGTGCGCACCCAGTGGCGATACCAGGTGTTTTTGGCCTCATCGCCCACACCCATCTCGCGCACCAGGTACTTGAGCACGCGCAAGTTGTTCACCGGGTGGATTTCACAGGCGACGGTCTGCGCCAGCGATCGCACGCGGGCGCGCCCCAAAACGTCTTTCGGCAACAGGGCCGGCTCGGGATGGGTTTCGTCCAGATACTCGATGATCGCCATCGACTGGCCAAGTCGCTGGCCGTCGATCTCCAGCACCGGTACCAGCAGGTCAGGCGACACCGCTGCATAGGCGGCCTGCTTGTGCTCGCCCTTGGCAATCTGCACGGGAACGTACTCATACACCAGTCCCTTGAGTTGCAGCGCGATGCGCACGCGGAACGAGGCCGACGAACGAAAATAGTTGTAAAGCTTCATGGGATACAAGCATAAACCGGATGAAGCGGCGCGCCAGCCGTTCGGGCGAATAATCGGAGCCCGCCAACCGCGAAGAACAATGACTGTCATGTCACCCCGAACGACTGCCCCAGGCCCGAGCTGCCCAGCTTCATGATGAGCCTGCCACCCTTGCATGAAGATGAAGGCGGCGCGCCGCGATTGCACGGCGCCTCTCAACTTGCCTGGCTTGCGGTGGTGGTGCTGATCGGCCTGAACCTGCGCCCATTCCTGACCGGGATCGGTCCCGTGGTGGCCAGCATTCGCAGCAGCACGGGCCTCGACTACCGCGGCATCGCCTGGCTGACCCTGTTGCCCATGCTGCTGATGGGCATTGCTGCCTTCTTTGCACCCTCTCTCTTGCGCGTGCTCGGAGCACGCATCACGGTGTTGGGCTCGCTTGTGGTGCTGGGCTTGGGCTCGGCGCTGCGCGGCGTCGCGCCGGGCGGTGCCACCCTGATCGCCACGGCCGCCCTGTGCGGGCTCGGCGTCGCGCTCATCCAGTCTGCGTTCCCGGGGCTTATCAAACGTGAGTTCCGCGACCATGTCGCGCCGGTCACCGGCCTGTACTCCGCGACCCTGATGGGCGGGGGCGCGCTCGGCGCACAGATCACCCCTCTGGTCAGCGAATGGTCCGGCAGTTGGCGCCAGGCGCTGG
>JBDTCK010000027.1:0-56315 GCA_039923645.1 Rhodoferax sp.
TATGTCGATGGACCAAGTGTTCAACTGGGGTGACCCGGTGATCGGCGTGGCGCGTACCTATCTGTCGACGAATATCAAACCGATCGTCTGGACCAATACGCAGTCGTACAACAACCCAAAGGTTGACGAACTGCTGAACACTGCCGGTCAGAGCCTCGACCCGGTCAAACGCAAGGCCTACTACGCCACTTTTCAGAAAATCGTCACTGACGAATTGCCGATCGACTTCATCAATGTAGTGCCCTACCACACAGCCGCCAGCAAGAAGATCGGGAACCTGCCGTTGTCGATCTGGGGCCCATTGTCGCCATACGACGAGGTTTACATAAAGTAAGCCGCATCGCCCCATGAAAAACCACAATAAATCTTCATGAACGCCATCCGCTCACTGCTCTCCCGGCTGCTACAGGGCATTGCCTTGGTACTGGCGGTCGTGGTTCTCAATTTTGTGCTCGTGCATGCAGCGCCCGGCGATCCTGTTGCGACGATCGCCGGCGCCAGCGGTGGCATGTCACCTGAGCTGATGGCACAGTTACGTACCCAGTACGGACTGGACAAGCCGCTGCCCGTGCAACTCGGCGTGTACCTCGACAAGGTCCTGCACGGGGACCTCGGTTACTCGTACTTTTTCAACCAACCTGTCTCCCACATGATCCTTGAGCGCGTGCCGGCCACGCTGCTTCTGGTCCTCAGCTCGGTGTTGTGCGCGTTCTTGCTCGGCACCGCGCTGGGCGTAATGTCGTCACGCAAGCCGAACGGACTGCTATCGCAGTTCATCACCGTGCTCTCGATGGTCGGCTTTGCAGCGCCCGTATTCTGGACGGGGATCATGCTGATGATCCTGTTCGCATCGGTTTTCCCAATCTTGCCAGTCTCTGGAATGCACGCGATCGATGCGAGTGGAGGAGGCATCAAGGCGGCCGTTGACGTCCTGTATCACCTGGTGTTGCCCATGGTCACGCTCAGCCTGGTTTACCTGGCGCAGTACAGCCGGTTGGCACGTTCATCGATGCTCGATGTGCTGGGCTCCGACTTCATTCGCACCGCGCGCGCCAAGGGCCTGTCCAACCGCGTCGTGCTCTATAAACACGCGCTGCGCAATGCTCTGATGCCGGTTGTCACGGTGCTCGGATTGCAGTTTGGCAACGTGCTCTCTGGTGCAATCCTGGTCGAAACCGTGTTCAACTGGCCTGGCTTGGGCCGGCTCGCGTTTGACTCAGTGCTTCGGCGCGACTATCCAACCATCCTGGGTTTGCTGCTGCTGTCATCTATTGTCGTCATCGTGATGAACCTTCTGACAGACCTGTGTTATCGGCTGATTGACCCGCGGATCAAGATATCATGACCATCCCTACGTTGCAGCCCACCGTGGGCGCCATGCCCGAACGGGAAACACCTAAGGTCGAGCATCCCGGCGCGGAGGCGGTGCGCATGTTTTTGCGCAACCCGTCGGCGATTGTTGGCATCGTACTTTTCCTCTTCGTGCTCGTTGTCTCGATCGCCGGGCCTTGGGTATACCCGGCCGACCCGTTTGAGATCCGCGCCGCGCCGCTCACACCGCCCTTTACGGCCGACGCGTGGCTGGGCAGTGACTATCTGGGACGTGATGTACTCACGACGCTGATCTACGGTGGTCGCCCCACACTCTTGGTCGGAGCTTTTGCAGCGCTGCTCTCGGTGTTGATTGGCATCACACTGGGCGCGTTTGCGGGCTACTACGGCGGCAAGGTCGACGCGGCGCTGATGCGCATCACCGAGTTCTTCCAGGTGCTGCCAGCGTTGCTGTTTGCGATGGTCGTGGTAACGCTGTTCTCGCCAACGCTGCTGACGGTTACGATTGCCATCGGCATCGTCAGCTGGCCCGGCACGGCCCGGCTGACCCGTGCTGAATTCCTCAAGTTCCGTGGCCTTGAGTTCGTGCGTGCCGAACGCGCGATCGGCGCGGGCAACGCTCGCATCATCTGGCAAGTGATCTTGCCCAACGCACTGCCGCCGCTCATCGTCTCGGCGGCACTGGCGGTTGGCGCCGCGATTCTGTTCGCGGCGGGCCTCTCGTTCCTGGGGTTGGGCGACCCGAACCAGATGAGCTGGGGTCTGATGATTGGCTCAAGCCAGCAGTATGTGCTGTCATGTTGGTGGGCGGTGACCTTCCCGGGTTTAGCCATTTTTGTCACGGTGTTGGCTGTCAGCCTGATCGGCGATGGGCTGAATGATGCACTGAACCCGAAATTGAGGGAGCGTTGATGAGCACCACCACTGCACCACTGCTCGAGGTCGAAGATCTGCGCGTGGAATTCAAGACGCGGCGGGGCAGAGCCCTCGTACTCAACGGCGTCGACTTTCAAATCCGCGGCGGGGAAACACTGTGTGTGGTTGGCGAATCGGGCTGTGGCAAAAGCATGACGGCGCTTGCATTGCTGCGCCTGATCCCGTCGCCACCCGGGCGAATCAGCGGCGGGCGAGTCCTGTTTCAGGGCGAGGATCTGGTGCAAGTGGACGAAACTCGCATGCACAAGATTCGTGGCAACCGGATTTCGATGATTTTCCAGGAACCCATGACCTCGCTGAACCCGGTATTCACGGTCGGCGATCAGATTGGCGAGTCCTTGCGCTTGCACGCCGGGCTGGACGCAGGCGCGGCACGAGCGCGCACGATCGAAATGCTGCAGCAGGTCGGCATCCCTGCCCCCGAGCGACGAATCGACGAGTACCCGCATCAGCTGTCAGGTGGCATGCGTCAACGCGTCATGATCGCTATGGCGTTGGCCTGCCGACCCGATATCTTGATCGCCGACGAGCCGACTACAGCACTCGACGTCACCGTACAGGCGCAGATATTCGACCTGCTGCGCGACTTGCAGCGCGAAAAGGGAACTGCGATCATGCTGATCACGCACGACATGGGTGCCGTTGCCGAAATGGCCGATCGAGTGATTGTGATGTACGCAGGCCGGGTGATCGAGCAGGGCACGACTGACCAGGTGCTTTCTCAGCCGGGTCATCCTTACACCCAAGGCCTGATCGATTGCCTTCCCGAGCTTGGCAGCAGCCTGCAGCACGAGCGTTCGGATCTCACCGAGATCAAGGGCGTTGTGCCATCCATCTGGGAGCTGGGCAGCGGCTGCGCGTTTCGTGAGCGCTGCCCCCACGCGATGCCGCGCTGTGCCGAGGAGGTACCCCCGATGTTCGTCGTCGGCGAGCAGGCGGTGTCCGCGACAGGCAACGACACGCACGGCGCGGCCTGCTGGCTGCACGCGCTAGAGACAATGGTGGCCGCATGACGACCATAGTGAACCCCGCGGCACCGATGGCGCCAGCGGCTTTGACCGCAAACACACTGCTGTCGGTACGCGACCTGCACGTACACTTTCCACGCAGCAAATCGGGCTGGTTCCAACCACCCGAAGTAGTCAAGGCGGTTGATGGCGTATCCTTCGACATCACGCGCGGCACGACTCTGGCGATCGTGGGCGAATCGGGCTCGGGCAAAACCACGACGGCACTCGCGGTGATGCGCCTGTCACTGGTCACTGCAGGGCATATCCAGCTCGGCGATACCAATCTCGGCGAACTTGAAGGTGAAGCGCTGCGTAAGGCACGCACGCGCCTGCAGATCATCTTCCAGGATCCCTTCTCGTCGCTGAACCCACGCGAGCGTGCAGGCGCTGCCGTGCGTGCCCCGCTCGACCTGATGCAGGTGGGCACGCCAGCGCAACGCACCGAGCGTGTCGCGGAACTCTTCAATGCGGTCGGTCTCCGGCCAGAGCAGCAGCACCTGTTTCCACACCAGTTTTCCGGAGGCCAGCGCCAGCGTATCAACATCGCAAGAGCGTTGGCCACGAACCCCGAACTGGTCGTGTGCGACGAGCCGGTGTCCGCACTGGACATCGCAATCCGCGCCCAGATCCTGAACCTGCTCGCAAGGCTGCAGCGCGAGCTCGGCTTGACTTACCTTTTCATCTCGCATGACATGGCGGTTGTCGAGCACATCTGCGATGACATCGCCGTGATGTACCTCGGCCAGATCGTCGAGCGCGCGCCACGTAAGGCCTTTTTCGCGAACCCGTTGCATCCCTACAGCGTGGCGCTGATGTCTGCCGTGCCCACCGTCCACGGCGGGCGTAAGCACGCCGCCCAACGAATCAAGCTCAGCGGCGACCCGCCGAGTCCGATCAACCCACCATCGGGCTGTCGCTTTGCCGGCCGTTGCCCGGTGGCAGAGCCAGCGTGCGCAGCCGAACTGCCGCTGCTGCGTGAAGTGGTGCCCGGTCACTGGGTGCGTTGCCGCCGAGTCGACTTGGTCGACGGCCTGCCCCGCGCCCCTCTTCAGATGCCGACGGCTTGACGCCCCTCCTTTTTTGCACATCACCGAACTCATCATGAACGAAACCACGGTCTATTCCGCCCGCAAGATCATCACAATGAACCCGATGCAGCCCGAGGCCACGCACGTCGCCGTACGTGACGGTCGCGTGCTGGCTGTCGGTGATCTTGCGCGCATGCAGGCATGGGGTCCATACGCGCTGGACGAACGCTTCGCCGACAAGGTGCTGATGCCCGGTCTTGTCGAGGGGCACTGCCACCTGAAAGAAGGCAGCGTGTGGGACATGCATTACCTCGGCTGGTTCGACCGGCGCGATCCGCAGGGCAAGGTCTGGACTGGCCTGCGCTCGATGGACGCGGTGGTCGCGCGCCTGACCGAGGTTGACGCGCAAATGCGAGCTGCCGGCAAGGACGATTCGGAGGCGTTGATCGCGTGGGGATTTGACCCAATCTACTTCGGTGGGGAACGCATGACGGTCGAGCACCTCGACCGTGTCAGCAAGACACGCCTGATCGTCGTCACCAACGCAAACGGCCACATGATGAACGTGAACTCGGCCATGCTGCGACTGGCGGATATCACGCGCGACAATGAAGTCGAAGGCGTTGTGAGGTTCCAGGGTGGCGTCAACGATGGCGAACCTACGGGTGAGCTACAGGAGCCGGCCGCCATGTTCCTGGTGATGCGCAAGATCGGCGAGTCCGGGATACTCGCGCCGATGACCGAAGACGGCGTGCGCTCGTTCGCTGCGCTCGCTTGCATGCAGGGCGTGACGACCGCGACCGACCTGGTCAACAGGCTCACCGATGCCGACTGCAAGGTGCTCGAATCGGCACTTGCCGATGATGATTGCAGCATCCGCATCATGCCAGCGTTCCAGGCATTTCATGGCACACATGGCGCCGCGCTCGGTGCCGAGCGTGTGAAGAGCCTGTTATCACGCAACACCGATCGGCTGCGCTATGGTCTCGTGAAGATGATGCTCGACGGTTCGATTCAGGGTTTCTCGGCAAGGCTGCGATGGCCCGGCTATTTCAACGGTGCACCGAATGGCATCTGGGTCACCGCGCCGGCGCAATACGAGGCCGACTTCGAAACCTATCACCGCGCTGGCTTGTTGATCCACACTCATACGAATGCCGACGAAGCCAGCGAGGCCGCGATCAACGCGATCGAGCGGGTGCTGACGCGTGCGCCGCGGCCGGATCATCGCCACACTTTGCAGCACGGGCAGATGATCGACGCACCGCTGTTCCGCCGCATGGCCGCACTCGGTCTGTGTGCCAACCTCTTTACCAACCACATCTGGTACTGGGGCGACCAGCACTATGAGATGACGATGGGACCAGATCGCGCACACCGTATGGATGCCTGCGCCAGCGCGTTGGCGGCCGGCGTGCCACTCGCGATCCATTCGGACGCACCGGTGACGCCGCTCGGCCCCTTGTTCACGGCGTGGTGCGCGGTCAACCGTGTCACCCCTTCCGGGCGTGTGCTCGGCGAGGCGCAGCGCATCAGTGTGGCGCAGGCTCTGCATGCAATCACGCTGGGGCCAGCCTGGACGCTCAAGCTCGACCACGAAATTGGTAGCATCGAATGTGGCAAGCGTGCCGACTTCTGTGTGCTCGAAGGTGACCCGCTCGCGGTGGACCCGATGGCGCTGAAAGACGTGCGGGTATGGGGTACGGTGCTGTCCGGGCGGGTGTTCGAAGCGCGCAAGAGTTGAGACGCATGACGAAGAAGCGGCTGCCGCTAACGGTGATCGGAGGCTTTCTCGGTGCCGGCAAGACAACCCTGCTGAACCGCTGGCTGCATGATGCCGCGGGCGTGCGCATGGCGGTACTGGTGAACGACTTCGGCGCCATCAACATCGACGCGGACCTGATCGAGGCGACGTCGGGTGACACGGTAGCTCTCACCAATGGTTGCGTCTGCTGCCAGATCGGGGACGACCTGACGCGCGCCTTGATCCGTGTGCTCGATACGACCCCGCCGTTCGACGCGGTGGTGGTCGAGGCCAGCGGTGTGTCCGATCCATGGCGAATCGCTCAAATGGGCCGCGCCGACCCCGGACTGAGTCTGGACGGCGTGGTCGTGCTGGTTGACGCGAGCGCCGCGCTGGCGCAGTCGCGCGACCCGTTGCTGGCCGATACACTGGAACGCCAGCTGAAGGCGGCCGACCTGATCGTCGTCAACCACTGTGACCGCGCGACAGACGACGAGCGTGCCCGCGTGGGCGACTGGATTGCCTTGATCGCCGGAGCCACACCGCAGTTTGAGACCACCCAGGCGCGCGTGCCGTTGCCGATGCTCAGCGGCTTGGCGCTGTCGTCAGCGCAGCCGGCGCGGGCATCTGCCACCCCATCGTCCTGCGATCCGCACGAGCACGCCGAGGGGGCGCACGCACACGACCACGAACATGGCCACGAACATGACGATCCTGCCCATGGCACGTTGTTCGACACATGGTTGTGCCGCCCGGCGCGCGTGTTCTCGAGCGCGGCGTTGCGCGACTGGTTGAAGGAAACGCCGCCCGGCGTGCTGCGGCTGAAGGGCGTGCTGCGCACGGGGACAGATGGCAGCGATACCGGGTGGTCGGAGTTGCAGTTCGCGGGCCGACATGGCACGTTGCGCAGGGCTTCTGCCCCCGCAGCGGGCGCGGCGCTGGTGGCCATCGGCTTGCGTGGCCAGTTGCCCACTGCTGCGCTGTCAGCGACCTTCGACGCGCCCGGCTGAACCCCGGCACCGCCAAGCCACATGGTCGGCCGCTGATTGGAATCCCTCAGTAAGGATGTCTGACGATAACCCGGACTGCGGCGCATACCATCCGGGCGCATCGATCCCGATCGCACTTCAGGACACGACCTGGTAGTACAGGTTCTGCGGGTGCTTCGCCTGCGCGAAGAAGAACCAGCGCTCTGCAAGTAAGCCGGGTGCCTGCAGCAGCACCGCCAGCACCCAGGCGAGCGCGCCGCCACCGATCAGGCCCCAGAGCGCGAGCACAGCGGGGAGCACGAAGGCCAACAAGATGAAGGCGAACTTCACGTATCTCAATGCTGATTTGCTACGGCCGTGAAAAAACTCACGGGTGTTGAATGAGCCAGCCGACATGCCCATCGACTTCTGTACAAGCGTTGGGGACTTGATACCGGTGGCAGACTGCAAGGTCGACTTGTGCTTCAACGTCGCATTGTGACGAAGCGACAGCATGCGCGTAGCCCAGGCCATCAGCGTCACAATTAGCGCGCAGGGGCCAGCGAGCCGTACGAAGGGCGCCTCGCCCATCAGCGAGCCGATTGCGCAAGCCAGCACGAGCCCGGATGACAGTCCTATCAATACAAAGTTAACCAGGGTCAGCGGCTGAGCCCACTCCTCGATGAATCGCAGGCAGGCGTAGATCATTGCGGTGCAGTACCAAAGCAGGGCAGCTAGCAGCAGCGCCGCGATCGGCAGCCACACCGTGTTCACACCCATGCGCAATGCCAGCCACCAAAGTACATTGATACCAATGAAGGTCGGCAGCACGATGACCTCGCGTGACAACCACGAGGTGCGCCACATCAACGCCGAACGCCAGGCGCGCTCGGGGTGACCGAGGTGTGCAAACGAGGCACCAAGACCGACCAGCAGCATCGCCGCCGAAAGCATCAGCGCGCTGCTCAGGAAGCCCGCCGACATGCTGAGCCCGACAAGCACCGCAAGGGCGAGAGCGACCACCATGCCTTGAGCAGCGCCGGCAACCGTTGTGAAAATAATGACGGAAAACGCCGGATTCATGGTGCCCTTCCCTTCGATTGTTAATTGGCTTCAGTGACTTGTCGGTGGCCAGTTCGCGGCAGTATTCGTACCCGTTTCGGAGGCGATCGCACGGGGATCCTTCCATGTCTCGGGCCGATTGGCACCGACCGCGCCGGTTGGGTGGCGCGGCAGGTATTGGTTGGCAGGCCTGGTCTCCCACTCGGGCATCAGCGCGTAGCCCCCCCTCTCGCGGATCGCCCTGGAGACCTCCGAGTCTGGATCCTTCACGTCGCCAAACAAACGGGCTCCCGTCGGACAGGCCTTCACGCAGGCTGGTTTGCGATCCGCCTTCGGTAGATTCTCGTCATAGATGCGATCAACGCAAAGAGTGCACTTGGTCATCACCTGGCGCTCTTCGTCGATCTCGCGCGCGCCGTACGGGCAGGCCCAGGCGCAATACTTGCAAGCGATGCACTTGTCGTAGTCAACCAGCACGATGCCGTCTTCCTTGCGCTTGTAGCTGGCCCCAGTCGGGCACACCGGAACACACGGTGGATCTTCACAGTGCAGGCAGCTCTTGGGAAAGTGGATCGTCTCGGTAGCGGGGAAGCTACCGGCTTCGTAGGTCTGGACCCGGTTGAAGAAAGTGCCCGTCGGATTGGCACCATAGGCGTGCTCATCGGCCAACGGCCCGGCCGATCCGGAGGTGTTCCATTCCTTGCACGACGTCACGCAGGCATGGCAGCCAACGCACACGTTCAGGTCGATGACGAGCGCAAGTTGCTTCGTGAGCGTCTCGCCTGGCTGGGCCCGAACACTCTTCGCAGCCTTGGGCGGCGCCGTCGGGGCGCGCACCGGCACATCGGCCACCGCGTTGCTCTTGATCAAATCCCGGAGCCAATGGATCATGATGTTTTCGCTCCCGTGCGCGGCGCCCTGGTTTCACCTTGGCCCGCAAAATACGCCTGAAACGCACGCCGGATCGGGTTGACCATACCCGGCAGCGCGGGCATCGCCTGGAACTGCGGCAACGTCGTTTGGGCATCCGCTTCGGCAGGATAGACCCGCACGCGCACGTCGAACCACGCAGCCTGCCCGGTAATCGGGTCTGAGTTGGAGACACGCCCGTGCGCCGCGCGTAGTTCGTCGGCAATCAGGTGGTTCAGCAGGAACCCCCTTTGCGATTCATTCGCGTCGGGACCCAGATTCCAGGCGCCGGCCGCCTTGCCGATTGCATTCCAGGTCCACACCGTCCCGGGCTCTACCGCTTCGCTGTAGCGCGCCATACAGCGAACTTTTCCCCATTGCGACTCGACATAGATCCAACCGCCGTCCTCGATGCCGGCGGAAGCGGCCATGCCGGGATTCATGAAGAGGTAATTCTCGGCGTGAATCTGACGCAACCAGGCATTCTGTGAATCCCAGGAGTGGTACATGGCCATCGGCCGCTGCGTGATCGCCGCCAGCGGATATTTCTCCGCATCGGTCACTTCGTGCTCCAGCGGCGCGCACCAGAACGGCAGCGGATCGAAATGGCGTGCGATGCGTTCGCGCAGATGATCCGGTGGCTGGCGACCTTTCGTCTTGCCTTGCGCGGCGAGTCGGAATTTCTGCATCACATCCGAATACAGCTGGATGACGATCGGCTCCTTGAACTTGCGCAGCCCGTTTTCCTGCGCCCACTTCAAGTACGGGCCATTGCAATTGCGCATGAACTGCATGGATTCGTCCATGGTGTGATGGAACACACAATTGTTCTTCGCGTATTGTTCCCATTGGTTCGGGTTCGGCTCGCCAACGATGGCCTTGTCCCCGTTCTTGCCGCGCCAGCCGATCAGAAAGCCCGTTCCGGAATCCGGGGCCGTCTGGAAATTGACGATGAAGTCGGGATAGTCCTTGAACTTGCGCGTTCCGTCGGCAGCGGTAAAGGCTGGCAACTTCAGGCGCCCCGCGAGTTCAATCAGCACTTCCTGGAACGGCTTGCATTCGCCGGTCGGCGGCAACACCGGCACGCGCACCGAATCGATCGGACCATCGAATTCGGAAATCGGCCGGTCGAGCATCGACATGGCGTCGTGCCGTTCAAGATAGGTCGTGTCGGGCAGGATCAGATCTGCGAACGCCGTCATTTCTGACTGGAACGCGTCACACACGACAATGAAGGGAATCTTGTACTCCCCCTTCTGGGGACCGTTGTGGTGCTTGTCGTTCAGCATCTGGCGAACTTCCGTGACGTTCATGGACGAGTTCCACGCCATGTTCGCCATGAAGATCATCAAGGTGTCGATCGTGTAGGGGTCGCCGCGCCATGCATTAGTGATCACGCTGTGCATCAGCCCATGAACGGCGAGTGGGTACTCCCACGAAAACGCCTTGTCGATACGGACTGGGCCGCCGTCCGCATCGATGAATAAATCCTCTGGCGCCGCCGGCCAGCCGAGCGGCCCCACCGGCAGCGGCGTGTTCGGTTTGACCTGATCGGGACTGTTCGGCGGCTTGGCCGACGGCGGGACCGCACGCGGGTAAGGCGCCTTGTGGCGAAAGCCGCCGGGCCGATCGATGGTGCCGAGCAGCGACATGAGAACTGCCAGCGCACGGATGGTCTGGAAACCGTTCGAATGCGCCGCGAGACCGCGCATGGCGTGGAATGCCACGGGGTTGCCGGTGACGGTGTCGTGCGCCGCGCCCCAGGCGTCAGTCCAGCGTATCGGCAGTTCAATCTTGTGATCGCGTGCGGCGACTCCCATCTCGAGCGCAAGACGCCGGATGTTGGCGGCAGGAATCCCGGTAATGCCTTCGGCCCAATCGGGCGTGCAAGTCTGGACCTGTTCCTGCAACAACTGGAACGCCGGCTTGACCGGCGTCCCGTCAGGCAGCGTGAATTCACCCGTCAGATGCGGCTCTGCACCCGGCGTGTGGGTCTTGACAGGGCGCCCGGTATGGCGGTCCCACCACATCTTGTTTTGCGGGTATAGCGGGTTGCCCACGGGGCTTGCATCGTCCTGTACGAACAGGCCAAAGGCGTCACTGGCCGAATTCGTGTTGACGAGTTCCCCGGCATTCGAGAAACGTGCGATGAACGGTCGGTCATAGAGGTCGTTGGCTATCAATTCGTGGATCAATGCCATGAAGAGGGCACCATCGGTTCCCGGACGAATCGGCACCCACTCATCGGCGACCGCCGAATAGCCGGTGCGTACCGGATTGATCGACACGAACCGGCCGCCCGCGCGCTTGAACTTTGAAATGGCGATCTTGAGAGGATTCGAATGATGATCTTCGGCGGTACCGATCATGACGAAGAGCTTTGCGCTGTCGAGGTCGGGGCCGCCAAATTCCCAGAACGACCCGCCGATCGTATAGATCATGCCGGCCGCCATGTTGGAGGAGCAAAAGCCACCGTGTGCGGCGTAGTTCGGCGTGCCATATTGCTTGGCAAAGAGGCCCGTCAAAGCCTGCATCTGATCGCGGCCCGTGAAAAGGGCGAAGCGCTTGGGATCGGTGGCACGCAGGTGCGCGAGGCGCTTCTCGAGGATATTGAACGCTTCGTCCCACGAGATCGGCTCGAACTTTGCTGTCCCGCGCTCCGCATCCGGCTTGCGTCGCAGGGGCTGCGTCAGCCGCGCGGGCGAGTACTGCTTCATGATGCCCGAGGATCCTTTTGCGCAGATCACGCCCTGGTTTAACGGGTGATCAGGGTTGCCATCGATGTAGCGCACTTCGCCATCGCGCAGGTGCACCCGAATGCCGCAACGGCAGGCACACATGTAGCAGGTAGTGGTCTTGACCTCGGTGGTCGCCGCTGGCATGGGAGGCGCAAGCGGATTGTGTAGAGGTTCGCTAGAAAGAAACTTGAACACTGCAACTCCTCGATCGTTTTAGTACCACCTCAAAAAGGCGGGAGCGAAAGCACCGCCAACGCCACCGACGCCATACGGGAATTCAGCGAGTCAGCGCGCGAAGTCAATACTACCGGCACCTTGGCACCCAACACAAGGCCGGCGCAATCGCCACCTCCGATGTAATTGAAACTCTTGTACAGCATATTGCCGGCATTGAGGTCCGGCATGAGCAACAGGTCGGCATCCCCGCTCACCTTCGAGTCGATTTTCTTGATGCGAGCCGCCTCGGCGGAGATCGCATTGTCGAAACCGAAAGGTCCTTCCACGATCGCACCAGGCCATGCACCCTGCCGCGCCATCTCGACCAGGGCCTGGGCGTCCACGGTTGCCGGAATCGCCGGATTCACGGTCTCGACCGCTGCGACGATGGCGACTTTGGGATGTTCGATGCCGAGCCGCTGCAGTAGCGTGATTGCGTTGCCCATGATGTCGCGCTTGGTGTGCAGATTGGGGGAGATGTTGACGACGCAGTCCGCCAGCGCGAGAAGCTTCGGGTAGCGCGGCAGATCGAACACGAACGCGTGGCTGATGCGTGAATCGCCGCGCAGTCCCGTTTCCTTGTGCACGACCGCCGACATCAGTTCGTCGGTATGCAGCGATCCCTTCATCAGCGCGCCGACGGCGTGCTCGCGCGCCAAGGCGGTTGCGCGCAGTGCCGCGTCGGACCCGGTGTCGGCCGTATCGACCACCTCGAACTGTGAAATGTCCACGCCCGCGGCGTCGGCCGCGCGACTAATTGACCGTGCCGGACCAATCAGCACGGGCCGCGCAATGCCGGCAGCGGCGATTTGCGCCGCCGCGCTCAACGCGAGGGCATCACACGGGTACACCAGCCCCACAGCCGGCGTTTGAGTTGCGGCACGCTGTTGCGCGCGCCGCACCAGGTCGTACAGGCGCGGGTGCGTGGCGGCGGCGCTGCGCGCCTCGGGGTGTGGCACAGGCGCATTCATGCCGGGTTCTCCGAAGTGCGTCTAGGTTTCCTGATAGCCATGGGGTTCTTGCGCGATGGTGTCAATCTGTGGCTTTCGGCCCCAAGCCAATCGTGCACCGTAGGCAACGACGAGAAAGCCCAGACTGACAATGCCCAGTAGCAGAGACTTTCGTTGTTCGGGAATGAACCACATGGCCACGACGATCGCGATCATGGCGAAGATCGCAACATAAGTCAGATAGGGATATAGCCACATGCGCACTCGCAGCCGTGCGGGGTCTTCGCGTTCGAGACGCGCGCGCAAGCGCAATTGCGAGATCGCGATCGAAATATAGACAAAGAGCGCAACCGTGCCGTAGGAGTTGACAAGGAATGCGAACACGGTGTCGGGCGAGACATATGACATGATCACCGCCGCGTAGCCGAACATCGTTCCAATCAGGATCGCACGGATTGGCACCCCGTTGCGGCTGAGCTTGGACACAGCGCGCGGAGCGTCGCCGCGCCGGGTAAGCGCGAACAACATGCGTGACGACGCATACAGCCCCGAGTTCAGTGCCGACAGCACGGCCGTCAGGATGACGGCATTCATGATCTCCGCCGCTGCCTTGATGCCAATCACGTTGAGCGCGCTGACATACGGCGTCTTCATGCCGATCGAATCCCAGGGGACCAGGCACACGACGAGGAATACCGAGCCGACGTAGAACACCAACACGCGCGTGATGACGGAATTGGTCGCCTTGGCAACCGCCTTTTCGGGCTCTGCCGTCTCGGCCGCTGCGATCGTCACGATCTCGGCTCCGAAATAAAACCCGGTGGCCGCGACGGCGCCGGTCAGTATGGGCACGATGCCGTGGGGCGCGAAGCCACCGTGAGCAGAGAGGTTGGCCACGCTGGCCGAAACCCCTGGCCACAGGCCCAGAATATACAGCCCACCCAGGAACAGAAACACGACGATCGCCGCGACTTTGATCGACGCAAACCAGAACTCGAATTCCCCAAAGGACTTCACGGAAATCAAGTTTGACAGGGTCAGCAAAATCAGCAGGGACAGGCTGATGATCCAGCCTGGCACATCAGGGAGCCAGAATTGCACGATGGTGGCGCCCGCGACCGCCTCCAGGGCTACGACGATGACCCAGAAGTACCAGTACATCCAGCCCGTCAGGAAGCCGGCCAGCTCGCCAGCGGCCGGCCGGTCGCTCCAGGCGAGCCGGGCGTACTCGTAGAACGAGCCGACGGCAGGCAGCGCACAGGCCATTTCGCCGAGCATTCGCATCACCAGAACGACCAGCAAACCGGTGATCAGAAACGAGAGAATGGCCGCAGGCCCGGTTTCCTGGATCACCACGCCGCTGCCGACGAACAGGCCCGCACCAATCACTCCGCCCAGCGCGATCATGGTCATGTGTCGCTGCTTCAGGCTGTGCTGCAGGCCGCTTGAGCCGTGGGGTTCGTCCTTCATCTTATTGCTCCTGATGAACGTGATGCGTGTTTGGACGCCACGGTCTTTATGTCTCATCTTCCACGGCCACGCAGCCCGTCAGAATGCGAATAATCGCTGGTCCAATCCCGCGCAGCAAACGGCAAGGCCAAGCGCGCCGCAAGGCCTGCCGACTTCAATGGTCAAACGTAGTCTTTGTACTTTTCGAGAAAGCGCACTGGCTTCGCCAACGCATCGCGCCGGAACGGATCTCCCAGCTCACGGGTGCACATGATCTCGATGATGCACGTCTTGCCCTGGTTCATCTGCATGTCGATCGCCTTCTTGAGCGCCGGCCCGACGTCTTCGAGTTTGTCGACGACGATAGCCTCGGCTCCCATCGCCTTGGCGATGCCGGCGAAGCTCTGATTGTCCAACTCACCAGCCACGAAACGGCGGTTGTAGAAGTCGACCTGATTCTTCTTCTCCGCACCCCATTGGCGATTGTGAAATACCACCGCTGTGACCGGGATGTTGTGGCGTACGCAGGTCATGGTTTCCATCAGGCTCATGCCCCAGGCGCCGTCGCCTGCATAGGAAACTGCCGGCCGGTGCGGTGCCGCCACCTTGGCGCCGATGATGGTCGGGAACGCATAGCCGCAGTTGCCGAAGCTCATGGCGGCGAAGAAGCTGCGTGGCTTCTCGAAACGCAGATAGCTGTTGGCGACCGAGTTGATGTTGCCGATGTCGGTGGACACCATCACGTCCGGTGGCATGGCTTTTTCGAGCTCGCGCAGGACCTGACGCGGGTGAAGATACTCGCCTCCGAAAGGCGTTTTTTCCTTCTTCTGCTCGGCGATCATGTCCAGACTGAACGGATCCTTCTCGTGGGTCCAGCCGTCGAGTTCCTTTTCCCAGGCGGCCTTCTCGGCCTTGATTTCTTCGGCACGTTGCGCTTTGCTTGCATCGCATGCCAGTGTGCGCCCCGCGATGAGGCCGCTCAACGCAGCGGCAGCAGCTTTGGCATCGCCACAAATGCCCACCGATATCTTCTTCACCAAACCAAGGTTCTTGTGGTCGGCCTCGATCTGGATGATCTTCGCCGTTTTCGGCCAATAGTCCATACCGTGCTGCGGCAGCGTACCGAAGGGACCCATGCGCGAGCCCAGCGCGATCACCACGTCGGCCTTGGCGATCAACTTCATGGCGGCCTTGGAGCCTTGGTAACCCAGCGGGCCGCACCACAGCGGGTGGCTGGCGGGGAAGGCGTCGTTGCGCAGGTAGCCGGTCACTACGGGCGCACCCAGGCGTTCCGCCAATGCCTTGCACTCCTCGACCGCATCGCCCATGACCACTCCACCGCCGGCAAGAATCACGGGGAATTTCGCCGCCGCCAGCAATTCGGCCGCCTCATTCAGGCTCGCCGCGCCACCTGGGCCGCGGTCGAGGCGGCTCGGCTTTGGAATCTCGGCGTTGATTTCGCCGTAGAAATAGTCGCGGGGAATGTTCAACTGAGTCGGTCCCATGTCTGACATTGCCCGATCGAAACAGCGGCCGGTGTACTCGGCCATGCGCGCCGGGTGCGTCACATGCCCCTGGTATTTGGTGAACTCCTGGAACATGGGCAGCTGGTTGGCCTCCTGAAATCCGCCCAGGCCAATGCCCGTCGTGCCCGTCTCTGGCGTGACGATGACGACTGGGGAGTGGGCCCAAAAGGCTGCCGCTATAGCGGTCACGCAGTTGCTGATGCCCGGGCCATTCTGGCCGATCACCATGCCATGACGACCGCTGACGCGTGCATAACCGTCAGCCATGTGGCCGGCGCCTTGCTCGTGCACCACCGGAATCAGACGGATGCCGGCGGGTGCGAAGATATCCATCGCGTCCATGAAGGCCGAACCCATGATGCCAAACATGTCAGTCACGCCGTTGGCGACCATGGTTTCGACAAAGGCCTCGGACGGGGTCATCTTTTGCACGCCGCTGACGACGGTTCGAGCGGTTGCGGTAGCGGCTGGTTTTTGACTCATGATTCGATGTCTCCTTGCAATGGGTGGTGGAAATGACTAAATTCCGAGACGAAAGGTTTCGTTTTTCGTACAATCGGACTATAAGCTCGAATCGAATTTGGGTCAATAAAAATTTACATATCGATACGCTGCGTCTTGATTTCCGGAGTTTGACTACATTAGCACCATCATGAAAATTGTTCAAATGGCCACGCCAAAGATGATTGAGCCCCGCGCAGACACACCGACAATGCGGCTGTTCGCGCTACTCGAAGTGATCGCTGCCAAAGACGAGCGCCACTCGTTGCAGAGCCTGGTCGAAGAGACCGGCCTGCCCAAGCCCACGTTGCACCGGATGCTGCAGCAGCTCGAATCCGCGGAGCTATTGCAGCGCGAAGGTGATGGCCGTCACTACGGCACCGGCATCCGCCTGCAGCGCCTGGCGGAGAGTCTGCTTTTGAACGATACCCATCGGGGGGCACGTCACACCGTACTGAAAAAACTGGTTGAACAGGTCGGTGAAAGCTGCAACATCACGTCTCTGTCTGGCGATGAAGTGGTCTACCTTGACCGGGTCGAAACTTCCGCGCCACTGCGCTTTTTTCTGCGTGCGGGTTCGCGCGTGCCGGTGCACTGCTCGGCCAGCGGCAAGATCCTGTTGTCACAGATGAGCGCGGCTCAGCGTCGGCGATTGCTGGCGCACGTCCCACTGGAAAAATATACTTTTGAGACCCACACCGATCTGGACCATCTCGAACTCGAAATTCGCCGGGCACGCAAGGATGGCTACGCTTTCGACCGGGAAGAGTTTCTGCCTGGGCTGATGTGCATAGCCGTGCTGGTGCCGCGAGATAGCGGGCCGTCCAATCTGTGCGTCGCTGTCCAGGCGCCGACCATCAGGGCCGACATCGAAAAGGCCAAGCAGTGGCTTCCGGCACTCAACGGTGCCGCGCTGGCATTGAGCCGTATTGATGCCGGCACGTGATAACCGAAAAAGTCTGAGAGCCCCCCGTGACCGACACCGCCGCCCTCCAGCCCGATCGCCTCCTCGCCGTGCGCGAGGTTTTTGGAATCGACTCCGACCTGACCGTACCCGCTTTCAGTGAGCGCGACGATCATGTTCCCGACATCGACACGGTCTACCGCTTTAACCCGGCCGTGACCCTCGCAATTCTTGCCGGTTTTCGGCATAACCGGCGTGTCATGGTGCAGGGTCTGCATGGCACCGGCAAGTCCACGCACATCGAGCAGGTGGCAGCGCGCCTGAACTGGCCGTGCATCCGTGTCAACCTCGACGGCCACATCAGCCGGCTCGACCTGGTCGGCAAGGACGCGGTGGTGCTGCGCGATGGCCAGCAGGTCACCGAGTTCCAGGAAGGTATCGTGCCCTGGGCCCTGCAGCGCCCGGTTGCGCTGATCTTCGATGAATATGATGCCGGGCGGCCGGACGTGATGTTCGTGATCCAGCGCATTCTCGAACGCGACGGCAAATTCACGTTGATGGACCAGAACAAGGTGATCCGGCCGCACCCGTATTTTCGGCTATTTGCAACCGCCAACACGGTTGGACTCGGCAACCTGAACGGTCTGTACCATGGCGCGCAACGCCTGAACCACGCGCAAATCGATCGCTGGAATATCGTCGCGTCCCTCAACTACCTGCCGCGCGACGAGGAAGTGGCGATCGTGCAAGCCCGGGTACCGTCGCTGGCCGACGCAGCGGGCACTGCTCTTGTGCAGGCCATGGTCGCGGTGGCCGACCTGACCCGCAAGGGTTTCGCGGCCGGCGACCTGTCCACCTTGATGTCGCCACGCACCGTCATCACCTGGGCCGAAAACATCGAAATCTTCCACGATCCGGCGCTGGCGTTCCGCCTCTCTTTCGTCAACAAGTGCGACGAGGCCGAACGGCCGGTAGTCGCCGAGTACTTTCAGCGCTGCTTCGATCGCGAGCTCGACGAGTCTTACCAGGTCACCCACAAGGACGCTTGAACCGATGAGCGAAACCCAAGTCAGGGTGCGCCACCAGCAGCGCGTGGAAGAGCTCTGCGCCGCCGCAATCCGTGCATTGAGCGGTGAAGAAGACCTGCATTTTCGTGCGCGTCGCTTGCACCGCGGGCGACGCGCGCTACCACTGTTCGCGCCGCATCTGCATCCTTCCCTGGACACGGATGATTTCGGTTCGTTCCGAGGCGCGGCCGACGGCCTGGCGCTCCGTCTTTCGAAAAGTGACGCCGCGCTGCATCGAAACCTTTGTCCTGCCGATCCGGTCGAGCGCTTGGTGTTTGACCTGCTCGAACAGATTCGCGTCGAAGCGCTCGCGCCAGCTGAAATGCCCGGCATGGCACACAACCTGCGGCACCGTTTCGAGGCGTGGTCGCTCGCGTTTCACCATTCTGGGCTGACCGACAGCGCGCGCGGCATCCTGCTGTACACGGTGGCACAGATTTGCCGCGCGCGCGTCACGGGTGAGCGAGTCCTCGAGGCTACCGAGGACCTTATGGAGGCGACCCGAGGCGCCCTTGGCCCGCTGCTCGGACATGACCTCGCCGGTCTGCGTCGCACGCGCTCCGCGCAGGCCGCCTATGCCGTGCATGCGCTGGGCATTGCCCGCGCCGTCGCAGAGATGCTCCGTTCCGCCGGCGAAGAGGGGACGACACCACTCACCGATAGCGACGACGACAACATGCGGACAGCGTTCAGCCTCGTGATCGAGACCGATAGCGAGCTGACAGAACAGGTTGAGACTGCCGCGTCCGGTCGGAGCTACGCGCTCGAAGCTGCCGATGATGGCTATCGCGTCTTCACGACCGCTCACGACCGCGAATACCTTGCCGCCACGATGGTCCGGCCGGAGTTGCTGAAGGAATTTCGCTCCCGGCTGGACGCGCGCATCGCCGGTCAGGGCGTCAACATCGCACGGCTGGCACGCGAGCTGCACGCGCTACTCGCCGCGCCAACGCGGGACGGCTGGGACGGTGACCAGGACGAGGGCTACATTGACGGCCGGCGCCTGGCCCTGCTGGTCGCCTCGCCTACCGAGCGCCGACTGTTTCGCATCGAGCATATCGCGGCAACCGCGAACTGTGTGCTGAGCTTCCTGGTCGATTGTTCGGGCTCAATGAGGGAACACATCGAGTCCGTGGCGATGCTGGTCGACGTATTTGTGCGTGCGCTCGAACAGGCCGGCGTGATCACCGAGGTGCTCGGCTTCACGACGGGCGCCTGGAACGGCGGGCTGGCCCAGCGTGACTGGATTCGCGCGGGTCGCCCCCAGCATCCGGGCAGGCTCAACGAGGTTTGCCACTTGGTGTTCAAGGATGCCGAAACCCGCTGGCAGCGCGCACGACCCGATATCGCGGCGCTGCTCAAGGGTGACCTGTTTCGCGAAGGCATAGACGGAGAGGCCGTGCTCTGGGCCTGCCGGCGGCTGGCAGGGCGCGTCGAAGACCGCAAACTGCTGCTCGTGATCTCGGACGGCTCACCGATGGACAGCGCAACCAACCTGGCGAATGATGCGCACTACCTCGACCACCATCTGCGCGACGTGGTGCAGGGCGTGGAGACAGCCGGCCAGGTCGATATCTTCGGTGTAGGGGTCGGGCTGGATCTGAGCCCCTACTACAGTCGCAGCCATGTGCTTGACCTGGCCGGCTCAACGGGCAACCAGGTGTTTCGCGAATTGATTGATCTGATCGCCGGACGCGGGAGACGATGAAGCACCAGCATCGTCAGGCTGATAAGCGCATTGACAAGGTGTATGAACCTGTCTCGTGGTCGTCTCATAAATTAGAATCTTGATCCGATTATTGGAACTACTGGGCAGCACCGCAGAAATCCTATGGACTCCACTCTGGCCAAAGGTCTAGCCGTGATCGAGTGGCTCGCGCGACAGCAGCGCGATTGCCGTGTCACCGACGTGGCGCAGGCGTTTGGCCTGGCGCGGAGCAACGCACACCGTACCTTACAGACCCTCGTTGAGTGTGGCTGGGCGGTGCAGGACGGCGGCACCAGCGCCTATCGGGCCAGTTTGCGGCTGTTCGAGCTTGGCACGCTGATCAGCGACGCCGCGGACATCAAGACCCTGGTGCGGCCGCATCTCGCGGCACTTGCACGCGCGACAAGCGAAACCATTCATCTCGCGACGCTGGAAGGCGCTGAAATTGTCTATCTCGACAAGTTCGACAGTCCGCTGCCGGTTGCGGCCTACTCTCGCATTGGAGGGCGAGCGCCTGCGTACTGTGCAGCGTCAGGTAAAGCCTTGCTTGCCGCCGCACGTCTCGACGTGGGAGCATTGCGGCAACGACTCGGTGCATTGGTCGCGCACACGCCGAACAGCCTCACCGACTTTGACGCTCTGCACGCCGAGCTGCAGCGCATCCAAACTCGCGGTTACGCCGAAAACCTCGAGGAATGGCGCCGCGGCGTGTGCGGGCTGGGCGTGCCGCTCTTCAATGCGCGCGGCGATGCGGTTGCCGCGGTCGGAATGAGCGTCCCGTCGATTCGTTTCACGCCCTCCCAGGCGCGCGCTTTCTCCGAACAACTGATGGCCTGTGCCCGCGACGCCAGCATCACGCTCGGTTACAGAAGCGAGCACGGTCCCTCCGTTTGACGACGTTGCCGTCGCAGCACGCAGGTGCAGCAACGCCCCCTTACATGTCTCAACGGGCACTACGGGTTATCCCTATTGATCGGTGGTAAGCCGCGTCCTAGTATTTGTTCTATATCGCAATACGATGTTCTATATATTGGAATACATTGACGATAAGCCAACGCCCCACAACCAAAGGAGACTGCATGAAGCGAATGTTCAAAGTCCGGCACCTGATCCTGGCAATCATGTGTCTGTTGTATTTCATCGCCTACATCGATCGCGTCAACATTTCGGTGGCCGCGCCATTCATCCGCAAGGAATTCGGCCTGACGCCAACCGAACTCGGTGTTGTGTTTTCCGCATTCGCATTCCCCTATGCCGCGCTGCAGATCGTCGGGGGCTGGTGCGCAGACAAATTTGGCCCGCGACTGGTGCTGACCGTCCTCAGCATCATCTGGGCAGCAGCGACCATCCTCTGCGGCTTCGCCTGGGGCTTGACTTCGCTGCTGATGTTTCGATTCGTGCTGGGCATCGGCGAAGGCGGCGCGTTCCCTACAGCGACTCGCGCCTTTACGTTCTGGCTACCGGCCACCGAGCGCGGGTTCGCGCAGGGTATCACCCACAGCTTCGCGCGCCTGGGCGGGGCCGTCACTCCGCCTATAGTGATCGGCATCGTCGCGCTGTACGGCTGGCGCGAGTCGTTCATCGCGCTTGGCGTACTCAGCCTGCTCTGGACCGCGCTTTACGTCTGGTTTTTTCGCAACACGCCTATCGAGCACAAATGGATCACCCAGTCCGAGCTGAAGGAAATTGGCGTCGATACAGCGCGGATGAAGTCCACTTCCAAAGGCAAGACGCCTTGGGCTGAAATGATTCGCAAGATGTGGCTGGTCACCTTTGTCGACTTCTGCTATGGCTGGTCGCTGTGGGTGTTCCTGACGTGGTTACCGTCCTACCTGAAAGATGCGCGCGGCTTCGACCTGAAGCAGCTTGCGCTGTTCGCTTCACTGCCGCTATTGGCCGGCGTGGTCGGTGATACGCTGGGTGGGGTCGTCTCGGATACGATCTACAAGCGCACGGGCAACCTCAAGATCGCGCGCCGCGCGATGCTGGTGCTCGGACTCGGCGGCGCGCTGGTCTTCGTGTTGCCGGTGGTCGGAACGAAGGACCCGCTGATGGCGGTCGCCCTGCTTTCAGCGTCGTTTTTCTTCCTGGAATTAACCAACGCGGTGTTGTGGAGCTTGCCGATGGACATCGCTGGCGCCTACGCCGGCACGGCTGGCGGCATGATGAACACTGGGTTCGGCGTGGCCGGTATGATTTCGCCGATCGTGTTCGGGTTCCTGATCCAGACCACCGGCAGCTATCAGATCCCTTTCGCGGTATCCGCGGCTCTGCTCGTGGTCGGTATCGTCGGTGCCCTCTTCATCGACCCGACGCGCAAGGTGGGCGACCCCCTTGCGGCGCCAAAAATCGCGATTCCGGCCCAATGAGCTCGACGGCGCCCGTAACAACCCGCATCGACGACTATCTAGATTCCCATCAACTACAGCAGGAGGTAACTGCAAATGGAACAACACCACGAGGACCCCACCGGTTCATCCGTCGCGCCAACGCCGATCGCCGCGCTAGTGGCGCGCGCCCGCGCGGCGCAGCGCATCTACGAAACATGGTCGCAGGAGCAGGTGGACACGGCGGTCACCGCCGCGGGCTGGGCGATCATCGAACCAAAACGCAATCGCGAACTCGCCGAGATGGCAGTCGCCGACACCGGCATCGGCAACGTAGAGGACAAGGTGGCTAAAAACTACCGCAAGACCTTTGGCCTGCTGCGTGATCTGCGCGGTGCACGCTCGGTCGGCGTGATCGCCGAAGATCCGGCGCGCGGCCTGACCGAGATCGCGCGGCCGGTGGGCGTGGTGTGCGCCATTACGCCATCCACCAACCCCGGCGCAACGCCTGCCAACAAGATCATCAATGCACTCAAGGGGCGCAATGCGGTCATCGTCGCGCCGTCGCCCAAGGGCTGGTCCACCTGCGCGCGTCTGATTAAATTCATCCACGTGCAACTTGACCGAATTGGCGCACCACGTGACCTGGTGCAATTGCTGCCGTCACCGGTCAGCAAGCAGTCAACTGCGGAGCTCATGCGATTGTGCGATCTCGTGGTCGCCACGGGCTCCCAGGCCAACGTGCGTGCAGCCTATGCCAGTGGCACGCCAGCCTTCGGAGTGGGTGCAGGCAACGTGGCCGGCATAGTCGACGAAACGGCCGACGTCTCGCTGGCGGCCGAGCGTATCGTGCGTTCCAAGACCTTCGACAACGCCACAAGTTGCTCATCCGAGAACAGCCTGGTGATCATTGACGCGGTGCGCGCGGCCACGCTGGCTGCACTGGAGGCGCGTGGCGCTGTGCTGCTCAACGACGCCCAGAAGGCGACGCTTCAGTCGGTGATGTGGCCGCAGGGCAAGCTATCGCCAGCAGTGACGGGCAAGTCGGCACGCGTGATTGCACAGAGTGCAGCCGAGCTTGATGCAGGGGGTAGGGACGCCTGGCTCGCCATCGCGCAGGGCGACCCGCGCATTCTGATGGTCACGGAAGACGGCGTGGGCCAGGACCATCCGTTTTCCGGGGAGAAGCTGAGCCCGGTGCTGACGGTCTACGCTGCGCGCGATTTCGAAGCGGCAATGGCCATCGTCAGTCGCATTTATGCCTATGAAGGCGCCGGGCACTCGGTTGGGCTGCACAGCGCCAGACCCGAACGGGCGCTGCAATTGGGGCTTACGCTGCCGGTTTCGCGCGTGATCGTGGACCAGGCACATTGCATTGCGACCGGGGGAAGCTTTGACAACGGCTTGCCGTTCTCACTTTCAATGGGTTGCGGCACCTGGGGAAAGAACAATTTTTCCGACAACATGAACTACCGTCATTACCTCAATATCACGCGCGTCTCTCGCCCGATTCCCGAATGCGTACCGAGCGAGCAAGATATTTTCGGAGCGTTCTTCGATCAGTTTGGTGCACAGTGAGTACCTCGCCCTCATCAACGGTTCGCGAGCTGATTGAACACCAGGCGGCGGTGCAACCGACGAAGGTGTTCGCGTTGGCAACCGAGACGGGACAGACGATCACTTTTGGGCAACTGGCCCGCTCTTGCCGGCGCGTCGCCGCGCTGCTGGAGGCCCATGGTGCGCAGCCCGGTGATACGGTGTCGCTGATCATGCCCAACGGCCTGATGACGATTCAAATGCTGCTTGGCGCAATGCACGGCGGGTTCATCGTCAACCCGGTGAATTTGCTATCGCAGCCCGAGCAGATGCGCTATGTGTTGATGCACTCGGACTGCAGCGTGGTGTGCGTCGCGCCCGAGTGGGAGCAGCGGGTTCGCGAATTACTCACTGCGGTCGATCGTCTGGTGGCCGTGATGGTTTGCGACCCGAACGCCGACGCGCTGCCTGGGATTGAAGAATTCGACGCTGTGGAAGATCTTGTGTCGCCGACGCCCGCCACCGTGGCATTGCTGATGTACACCTCGGGCACGACCGGCGTGCCCAAGGGCGTGATGCTGACACAGGCTAACCTGACCGCAAACGCCCAAGCCATTGGCACCGAGCATGCACTTGACCACGAGGACCGCGTCCTCGCCGTGCTGCCGCTTTACCACATCAATGCGTTCGCGGTAACAATGCTCGCACCGCTTGCCACCGGTGGCAGCCTGGCGGTTCCGCCGAAGTTCTCGGCGGCGCGTTTCTGGGCTCAGGCCTGGACGACCCGATGCACCTGGATCAATGTCGTTCCGACCATGATTTCGTACCTGCTGGAAGGTGAGGCGCCGAAGCGCGAACAAACTGCAGCTATCCGCTTTTGTCGTTCGGCATCGGCTGCGTTGCCGCCCGAGCACCACCGTGCGTTCGAGGACAAATTTGGCATCGGGATCATCGAAACAATGGGGTTGACGGAAACTGCGGCGCCGTCGTTTTCCAACCCGCTGGACGCCGCACGGCGCAAGTATGGTGCGGTCGGCCGGGCCTCTGGCTGCGAGGCCCGGGTTGTTGATGCAAGTCTCGCACGGATCCCCGTCGGTGCTACCGGTGAACTCGTGATCCGCGGGCCGAACGTGATGCCAGGCTATTACAAGAACGTCGAGGCCACGCGCTCGAGCTTCACGCCCGACGGCTGGCTGCGCACAGGCGACCTCGGGCACGTTGATGCTGACGGCTTTTTCTTTGTGACTGGTCGCATCAAGGAGTTGATCATCAAGGGCGGCGAGAACATCGCGCCGCGCGAAATCGACGAAGCGCTGTTAGCTCACCCCGGTGTACTCGAGGCCGCGGCGGTCGGCATTCCCGACAAGCACTACGGCCAGGAGATTATGGCGTGCGTCGTGCTGCGGGAAGGGGCGCTATGCAGCGAAGACGAACTGCGTGACTTCTGCATCGTGCACCTTGGTCCCTTCAAAACGCCCAAGGTACTGCGCTTCGTCGATGAACTGCCACGCGGCCCGTCGGGGAAAGTGCAGCGTCTGAAACTACTGACGCCACCGCGTTGATGCTGGTTGGTGCGCCCAAGTCATGTGAGGACCGCCTGCTAGGCGGGTTCACACGTCGCACCGAAGCGGGTGAGAGTGCGAAGCAGGTACTAGCCGTTGAAGCGCTGGAAAATCAGCGTCGCGTTGGTTCCACCAAAACCGAAGCTGTTCGACATGATGGTGTTCAACGTGACGTTATCCTGGCGCTCGCGCACGATGGGGATGCCTTCCGCGCCTGGATCGAGCTGGGTGATGTTGGCCGACGCACTGAGGAAGCTTTCCTGCATCATCAACAGGGAATAAATGGCCTCATTCACGCCGGCAGCGCCTAGCGCATGCCCCGTCAGCGATTTGGTGGAACTGACCGCAGGCACGTCATCCTTGCCGAACACGGCGCGCAGGGCTTCGAGTTCCCTGATATCACCGACCGGCGTACTGGTGCCGTGCGCATTGATGTAGTCTATTTTGCCGGCGACCGTCGCCATGGCCTGCTGCATGCAACGCACCGCCCCTTCGCCCGACGGCTGAACCATGTCATAGCCATCGGAGGTCGCGCCATAGCCGGTCAGCTCCGCATAGATCCGTGCACCGCGGGCCTTGGCGTGTTCCAGCTCTTCCATCACCAGCACGCCACCGCCGCCGGAGATGACAAATCCGTCCCGGGTTGCGTCGAACGGGCGCGAAGCCGTGGAGGGTGTATCGTTATATTTGCACGACAGCGCCCCCATGGCATCGAACAGCAGTGACATGGTCCAGTGGACTTCTTCGCCACCCCCCGCAAAAACCACATCCTGCTTTCCCATCTGAATCAATTCCATGGCGTGACCGATGCAATGCGCGCTCGTGGCGCAAGCGGAACTGATGGAATAGTTCACCCCCTTGATCTTGTAAGGCGTTGCCAGACAGGCGGTGTTGGTGCTGGACATGGTCCTGGGCACCATGTAAGGGCCCACTTTGCGGATTCCCTTGCTGCGCAGGATATCGGCCGCTTCGACCAGGTTGGAAGTTGACGGGCCACCCGACCCCATCACCAGGCCGGTACGGAAATTGGAGACCTCGGACTCGTCCAGGCCGGAATCATCAATGGCCTGTTGCATGGCAATGTAGTTAAATGCCGCGCCGTCGCCCATGAAGCGCTTGATCTTGCGGTCGATGAATTGATCTAGATCTATGTTGATCCGGCCGTGCACATGACTGCGAAAGCCCATATCCCGGTACACATCGGAAATCACGATGCCCGAGCGACCCTGTTTCAACGAATCGACAACGTCCTGTCGGTTGTTCCCTATGCTTGAAACAATACCCAATCCGGTTACGACGACTCGTTTCATCGACTGTGCCCTCAAAAACTCTCAGTGGAAGTGAACAGGCCAACGCGCAGATCCTGGGCCTCGTAAATGACTTTGCCGTCCACCGCCATGGTGGCATCGGCGATACCCAGCACCAGTTTGCGCATCACCACTCGTTTGATATTGATCCGGTAGGTGACCTTTTTCGCGGTAGGCAGCACTTGACCCGTAAATTTAACTTCTCCAACGCCCAATGCGCGCCCTTTGCCCGGGCCGCCCAGCCAGCACAAGTAAAACCCCAGAAGCTGCCACATGGCGTCCAGACCCAGACAACCTGGCATGACGGGGTCTCCCTGAAAATGGCAGGCAAAAAACCACAGATCGGGGCGAATATCGAGTTCCGCGACGATCTCGCCCTTTCCGTGCGCGCCCCCCTGATCGGTGATACGCGTGATGCGATCCATCATCAACATGTTCGGCAGGGGCAACTGCGCGTTCTGCGGTCCATACAGCTCGCCCCGGCCGGACTTGAGCAATTCGTCGCGTGTGAAACTGTGCTGCCTCTCCATATCGCCTGTCGCCTTGATCATTTAAAGTCACCGCCTCGCAAAGTATCCGGGGAGTCATCCCGCGTTGGTCAGGGAGCAGGGCCACCGCTCTCCCGCACGCCGGGCCCACGTGGCCTGCAGCAGGCAGGCGCCGATTATCCCTTATTGACGGGGCCGCGAGCCGGGCCACGGGTGCGCCCCAGCCGTCAATCCGCAGGCGGGTGCAGCGATAGCCCCAAGCCCGCGAGATAGGCGTCGAGCGCCTGGCGCCCCGTTTTCAGCAGATCGAACGCCGTCGGCTCCAGCAGCCAGTTTCCGATCAGTCCGTCGATCATGGCGTGCAGGCCGCGCGCCGCCGCCGCCGCGGGTACGGGCAGACGCTCGCCGCGCATTTTGGCCGCCTGGAGCAGCCCCTTGCCAAGTTGGGTCACGCACTCATCGCGCACCGCGAGGTGCCGTAGCCGCACTGCGCGCATCTCATCCACGTACTCCACCTTGTGTGTGGCCACCTCAAACACCCTGCGCGTCTGCGGGTCGGTGGCCGCGCGGCGCAAGGCGTCGAGCATGGCATCGCGGATGTCCTGCAGCGGGTCCAGGCCCTTGCCCTGCCCCATGCGCTGGAACGACTCTTCGAGCGGCAGCGTGACGCGCTCGATCATGGCGTTGAACAGGTCCGCCTTGTCCTTGAAATGCCAGTAAATGGCGCCGCGAGTGGCGCCTGCCTGCAGCGCAATGTCGTTCAGCGAGGTGCGCGACACTCCCCGGGCCTGAAACAGCAACTCCGCGGCGTCAAGCAGCCGGTGGCGGGTGGCAAGCGCGTCTTCTTTGGTGCGGCGAGCCAAAATCGGTCTCCTTCGGTTAAACTTTCGACCCTTGAACATACATTCAAGGATGTATGTAACCTTGAATTGTATCGGCATCGCCGCACCGGCCTGTCTGCTTTATGCCGTTGCTGCTGCCAAAACAACCTGCCTCCGGCCCCCGATCGGGCTCCCATGACACTAAAGGATTCGCATGTCTGTCCTGCGCCTCGCCCGACGTGATTTGCCGCTGACCCACACGGGTCGCCTGTTTTTTTCAGTTAGTGTGCTGCTTGCCGTTCTCTTGACCGGATGCGGCAAGACCAACACCCCGGCTGGCGCGGCTGGCGCACCGCCCCCGATTGAAGTTGGGGTGGTCACGGTGACGCAGGGCAACGTGGGACTGATCACCGAGTTGCCGGGTCGGCTTGAAGCCTCACGCGTTGCGCAAGTCCGCGCCCGGGCCGCAGGCATCCTTCAAAAGCGTGTGTTTGCCGAGGGCAGCGACGTCAAGGCCGGACAACTGTTGTTTCGCATCGATGCTGCGCCCTATGCCGCAGCCTACCAAAGCGCACAAGCAGGATTGGCCAAGGCACAGGCCAACCTGGGACAAGCCGCAGCACTGGCCGAGCGCTACAAACCCCTGGTGGAGGCCAATGCGGTGAGCAAGCAGGACTACGCCAATGCCGTGGCGGGACAAAAACAGGCCGAGGCCGACGTTGCAGGCGGCAAAGCGGCTGTGCAGACTGCCAAAATCAATCTCGACTATGCCAGCGTGACCGCACCCATCTCGGGGCGCATTGGCCGCGCGCTGGTCACGGAGGGCGCGCTGGTGGGCCAGGGCGAGGCCACCCAGTTGGCTGTCATACAGCAAATCAACCCGATGTATGTGAACTTCACGCAGCCCGCCGGCGAAGTGATGAAGTTGCGCAAGGCCCTGGACGATGGTCGGCTCAAACGCGCTAACGGAAGCGCAGCGGCCAGCGTGCGCCTGGTACTGGAAGACGGCACCGAGTACGCCCAGCCGGGCCGACTTTTGTTTTCGGACCTGACGGTTGACGCCACGACAGGACAGATCATGCTGCGCGCCGAGGTACCCAATCCAGGCGGCACTTTATTGCCCGGACTGTATGTGCGGGTGCGGCTGGAGCAGGCCCAGGCCGGCGATGCCGTGCTGCTGCCTCAACAGGCCGTGACGCGTTCGAACCTGGGCGACAGCGTACTCGTGGTCTCCAGCAATGGCAAGGTGGCTCCGCGCCAGGTCAAGGTCGGCAATGCGCAAGGCGCGCAGTGGGTGATTCTGGGCGGACTCAAGACCGGCGAACAGGTCATGGTGGACGGCTTTCAGAAACTGAGCCCCAACGCAACAGTGAAGGCCGTTCCGTGGCACGCGCAAGCTCCGTCCGCTGCCAGCGCACCGGCCGCTTCCGCGCCGGCCAAATAAGGGACGCCGCTCATGCCCCAGTTCTTCATTGACCGCCCCATCTTCGCGTGGGTCATCGCACTGTTTGTCCTGGTGATCGGCGGCGTCGCGATCACGCAGTTGCCAATCGCACAGTACCCGCCCGTCGCACCACCCACCATCGTGATCACGACGGCGTATCCCGGAGCCTCGGCGCAGACCCTCGAAGACGCAGTGATCAGCGTGATCGAGCGCGAGATGAACGGCTCGCCCGGCCTGATCTACATGGAGTCCGTCAGCCAGGCCGATGGGACCGGTTCCATCACGCTCAGCTTCGAAGCCGGTACCAACCCCGACCTGGCACAGGTGGACGTGCAAAACCGGCTGAGCCGTGCCACGCCGCGCCTGCCGCTGGCGGTGACGCAGCAAGGCGTGCGCGTCGACAAATCGCGCTCGAACTTCCTGCTGTTCACGATCTTGTCGAGCGACGACCCCCTGATCGACCCCATTGCGCTCGGTGATTACGCCTCGCGCAACGTGCTGCCGGAAATCCAGCGCCTGCCCGGCGTTGGCCAGGCGCAGCTTTTTGGTACCGAGCGCGCCATGCGCATCTGGATCGACCCAGCCAAGCTGGTCGGCTTCAATCTCTCGACCAACAACGTGGCGCAAGCGATCCAGGCGCAGAACGCCCAGGTGTCGTCGGGCACGATCGGCGATCTGCCGAACGTCCCGGGGCAGTCGATCTTTGCTACCGTGGTCGTCAAGGGCCAGCTCGAATCGGCTGCGCAGTTCGGCGACATCGTGCTGCGCGCCAACGCCGATGGCTCCACGGTGCGCCTGAAGGACGTGGCCCGCATCGAGCTCGGCGCCCAGACCTATGCGACCTCGGCACGCCTGAACGGCAAGCCCTCCACCGGCATCGGCGTGCAGTTATCGCCGACCGGCAACGCGCTGGCCACCGCCAAGGCCGTGCGCGTGCGCATGGAGGAGTTGTCGCGCTACTTTCCGCCGGGCGTGAAGTACTCGATTCCCTATGACAGCTCGCGCTTCGTGAAAATCTCGATCACCCAGGTGGCCACGACGCTGGTGGAGGCAGTCGTGCTGGTGTTTCTCGTGCTGTTCCTGTTCCTGCAAAACATCCGCTACACAGTCATTCCAACTATCGTCGTGCCGGTGGCGCTGCTCGGCACCTTCGGCGCGCTTTTAGCCATGGGTTTTTCGATCAACGTGCTCACCATGTTCGGTATGGTACTGGTGATTGGCATCGTGGTGGACGACGCTATTGTCGTGGTCGAAAACGTCGAGCGCATCATGAGCGAGGAAGGCCTGCCGCCGCGTGAGGCAACCAAAAAGGCAATGGGCCAAATCTACGGCGCCATCATCGGTGTGACCGTGGTGTTGATCTCAGTGTTCGTGCCGCTCGCCTTTTTCGGCGGCGCGGTAGGCAATATTTACCGGCAGTTCGCGGCGGTGATGGTCTCTGCCATCGCGCTGTCGGCGTTCATGGCGTTGTCGCTGACGCCAGCACTGTGCGCCACCTTGCTCAAGCCAGTGGAGGCCGGACACCACCTGGAAAAGCGTGGCTTTTTCGGCTGGTTCAATCGGGGCTTCAAGTCCACCGCCAAGGGCTACGAAGGTTGGGTTGCGAGCATTCTGCGCCGCGCCGGGCGCTTCATGCTGGTGTATGTGGCGATTGCCGTGGTGGTGGGGCTGCTGTTCGCGCGCCTGCCGACCTCGTTTCTACCGAACGAAGACCAAGGCTACATCATTGCCAATGTACAGTTGCCCCCAGGCGCGACGCAGCAGCGCACGCTGGAGGTGATGAAACGGGCCGAAGGCTTTTTCCTGCACCAACCCGAAGTTGAAAGCATGGTCAGTGTGCTGGGCTTCAGCTTCTCAGGCACCGGCCAGAACGCCGGCCTGGCTTTCGTCCCCCTGAAGGACTGGAGCCAGCGCTCTGGCCCGCAGCATTCGGCGCAGTCTCTTGCCGCGCGCGCGACGGGCGCACTGATGAGTGTGCGCGATGCGGTCATCTTCGCGCTCAGCCCGCCCCCCATTCCCGAACTCGGCAATGCCACCGGTTTCACGTTTCGTCTGCAGGACCGCGGCGGAAACGGCCACGCGGCGCTGGTCGCTGCACGCAACCAGTTGCTCGGCATGGCGGCCCAGAGCAAGATTCTGGCTGGCGTGCGGCCCGACGGCCTGGAAGATGCGCCGCAGTTGCAGCTTGACGTGGATCGCGACAAGGCCAGCACGCTCGGCGTCGGTTTCGATGCGGTGAATGCGGCGCTCTCGACCGCTCTCGGCTCGGCCTACGTCAACGACTTTCCCAACGCCGGACGACTGCAGCGCGTGGTAGTCCAAGCCGATGCACCCGAGCGCATGCAGCCCGCCGACCTGCTGCGCATCAACGCACTGAACAGCCAGGGCCAACCGGTGCCGCTGTCGGCCTTCGCCACGACGCACTGGATCACCGGACCGATGCAGACGATACGTTACAACGGCTACCCGACCATGCGCATCGCGGGCGATGCCGCGCCCGGGTACAGCACCGGCCAGGCCATGGACGAGATGGAGCATCTGGCCGCCAAACTACCGGCCGGCTTCGCCTATGAATGGACCGGCCAGTCGCGCGAGGAGCGCCTCGCGGGCTCGCAGGCCTACCTTCTGTACGGCTTCGCCATTCTCTCGGTGTTCCTGTGTCTGGCCGCCCTCTACGAGAGCTGGTCGATTCCGCTGTCGGTGATCCTGGTGGTGCCGCTCGGCGTGCTTGGGGTCGTGCTCGGCACGCTGCTGCGCGGCTATTCGAATGACGTGTACTTCCAGGTCGGCCTGATCACGATCATCGGGCTGTCGGCCAAGAACGCCATCCTGATCATCGAGTTCGCCAAGGACGCACAAGCGCGCGGCAAGAACGCTGTCGACGCGGCGATCGAGGCCGCGCATCTGCGCTTTCGCCCGATCATCATGACTTCGATGGCGTTCATCCTGGGCACGCTGCCGCTGGCGATCGCCAGTGGCGCGGGATCGGCTGGCCAGCGCGCCATCGGCACGGCGGTGATCGGCGGAATGATCACGGCGGTGTCGCTGGCCGTGCTGTTCGTGCCGGTCTTTTTCGTCGCGGTCAGGGGCCTGTTCAAGGGCAGCGAACGCCAACGCAAGATGTCTTCGCATGAACTGGACCGCGACGCGCCGGCAGCATCGGCGGTGCAGGAGGGCCAGTCATGAAGCAACAGATCGTGTCCCCGCTGGCTCTGGCGTTGACGGCTACGCTGCTGAGCGCCTGCTCCATGATCCCGGCTTACCACCGGCCCGCCGCCCCGGTGGCCGCCACCTGGCCCGGTCAGCCCGCGGCGGCCGGGAATCCGACAGCCGTAGCCAACGTGCCGTGGCAGACGTTTTTTGGCGACCCCAGGCTGCGCGAGCTGATTGAGCTGGCGCTAGCCAACAACCGCGACCTGCGCGTCGCGGTGCTGAACATCGAGCAGGCCCGCGCCCAATTTCAGATCAGGCGGGCGGACCAGTTTCCGACCGTCGGCGCCGCCGTGGCGCGCACCCCCACCGCGGCAGGGGACGGCACCGTCAACGTCTATAGCGCCGGTTTGGGCATCTCGAACTGGGAGCTCGACTTCTTCGGGCGGCTTGGCAGCCTGAAAGAGGCGGCACGCGCACAGTATCTCGCGACCGAAGAGGGCCGCAAGGCCGCCCAGATCAGCCTGATTGCTTCGGTGGCCAACGGCTATCTGAACCTGCTGGCCGACGACGAACTGCTTGAACTGACGCGCCAGACCCTGGCCACGCGCGCTGATTCTCTCAAGCTAACCCGGCTGCGCCTCGATCATGGCGCGGCATCGGAGCTCGATTCACGGCAGGCGGAGTCCCTGTATGAGGGGGCCCAGGTGACGCTCGCGCAACAGCAACGCCAGCGCGCGCAGGATGAAAACGCGCTCGTTCTACTGCTGGGCCAACCGCTGCCCCCGGACTTCACCGCCGCCGCCGCGGCGCCGCGACTGGCCGACGCCGCCCTGCTGACGGAGCTGCCCGCGGGCCTGCCTTCGAGTGTTCTCATCAACAGGCCCGATGTGCGCCAGGCCGAACAGCAGCTGATTGCCGCCAACGCGAACATCGGCGCGGCGCGGGCGGCCTTCTTCCCGCAAATCACCCTGACGGCACAGGCGGGGCTGGCCAGTACCCAGCTGTCGGAGCTGTTCAAGTCGGGAACCTACGGTTGGACCCTGGCGTCGCAGCTGTTGCTGCCAATTTTCGATAGCGGGCGCAGACAAGCCGGACTCGACACAGCCACCGCGGGCCGCGCGATTGCCGTCGCGCAATATGAAAAAGCCATCCAGAGCGCATTCCGGGAGGTGGCCGATGCGCTTGCCGGCCGCGCCACCCTGGGCGAGCAATTGCGCGCGCAACAGGCGCAGGCCCAAGCCGAAGCGGTGAGCTTCAAGCTGGCCGATCTGCGCTACCGCAACGGCGTCACCAGCTACCTGGACAACCTGGACGCCCAGCGTTCCCTGTTTGCGGCCCAGCAGGCCGTGGTGCAAACGCGCCTGTTGCAATTGCAAAACCAGGTCACGCTGTACAAGACGCTGGGCGGCGGCTGGACCAACGTAGCGGGCGCCAACGCGCGCGCAGCCAGCCAATGAAGCGGTTTTGCCGAAGGGCGCTCGGTATAATCAAACGCTGATTTCAAAGCCCCCGATTTTTTGAGGACGCCATGAGCGACAACAGTCACGCCGACGACACGACCCACACCGGCCCGATCAAGAGCCCTAAACAGCTCCTGATCACGGTGTTTTTCGCGTTCGTGGTTCCGATCTTCATCATGATCGGCATTGTTCACTACGTGACTTCGGCCAACTTGCTGGCAGCCGGCTCCGTGAACACCGAGAAATCGGCGGACTCACGCATCCAGAAAGTCGGCACGGTTGAGATCCTCGACGCCAAACAGGCCGCGGCGGCCTTGGCGCAGCAGGCAGCCGATGCGGCAGCTGCCGCTGCGGCGCCGGCGTCTGGGGCGGCGGTGGCAGCAGCAACACCCGCCGCGCTGCCCGCCGACGCGGGCGAAAAGCGCTACAAGGAAACCTGCTTCGCCTGCCACGGAACGGGTGCAGCGGGTGCCCCCAAATTCGGCGACAAGGCCGCCTGGGCACCACGCATTGCGACCGGCATGGACACGCTGGTCGCGAAAGCCATTTCGGGTCTGAACGCCATGCCGCCAAGGGGCGGCTCCAACGCAAGTGATGCGGAAATCAAGGCCACCGTGATCTATATGGTCAACGCGGCCAAGTAAGCCGCACTCCACGCGCACAAGAAAAACCCGGTCGCTGACCGGTTTTTCTTTGGATCGATACCTGCTCAGTGGACTCGTCAACGTACAGCCGGTCCGGGTAGCGCCGATAATCCCGTGGATTAAGTACTCCAGGGTTGAATTCATGCCTGCTCATGGCGATCCCAAGGGAATGCGACGAGGTCTGACGAACTACGGCGATGCCGGGTTTTCGCTGTTTCTGCGCAAGGCTTTCATCAAGGGTGCAGGCTATTCCGATGAGGCACTGGAGCGTCCTGTCATCGGCATCGTCAACACGGGCAGCGCCTACAACCCCTGCCATGGCAACGCACCGCAGCTGATCGAGGCTGTCAAGCGCGGCGTTCTGATGGCGGGCGCGCTGCCGATGGACTTTCCCACGATATCCATCCATGAGAGCTTCTCCCAGCCTACCAGTCTGTACCTTCGAAACCTGATGTCCATGGACACCGAAGAAATGATTCGGGCGCAACCGATGGACGCCGTGGTGCTGATCGGAGGTTGCGACAAGACCGTGCCGGCGCAACTGATGGGAGCGGCGTCAGCCAATGTGCCGGCCATCCAGCTGGTCACCGGCTCCATGCTGACGGGATCCTACAAATCCGAGCGCGTGGGGGCCTGTACCGATTGCCGTCGTTACTGGGGCAAATTCCGCGCCGACGAGATCGACGAAGAAGAGGTTGGCCAGATCAACAACCAGCTGGTGGCCAGTGTGGGCACCTGCTCCGTCATGGGCACGGCCAGCACCATGGCCTGCCTGACCGAAGCCCTGGGCATGATGGTGCCTGGTGGGGCTTCTGCACCAGCGGTCACGGCCGATCGGATTCGCATTGCCGAGCGCACCGGTTCGCTGGCTGTGCAGCTGGCCCGGTCGCGACTGACGCCCGACAAGATACTCACGGCCCAGGCCTTTGAGAATGCGCTGCGGGTATTGCTGGCGATCGGAGGCTCGACCAACGGCATCATCCACCTGACGGCCATCGCCGGCCGGCTTGGCTTCACCATTGACTTGAAACGAGTCGACCAGATGGGGCGTGACACACCGGTGCTGGTGGATCTGAAGCCATCGGGTCAACACTACATGGAAGACTTTCACAAGGCCGGCGGCATGCCGGTGTTGCTCAGGGAGCTGCGCCCGTTATTGCATCTGGACGTGATGACCGTCACAGGTCGAACGCTGGGCGAGGAACTTGATGCTGCACCTGCTCCTTTCATGCAGGACGTCATTCGCAAAGCGGCGGCGCCCATCTACCCGCAAGGCGGCATCGCCGTTCTGGAGGGCAACCTGGCGCCGGGCGGGGCCATCATCAAACAATCCGCTGCCGATCCCGTGCTGATGGAGCATGAAGGGCGCGCCGTTGTATTTGAAAGCGCGCAGGACATGGCCGAACGCATTGACGACCCGGACCTGGACGTTCAGGCCAGCGACATCCTGGTACTCAAACGTATCGGCCCCAAGGGTGCGCCGGGCATGCCCGAGGCCGGCTACATGCCCATTCCACGCAAGCTGGCGCGAGCCGGTGTGAAGGATATGGTGCGCATATCGGACGGCCGCATGAGTGGCACGGCTGCAGGCACCATCGTGCTGCATGTCACGCCCGAATCCGCCATCGGCGGTCCACTCGCCTATGTTCGCAGCGGTGACCGCATTCGACTGAGTGTTGCGCGGCGGGAGCTCACGCTGCTGGTCGATGACCAGGAGATGGCGCGTCGCGCGGCCCAGGCGCCCATGACCATCCCAACAGCCGATCGTGGTTACCTCAGGCTGTTCCTGCAGAGCGTTTTGCAGGCGGATCAGGGGGTTGATTTTGATTTCCTGCGATCCACTGATTCCAGGGGATCGGTGCCGGGCGGCAACTTGGGTTTTTCACCGGCTGCGGGGCTGCACACATAGCCGAAGCGCTGCGGCAATTCATCGGCAGGCAACTCCTGCGGCCGCCACAGCCCCTGCTCCACCGCGTCGGCCGCCAGCGCCACATCGAGCGTATACACCAGCCCAAAGCCGATATCACACGCCAAGTAGACGCGGCCCTGCTCATCGAGCACGCAACGTTGCAGCTTGGCCGCGCGCCCGGTGTGGGCGTTGATGGAGAAGTCGGCATTCACGCGCCAGATCAGCGGCGTGAGTTCCAGCTCCACGTACACGCGTTGCGGGCCGTTCTGGAAAAACCACTGTCCGGCGGGATCCGCCTCGTAGTTGCGGTGAATGAATTCAAGCAGCTTGTCGTGCTTGAGCACGGTGCCCCTGGACTGCGGCGTACCGCCCGCAAACGGCCCCTGCGCCTGGACCTGGTCGTCACGCATGTACCACTGGCCGCGCGCGTCCAACCCGAGCCAGCCATAGCAGTCGGGCACATTCGGCCACTTGGCCAGCGCTTGTTTGACGATGTCATCCATGGTGCATCACGGGCTCAACATAGCACTAGTCGACCCGTGACACCAGCCAACCCCCTACAAGCTCTGGAATGGTGCACAGATAGCCGGGTGGCAAGCGCCCCGTGGCAAAACCGACGTGACCGCCCTGCGCGGGCTGCCAGAGCGTGACCGGTTCGGTGACGTCCTGGGTGCGCGGCAGTGAATCGGTTGGCACAAACGGATCGTTACGGGCGTTGACGAGCAGCGCCGGGATACGGATCTTGCGCAACTGCGGCTTCGCCGAAGCACGAAGCCAGTAGTCTTCGGCGTCCCGGTAGCCGTGCAACGGTGCGGTGAACACATTGTCGAACTCGTACAGGTCGCGCGCCGCCAGCAGACGCTCGCGGCTGAACAGGCCCGGATACTGCGCCAGCTTCTGCAAGGCCTTTGGCACCATGCTCCGCAAGAACATACGGGTGTAGACCTGCCGGTTGAAGCCGCGCCCGATGGCGTGGCCGCTCGCCGCAAGATCCAGCGGTGCGCTGACCGCCGCTGCCGCCGCGACCAGGCGGGCCGCCGATTCTCCCATTTCTTCGGCCCAGCGCAGCAGCACGTTGCCGCCCAGCGAGACCCCTACCGCGATGATGGGGCCACCGGCCCGGGCCTGCTGCTGCGCGTGCAAACGCTGCACTATCCACTCAATCTCCTCGAAATCGCCCGAGTGATAGGCCCGCGGCGCCAGGTTAATCTCGCCGCTACAGCCGCGAAAATGCGGCACCGCAAAGGCGATGCCGCGCGAGCGCGCGAAGTCGGCAAATGCTTCGGCGTAATGGCTGCGTGAGGAGCCCTCTAGGCCATGAAACAGGACCAGCAAAGGCCTGGCAGCGCGAACAGCCCACGCACCGAAATCGACGTCGATGAAGTCGCCATCAGGCGCGCGCCAGCGCTCTCGCCTGTAGGACACCCGCGCGCCCGCCACCCGGCGCGCGTACAGGGCCGGCCAGATGGTTTGCAGGTTGCCACCGGGCAGCCACAACGGCGCTGCGTAATTCATAGCTGACAAGGTTTACTGTATAAAGGGTAGAAGCATTAATTTCGATGAAATTGAGAGCGGCAAGTTCAATGCAGGACCTGCGGCGTCGGACTTTCTTCGAGCATCTCGTGTGCGGTGCCGGGGCTCGCATGGTGCGCCACCAGACGCCAGCCTTGGGCGAAGCGCTGATACACATTGGTGGCGATGACGTGCGCCTCGCCTGGACCTTCGGGCGTCATGACCTCGATCCGTTCGACCAGGCTGTGCACGACGCTGGCGAGTGTCTCGACGCTTCGCACATGGTGCGGGCGGGCGCGCATGCTGCCGTTGGCGAAGATGGCGTCGAAGCTGGCACGGATGGCGGCACTGCCGATCAGGCGCGGGCCGCCGGGATGTATGCAGACAATATCGTCCTCGTCGGCCCAGCAGGCCATGAGCCCGTCGATGTCTGCGGCGGCAAGCGCCTCGTAGAACGCAGCCTCGATGTCGTCGGCCGAGCCACCGACGGTAGCGGCCTGGAGTCTGGCTTTGGGCATGGTGGAGTTACCTGTTTGTGCCGCCGCCGGGTTGGCCATTGAATACGGGGGGCGGCACCTCATCTATGCTAACGTCTTGCGCTTGACGTAACCGCCGATCCCAAAAAAGGAACCTATGAAACGCTGGCTTCTCATCTTCATGACGGCGCTGACCGTCAGCGGCCTCACCGGCTGCGGCTACAACGACTTTCAACGACTCGACGAGCAGACCAAGTCCGCCTGGAGCGAGGTGCTGAACCAGTACCAGCGGCGCTCCGACCTGGTGCCCAACATTGTGGCTACTGTCAAGGGCCAGGCCAACTTCGAGCAGGACACGCTGACCAAGGTGATCGAGGCACGCGCCAAGGCGACCTCGATCCAGGTCACGCCCGAAACGCTGAACGACCCTGCGGCCTTCCAGAAATTCCAGCAGGTCCAGGGCGAGTTGACGGGTGCGCTGTCGCGCCTGATGGCGGTGTCTGAAAACTATCCCACGCTGCAGGCCAACCAGGCGTTTCGCGACTTGCGCGTGACCCTGGAGGGCACCGAGAACCGCATCACCGTGGCGCGCGACCGCTACATCCAGGCCGTGCAGGCGTACAACGTGCTGGCACGCAGCTTCCCGAGCAACCTCACGGCGATGATGTTCCACTATCAGCCCAAGCCGACGTTCACGGTGCAGAACGAAGCGCAAATCTCGACGCCGCCGGTCGTGGATTTCAACAAGAAATAAGGACGAAAAGTGCCTCTGGCCCTTAGCCGACGTTGGCTTTCAGCTATATTCTTTATAGTTATCGGCCTGTTCACCACGGCGTCGCAAGCGCAGTCGGTACAGCCCGTGCCGGCACTTACCGCACACGTCATCGACAACACCGGAACATTGACCGAGGCGCAGCGACAGGCGCTGGAGACCAAACTCGCGGCGCTGGAACAAACCAAGGGCTCGCAGGTCGTGGTGCTGATGGTGAGCACGACACAGCCCGAAGACATCGCCAGCTACGCGAACCGCGTCGGCAACACCTGGAAGATCGGGCGCAAGGGCGTCGGCGATGGGCTGCTGCTGATCGTGGCGAAGGACGATCACCGCGTGCGCATCGAGGTCGCCAAGACTCTGGAGGGCGCAATTCCCGACCTCGCGGCCAACCAGATCATCGAGGACGCGATTACGCCCGCATTCAAGCGGGGTGACCTCGCTGGCGGGCTCAATGCGGGCACGGATCAACTCATCGGGCTCATCAACGGCGAGCCGCTGCCGGCGCCGACGCCGCACCGGCAAGCACGCTCGGGCTCAGGCGGCTTTCAGTGGACGGACCTTGCCATCTTCCTGTTTTTCGCCGTGCCGATTGCCGGCTCGGTGGCGCGCAGCGTGTTCGGTCGCAAACTCGGCGCCCTGCTCACCGGCGGCGGTGTGGGCGTGCTCGCGCTACTCGCCACATCCAGCCTGGTGATTGCGGGTCTGGCCGCCTTCGTGGCACTGCTGTTCGTGCTGCTGGCGGGCTTCGCGCCTGCCCTGACCTCCTCGCGCGGGGGCCTCGGGGGTGGCGGTTTCGGTGGCTTTGGCGGAGGCGGATTTGGCGGCGGAGGTGGAGGCGGCTTCGGTTCGGGCGGGGGCGGCGACTTCGGTGGCGGCGGCGCTAGCGGTGGTTGGTAACTACAGGAAAGACGCGATGCCAGGCAGGCTCAAAAGGATTCTCAAGCACCTGTGGTTCGACGAGGCGGACGCGCGCCGCGCCATCTCGCCCGCCATCGCGCAGCGGCTCAAGCAGCGCGTGGCCGCCAGCGAGCAGCACCACAGTGGTCAGATCCGCATCTGCGTGGAGGCCAGCCTGCCGGCACATGCGCTGTGGCGCAACGCGCCCACGGCCCATCTCACGCAAGCCCGGGCCGTGGCACTGTTCGGCGAGTTGCGGGTATGGGACACCGAGTCCAACAATGGCGTCCTGATCTACCTGCTGCTGGCTGAGCGTGCGATTGAACTGGTTGCCGACCGCGGCCTGAACCAGCATGTACCAACCGCTGCCTGGCAGGCCATGACCCGGCGCATGGCGGACGCCTTTCGCGAGCGACATTTTGAAGATGGGCTGACGCAGGCACTGGAAGAAGTGTCGGCCCTGCTGGTGCAGTATTTTCCGCTCGCGCCGGGGCAGCCACGCCACAACGAATTGCCCGATGCGCCGGTCGTCCGATAGGGAGCTGCGGCCACGCGGCAGCGACCCAGCCTCAGGCCCTGGGCGGGTCGCCTTCGAGCAGCCGAAGATTGACCGATTGGGTTGCGTCGAGCTCCTGCTGCAACGCGCGGCTGAGTTGGGCAAAAGTACGTAGCCTGCGGTTGGCCTCGCGCAGCCGGTCCGACAGGCGCCTGGAGATGGTCAGCAGCAAGCGTGCAGCCACGTCCGGGCACTCGCCAATCAATTGCAGCAGCGCGGCGCGCGTGAGTACCGCGACCGCCACGTCCGTCGTGGCGGTGCAGGTGGCCGAGCGCGGCGAGCCATCGAGCAGCCCCATCTCGCCAATCAGGCCACCGGGTCCCAGGATGGAGACCACCATGGTCTCGGTCGGCGAAGACACCTCGTACTCGACCGTTGCCTCTCCCTCCAGGATGAGCATCATGTCATCGACGTGGAGCGCCTCGCCCTCGTGGATGAAAACCGTACCCGCACTGACGCGTTTTGGGCGCATGAAACCGATCACCTCGCGCGCATCGGCCAGACTCAATTCCACCAGACCGTTCGGCGTGATCAGCAGTCGGGCGGCGTTCTCCCGCGCCGCACCACCGACCCCGGATTTGTCAGACAACATGCGTCCGATTGTAGTGACCCGTGACCCATCCATGCATCGAGGAGGATGCCGGCGCCGCAATGATAAAGGCCCCGGTTGATCGCCAACCAGGGCCTCGTTTGGGGAGTGATCCGCGCAGCGTTATTTTTTTTGCCGGTACTTGCGCAACGCCGCGATCTCGGCAGCAATGACGTACAGCTCGGACTGGGCCTTGGCGATATCGATGTCGTTCTTGGCGCTTTTCAAAGCCTCTTCGGCAGCGACCCGGGCCTCATTGGCTTTCTGATCGTCAAGATCCTTGCCGCGGATGGCAGTGTCGGAGAGCACCGTCACGCAGTCGGGTTGCACCTCCAGAATACCCCCGGCGACAAAGACGAACTCTTCGCTGCCATCGGCCTTTTCGATGCGCACCGAGCCCGGTTTGATGCGGGTGATCAGCGGCGTGTGGCGCGGATAGATGCCGAGCTCGCCCGCCTCGCCGGGCAGCGCCACAAAACGGGCTTCACCCGAGAAGATGGACTCTTCGGCACTGACAACATCAACGTGGATGGTGCTCATGTGGCTCACCTCTTAGATCTTTTTCGCTTTTTCGAAGGCTTCATCAATGGTGCCAACCATGTAGAAGGCCTGCTCGGGCATGTGGTCGCATTCACCATTGACGATCATCTTGAAGCCGCGAATCGTCTCGCTCAGCGGCACGTACTTGCCGGGCGAGCCGGTGAACACTTCGGCGACGTGGAACGGCTGCGACAGGAAGCGCTGGATCTTGCGCGCGCGCGCCACGGCCAGCTTGTCTTCGGGGGCCAGGTCGTCCATGCCCATGATCGCGATGATGTCGCGCAATTCACGATAGCGCTGCAGCGTGCCCTGCACGGCGCGCGCCGTGTTGTAGTGGTCCTCGCCCACCACTTGCGGCGACAGCTGGCGGCTGGTCGAGTCGAGCGGGTCCACGGCGGGATAGATACCCAGCGAGGCAATGTCACGGCTCAGTACCACGGTCGAATCCAGGTGGGCAAAGGTGGTCGCAGGCGACGGATCGGTCAAGTCGTCGGCGGGCACATACACGGCCTGAATGGAGGTGATCGAGCCGACCTTGGTGGACGTGATGCGCTCCTGGAGCTTGCCCATTTCCTCGGCCAGAGTCGGCTGGTAACCCACAGCGGACGGCATGCGCCCCAACAGCGCGGACACTTCGGTGCCGGCCAGCGTGTAGCGGTAGATGTTGTCCACGAAGAACAGAACGTCCTTGCCTTCGTCACGGAACGACTCGGCAATGGTCAGGCCCGTCAGCGCCACGCGCAGACGGTTTCCCGGGGGTTCGTTCATCTGGCCGTAAACCATGGCCACCTTGGACTCACCGAGATTCTTCAGGTTCACAACGCCCGAATCTGCCATCTCGTGATAGAAGTCGTTGCCCTCGCGTGTACGCTCACCCACGCCGGCGAATACGGACAGGCCCGAGTGCGCCTTCGCAATGTTGTTGATGAGCTCCATCATGTTCACCGTCTTACCGACGCCGGCGCCACCGAACAGGCCGACCTTGCCGCCCTTGGCGAACGGGCACACCAGGTCGATCACCTTGATGCCGGTTTCCAGCAGTTCCTGCGAAGGCGAGAGTTCGTCGTAAGCCGGGGCCTCGCGATGAATGGAGGCTGTGAGCTCGGCGTTCACCGGGCCGCGTTCGTCGATCGGCGCGCCCAGCACGTCCAGAATGCGACCCAGCGTGGCCTTGCCAACGGGCACCATGATGGGGTTGGCCGTGTTTTGCACGATCATGCCGCGGCGCAAGCCGTCAGACGAGCCCAGCGCGATGGTGCGCACGATGCCGTCGCCGAGTTGCTGCTGCACTTCCAGCGTCAGCGTCGAGCCATCCATTTTCAGCGCATCGTAAATCTTGGGCATCTGGTTGCGCGGAAATTCCACGTCCACCACGGCGCCAATACACTGAACAATCTTTCCTTGAACCTGAGCCATTTTTCGCTCCAAAAATTTGAATCTTGTTAAACCGCTGCGGCACCCGCCACGATTTCCGAAAGCTCTTTCGTAATCGCTGCCTGGCGCGTCTTGTTGTAAATCAGCTTGAGCTCGTCGATCACATTACCGGCGTTGTCGGTTGCTGCCTTCATGGCTACCATGCGGGCGGCATGCTCGGACGCCGTGTTGTCCGCCACCGCCTGGTACACCAGGGCCTCGACGTAACGCACCAGCAACTCGTCAATCACCGATTGCGCATCGGGTTCATAGATGTAATCCCAGCCATGCGTGACGCCGCTCTGCGCCTCGCTGGCATCGGACTGTGCCTTCAGCTCCGCATGCGACAAGGGCAGCAACTGCTCAACTACGGGCTCCTGCTTCATGGTGCTGACGAACCTGTTGTAACAGAGGTACACCGCACTCAGCTCGCCCTTCGTATAAGAGTCCAGCAGCACCCTTACCGGGCCAATCAGTTTGTCCAGGTGGGGCTTGTCCCCCAGCTGCGTGACTTGAGCGATCACGCGTGCGCCAATGCGGTTCAAAAACCCCAGCCCCTTGCCGCCAATCGCCACACTCTGAGGCGTCTTGCCCGCCGCCTGTGCATCGCGCAGTTTGCCGGTGACGGCCCGGAACAGGTTGGTGTTCAAGCCGCCGCACAGGCCCTTGTCGGTGGTCACCATAATGAAGCCGATGGACTTGGCATCCTCGGGCACCTTCATGAATGGATGAACGTACTCGGGATTGGCTTGGCCCAGGTTGGCGGCGATATTGCGAATCTTTTCGGTGTACGGACGTGCGGCGCGCATGCGCTCCTGCGCCTTGCGCATTTTCGACACGGAAATCATCTGCATTGCATTGGTGATCTTCTTGGTGTTTTCCACCGACTTGATCTTTGTGCGTAGTTCCTTGCCTGCTGCCATATGTGCCCCTTTTGCCTATAACGCTTGATGACTCTGACGTGACGTTGCGGTCGGTCGAGTGGTTTTAAGCAAATGACTTCTTGAACTCAGTCGTGGCAGCGGTCAGTTCAGCTTCGGCATCCTTGTCCATGGCACGGGCGGCTTCGAGCTTGGCGAGCAGCGCGGCGTGCTTGTCCTTCAAGTAGGCATGCAAGCCCGACTCGAACGCCAGCACTTTGTTCACAGCAAAGTCGTCCATGAAGCCTTTGTTGACGGCAAACAGTGAAGCACCCATCAGGCTGATAGGCAGCGGGCTGTACTGCGACTGCTTGAGCAGCTCCGTCACACGGGCGCCGCGGTCGAGCTGCTTGCGGGTCGCTTCGTCCAGATCCGAGGCGAACTGCGCAAACGCGGCCAACTCCCGGTATTGCGCCAGGTCGGTACGGATACCGCCAGACAGGCCCTTGATGAGCTTGGTCTGGGCTGCACCGCCGACGCGCGACACCGAAATGCCGGCATTGATGGCAGGCCGGATGCCTGCATTGAACAGGTTGGTTTCCAGGAAAATCTGGCCGTCGGTGATCGAGATCACATTGGTAGGCACGAACGCGGACACGTCACCCGCCTGCGTCTCGATGATGGGCAGCGCGGTGAGCGAGCCGGTCTTGCCTTTGACTTCGCCCTTGGTGAAAACTTCGACGTAGTGCTCGTTGACCCGGGCAGCACGCTCCAGCAGTCGGCTGTGCAGATAGAACACGTCGCCAGGATAGGCTTCGCGGCCCGGCGGGCGGCGCAGCAGCAAGGAGACCTGGCGATACGCCACGGCCTGCTTGGACAGATCGTCGTAAACGATCAGCGCGTCCTGGCCGCGATCGCGGAAATACTCACCCATGGTGCAGCCCGAATAGGCGCTGACGTACTGCATCGCAGCCGACTCGGAGGCGGTCGCCGCCACCACGATCGTATACTCCATCGCACCCGCCTGCTCAAGCGAGCGCACGACGTTTTTCACCGACGACGCCTTCTGGCCGATTGCGACGTAGATGCAGGTCATGTTCTGACCCTTCTGGTTGATGATGGCGTCGATCGCCACGGCAGTCTTGCCGGTCTGGCGGTCGCCAATGATCAGCTCACGCTGGCCACGGCCCACCGGCACCATCGAGTCGATCGACTTGAGGCCGGTCTGCATCGGCTGGTCCACCGACTGGCGCGCGATCACGCCGGGCGCGACCTTCTCGATCACGTCCGTCATCTTCGCGTTGATCGGGCCCTTGCCGTCGATCGGCTGACCCAGCGCGTTGACCACGCGACCCAACAGCTCGGGGCCGACCGGCACTTCCAGAATGCGGCCTGTGCACTTGACGGTGTCGCCTTCGGAGATATGCTCGTATTCTCCCAGAATCACGGAGCCGACCGAGTCACGCTCCAGGTTCAGTGCCAGGCCGTACGTGGGCAAGCCATCGGCGCCAGCCGGGAATTCGAGCATTTCACCCTGCATTACGTCCGACAGGCCATGAATGCGACAGATACCGTCGGCCACAGATACCACCGTACCCTGATTGCGGATGTCGGTGCTGACAGACAACCCTTCAATACGGCTTTTGATCAGTTCTGAAATTTCTGCGGGATTGAGTTGCATGGCTCTTTCCTTCTTTCGTTAATTAGCCAAACGCCCGGGGATCATTGCCCGGGTCGAAAACTGGGGACCACGACCGGCATGAATCATCATGCGATCAAGGCCACCCTCATCTGTTCCAGGCGGGCCTTGACCGAAGTGTCCAGTACTTCGTCACCCACCACCACGCGAATCCCGCCGATCAACGCAGGCTCCTGCTCGACCCGGATATTGAGTTTGCGGCCAAAACGCTTTTCGAGCGTCGCCGTCATATCGGCCAGCGCCGCGCCATCCATCGGAAACGCGCTGTACACGACAGCATCCGAGGATCCGCCTCGCGAGTTCTCCAGGGCATGGAACTGCGCCGCGATCTCGGGCATCGCCGCCAGACGGCCGTTTTCGATGACGGTGCGCAGGAAGTTTTTCGCCGCATCCGGCAGCGCAGATCTGGCCACGCCGGTGATCACGCCGAACACCTGCTCGACCGTGGCCGCTGGGCTGTCCGCGAATTGCCGCAGCTGCGGGCTGGCGGCAATCACGGCAAACTCATCGAGCCAGGCCGTCGTGCTACCCGGATCCGCCGGGGCACCCTTCGTCGTCGTTAAGGCCTCGAACAGAGCTTCGGCGTAGGGACGGGCAATGGTTGCAATTTCAGCCATGGTGCACTCTTACAGCTCGGTCTTCAGACGGCTCAGCAAGTCGGCATGAACGCCCGCATTGACTTCCTTGCGGAGGATCTGCTCGGCGCCCTTGACTGCCAGCGCCGCGACCTGCTCGCGCAGGAGTTCCCGGGCCCTCACGGCTTGCTGGTCAGCCTCCACCTTGGCGGCGGCAACTATCTTGTTGCCTTCTTCGGTGGCGCGGCCCTTGGCCTCTTCGATGATGGCCTGAGCGCGACGCTCGGCTTCGGCCAGACGGGCAGCGGTCTCGCCGCGCGACTTGGTCAACTCTTCCTCGACCCGTTTGTTGGCGAGCGACAGCTCGGTCTTGGCCTTCTCGGCCGCAGCAAGACCCTGATTGATCTTGTGCGCGCGTTCGTCCAACGCCTTCACAATCGGCGGCCATATGAACTTCATCGAGAAGCCGACCAGGATCATGAACACGATCATCTGGACGATAAAGGTAATGGTAATGCTCACTTTTGCTCTCTCTGGGAGGAGTCTAAAGACACTCCCGCAGGATTGACGTTGGGCGACAAAAGGGGCTTATTTCGGTAGATTGGCCAGTTGCGCGAGGAACGGATTGGCCGTGGTGAACCACAACGCAATACCTGTGCCGATGATGAACGAGGCGTCAACCAAGCCAACCAACAGGAACATCTTTGTTTGCAGTTCATTCATCAACTCGGGCTGACGCGCAGCGCCCTCTAGAAACTTGCTGCCCATGATGCCAATGCCGACGCAAGCGCCGAGCGCGCCCAGACCAATCATCAAACCAGCGGCCAGAGCGACAAAACCAATAACTTCCATAATAACTCCTAAGGGATTGTGGTTAACGAAAAACTAAATTGATGAACGCGTTGCGCTCAGTGGGAATCATGAGCCTGGCCGATATAGACCAGTGTCAGCATCATGAAAATATAGGCCTGCAGCACAATGACCAGTATGTCGAAGATCGACCATAAAGTGCCGGCAATGATGTGCCCGACCACCAAGGCGCCGCCTGTCAGCGAGAAAGTCGCCGCACCGCCAAGCAAGGCAATCAGCAAAAAGAGCAGTTCTCCCGCGTACATGTTGCCGAACAACCGCATGCCATGCGAGAACGTCTTGGAGACGAACTCGATCATTTGCATGATGAAATTGAAGGGATACAGCAGCCAGTGGTTGCCAAACGGCGCGGTAAAGAGCTCGTGCATCCAGCCGCCCAAGCCCTTGATTTTGATGCTGTAGTACAGGGTGATCAGCAACACTGTCACCGACATTCCCAGCGGAATCGACAGATCGGCCGTTGGCACGACACGCAGATAAGCGTAATGCGGATTTCCACCTGCCGCGAGCCAGGCCTTTTCCCAAATGAGGGGAAGCAGATCAACCGGCACCAGGTCCATCAGGTTGAGCAAAAGAATCCAGACAAAGAGCGTGAGCGCAAGGGGTGCGGCGAACTTGCGACTTTCCTTGTTGTGCACGATGCTCTTGGCCTCCCGATCGACCATTTCCACCATGATTTCAACGGCCGCCTGGAACCGGCCGGGCACGCCAGAGGTGACTTTGCGTGCTGCCAGCCAAAACAAACCACAGGCAATGATACCGAGCAAGGTCGAGAAAAAGACGGAGTCGTAGCTGAAGACCGAAAAGTCGACCAGCCCCTTGGGCGCCAAGTTCTGCAATTGCGTCAAATGGTGAACGATATAGCCACCACTCGTCATGGCATGTTCTCCAACGTCTTCAGCAGCCATTTGTTATCCGTCTTTCAGTTTTTGCGTCGGGACGCAAACAATAGCGCGACCCAATACACCTGCATTGCCCCCGCCAAGCCCACCAGCACCGCCGGCCAGCTCAGCGCCACAATCAATCTGGGTGCCGCCAGCAACATTGCCAGCGTCAACACCATCTTGACCATCTCCCACAAAAAAAACCTGACCACCGCGGCGCCCGGTCGCAACAAGGCGCGCCGCCCCTTCAGTCCACGCAGCAACACGGCCGCCGGAATCGCGACTGCGAACGCGCCATAGCCAGCCGACCAGCCGATATTTCCGCGACCCGTCAGGGCCCAGCCAGCCAAGGCAAGCGCCAGCCCCACGGCCAGTTGACCCGCCACGACCCACCACGGAGACAGCGAAGGATTCTCTTGCCGAAACTGCCGCGCCTGCTCGGGCGTCAGTGGCTTGTATTCTGCCCTCGCCGCGTCGTCATCGTCGTACGGTATCGGCGCGATTATTGACATCCAAGATTACGCCGAGGTTACAACGGCATTTTCAGCAAAGTCCTTGATTATACGTAAAACTTTTGCGAGTTCTCTCCTAAAGGCATCGCACCGTGCGCACACCTGAACCGGTTTGCGCACCGCGTCACAATCTACCATCCGCGTCAAAACAACTCAAAAGCGAGAACATGGAACTGCTTGCCAAATTTTTGCACCTGATCGGGGCCATCGTCTGGCTCGGTGGCATGGCGTTCATGCTGTGGGCGTTGCGCCCGGTGGCAATCGTCCAGATGCAACCGCCAGCGCGGCTGCCCTTTCTGACGGGGGTGATGGACCGCTTCTTTTGCGCGGCGTGGGTCAGCGTGGGGCTGCTGCTGGTCACGGGCGCCTATAGGCTGATGGCCGTCGGGATGAAAAACGCCCCGTCCGGCTGGCACATGATGATGGGTATCGGACTTCTGATGTTCGCGATTTTTGGGCACCTGTATTTCGGGCCTTTCAAGCGCCTGAAACAGGCCGTGGCCGCGGCCGACTGGCCGCAGGCAGGGCAGCAGATAGCCAGGATCCACCCATTGGTCGTGATTAACTTCGTGCTTGGATGGCTGGCCATCGCGGCCGTGTTGTTTTTGCACTGAATCCATCAAACTCCCTGCTGCTGATGAGTGCACTATTGAATCAACTTCCCAGCTTGCCGTGCTATCTGAACGGCGAATTCACCGCGCTGAACGAGGCAAAGATCAGCGTCATGGACCGTGGCTTTATCTTTGGCGACGGCGTCTACGAAGTCGTACCGGTATATGGCGGCAACCCGTTCCGCTTTGCCCAGCATATGGCGCGACTCGACCGCTCGCTTGCCGAGCTTCGCATCGCCAACCCTTTGACGCATACGCAGTGGCACGAGATAGCTATCAAACTAATAGCTGATTACGCACAGTCAGCGGGAGTCAACGTCCAAAATATTGATCAACTGGTGTACATCCAGGTCACCCGCGGCGTGGCCCTGCGCGAGCACATCATGCTGGAGGGCCTGACGCCCACCGTGTTTGTCATGAGCAACGCGATGAAACCCGTGCCGGCGCAGTTGCGCAGCCAGGGCGCGGCTTGCGTCACGGCCAACGACTTCCGCTGGGAAAAAGCCCATATCAAGAGCACCAGCTTGCTGGGCGCCGTATTTGCGCGCCAGATCAGCTTTGACGTCGGTGCGCTGGAAACCGTCATGTTCCGCCACGATTTCCTGAGCGAAGCAGCCTCCAGCAACGTCTGGGTCGTCAAAAATGGAGCCGTCATTGGCTCGTCCAAGGACAACCTGGTGCTGGAGGGCATCCGCTACGGCCTGATCGAGGAGATCTGCCGCGCAGAGCGTATCGGTTTCGAGTTGCGCCGCATCACGCGCGACGAAGTGCTCAACGCAGACGAACTGCTGCTGTCGTCCGCCACCAAGGAAGTTCTGGCGATCACCCGACTGGACGGCAAGCCCGTCAGCGCCGGCGTACCGGGCCCGATTTACAGCAGGCTGTACGCGGCCTACCAGCAGGCCAAGATCGCGCCACCGAACCCGCCCTTTTCTGCCGTTACCCGACCATGACCACCATGCCAGACTCCCCCAAAGACGCGCGCAAAGATTCGCTGATTGAGTACCCGTGTCCGTTTCCCATCAAGGTCATGGGCGCCAAGGTCGACGGTTTTGTGCACGCCATCACCCGGATCGTCGAACAGTTCGACCCCAGCTTCGACGCCACCACCATCGAGTTGCGCGACAGCAAGGCCGGCAACTACCTGGGCATCACCGTGACAGTGACGGCCACCTCGCGCGAACAGCTCGATGAGCTCTATCGCACGCTGTCGACCCATCCCATGGTGAAGATGGTTCTGTAGATCCCAGTGGAGATCGCGCTGCACGCCCTCGGCCGCGTGGACTACCTGTCCACTTACGCCGCCATGCAGAATTTCACGGCCGCGCGCACCCCCGATACGCCCGATGCGCTATGGGTTTGCGAGCATCCACCCATTTACACACAAGGACTGGCGGGCAAATCAGAGCATATTCTGGATCCAGGCGGGATCGCGATCGTCGCCACCAACCGGGGCGGCCAAGTCACCTATCACGGGCCCGGCCAAGTGGTGGCATATCCATTGATCGACCTCGGCCGCGCCGGCTACTTCGTCAAGGAATACGTCTATCGCATCGAGCAATCCGTGATCCAGACGCTGGTGCACTTTGGCGTCACCGGACTCCGGGTCGCGGGCGCACCGGGTATCTATGTGCGGCTGGACGACCCGGGGTCCCATGCGCTGCTGGCACAGCGGCCCCAGAAAACCGATGAGGGTCAGATTTCAATTAAGTCGACACCCGACTTCACGGGTCTCGGCAAAATCGCAGCGCTCGGCATCAAGGTCAGCCGCCGCTGCACCTACCACGGCGTGGCGCTAAACGTGGCGATGGACCTGGAGCCTTTCTCGCGCATCAACCCGTGCGGCTATGCGGGTCTGCAAACCGTGGACCTTTCCACAATCGGCGTATCGGCAAGCTGGCGCGAGGCCGCCGAAGTATTGAGTCAAAAGCTGCAGATCTACCTGGCCCCGTGAGCGGGCATGCGGGAGGCCCAGAGCGCTCGCGATTACGACCCGCCGGCCAAACAGAAAGCGGCAGCCAAGCTCTCGCGCATCCCGGTCAAGGTGCAGCCGGGCCAGATCCTGAAAAAGCCGGACTGGATCCGCGTCAAGGCCGGCTCGCCGACCACGCGCTTTTAGAGATCAAGGACATCCTGCGCGACAACGAGCCCGTGACGGTGTGCGAGGAAGCCTCCTGCTCCAGCATCGGCGAGTGCTTCGGCAAGGGCACGGCCACCTTCATGATCATGGGCGACAAGTGCACGCGGCGCTGCCCGATTTGCGATGTCGGCCACGGCCTGCCCGACCCGCTGGATGGATGCCAACGAGCCCGAAACCTGGCCAAAACCCTTGCCGCGCTGCGCCTCAAATACGTGGTCATCACCAGCGTGGACCGCGACGACCTGCGTGACGGCGGCAGCCAGCATTTCGTGGACTGCATCGGCGGGACACGCGAGCTGTCGCCCGACACGCCATCGAAATCCTCGTGCCCGACTTTCTCTGCCGGGACGACCGTGCGCTGGAAATCCTCAAGGCAGCACCGCCCGGCGTGATGAACCACAACCTGGAAACGGTGCCGCGCCTGTACAAGGAGGCGCGCCCGGGCTCAGACTACCAGTTCACGTTGAACCTGCTGAAAAAATTCAAGGCGCTGTTCCCCGGACATTCCGACCAAGAGCGGGCTGATGATGGGCCTGGGCGAGACCGACGAGGAAATCCTGCAGGTGATGCGCGACACGCGCGAGCACCATATCGAGATGCTGACGATTGGCCAGTACCTTGCGCCTTCCACCAGCCACTTGACCGTGATGCGCTATGTGCACCCCGACACGTTCAAGATGTTCAGGGAAAAAGCCTGCGAGACGGGTTTCTCTCATGCCGCCGGCGTGGTGTGACCGTTCAGGCAGAAACCACTTGGTAACTGCTGCGGCCCCGGGTCAAGAGACCCTATGCTTGCGGCCATGCCAGCCAACTTATACGCCTTGGGCGCCATCGCGTTGTGGGCCACCCTGGCCTCGCTCGGCGTCGAGCTCCAGCACATTCCACCCTTCCTGCTGACCGGCCTGGCGCTGATGATCGGCAGCCTGCCGAGCTGGCCGCTGGTTCTGCGCGACCGGCGCGCCTGGGCGGTACCGCCGCGCACGCTGGCGCTCGGTATCTACGGCCTGTTCGGCTTTCACTTTCTGCTCTTCATCGCGCTGCGCCATGCGCCACCGGTCGAGGCCAATCTGGTCAACTACCTGTGGCCGTTGTTCATGGTGGTGCTGGCGCCCGTACTGCTGCCGAAGATATCGCTGCGCCCGCTGCACGTGATAGCGGCGCTGCTGGGCTTTGCGGGCGCGGCGATCGCGATCCTGGGGGCGCGTGGCGACGCCGGCGCGGCGGCAGGCGCCGCGGCGACGACCTACTGGGGCTTCGTGCCAGCGCTCGGCTCGGCCTTCATCTGGGCCAGCTTCTCGCTGTGGACGAAGCGCGTGGCGGCGTTTCCGACCTCGGCCATCGGGCTGTTCGGGCTGGTGTCGGGCGCTCTGGCATTGGCCTGCCATGCGCTGCTGGAAGCACCGACGGCGCTGTCGGTGCGGGACGGCGTGCTGATCGCGTTGACCGGCCTGGGCCCGCTGGGCGCCGCCTTCTTTTTGTGGGATATGGCGCTCAAGCGCGGCGACGCGCGCCAGATCGGCATCCTGAGCTACATCACGCCGTTGGCGTCGACCGCACTGCTGCTTGGGGTGACGGGCCGGGCGCTGTCGTGGAGCATCGCGCTGGCCGCCGTGCTGATCATTTCGGCCGCCGTGCTGGGCACGCGGGTGCCCCGAGATAATTAGGAATATAGGCTTCAAACCATTAATCCATATACGCATGAAGCTACAAAATAAATAGCATTCGACAAATTCACTGCGGCGACTGAAAATCCATTCTCGTTTGGAGTCCCCATGCCAGCCCAACAGCATCTCATCCAGGTTCCGCTCGCCGCACTGCATCCCACGCAAATTACGGTTGGAAACGCCGAGGTGGCTGCCAAGCGCGCGCAATGGGCCGCGCTCGATGCGAAGGCGCGTAGCAGCACGCTGGCGGGACACTGGTTTCCGGCCGTGCGCGGGCCGGGCGGGCGCTATTTCATCGTCGATCACCATCACCTGGGTCTCGCGCTGGACGAGGAGAACGTCGAGTCGGTCTGGGTCATGGTGCTCGACGATCTCTCCGCCGTCGAGGGCGAGCAGTTCTGGCGCGCGATGGAGTTCCACCGCTGGGCCCATCCCTATGACGAGCGCGGCCGGCGGCGCGACTACGACGCGATTCCGTCCCGGATTTCCAAACTGCGTGACGACCCATACCGCAGCCTGGCCGGCCTGGTGCGCGAGGCCGGCGGCTATGCCAAAGACGCCGAACCCTTCGCCGAATTCCTGTGGGCCGACTTTTTTCGCCCGCAGATTGCCCGCAAGACGCTGCGCACACCCGGCTCGCCGACGCTGCCGGCCGAGGCGCTTCAGCAGGCACTGGCACTGGCGCGGCAACCGAGTGGGCGCTACCTGCCCGGATGGGTCGGCGTGACGACAGCGGCGGCCGGACCGGTCGCGCACGCGACGACCGCGAAGACGGGCAAAGCGGGTAAATCCGGCAAGTCGACCAAGCACCCCAAGACCCCCAAGCTGCCGAAAACGGCCAAGACGCCGGCGTGAACCCGCTCACCGCCGGCCGTGCCCCCCGCCTCGCCGATCTGGTGGCCGGCGTGTCGATCGCCGGGCTGCTGCTGCCCCAGGCGGTGGCCTATTCCAGCATCGCCGGGCTGCCGCCGCAAACTGGTGTGATCGCGCTGCTGGCGGGGCTGCTGGTGTACGGCCTGCTCGGCGGCAGCCGCTTTGCCATCGTGTCGGCCACCTCGTCGTCAGCCGTGGTGCTACTGGCCGCCACCAGCGCAGTGGCGCCGGGCGATCCGGCGCTGCGCTGGGCGCTCGGTATCGGCATGGTGCTGCTGTCCGGCGTGTTTTTCGTCATCGCCGGGCTGGCGCGGCTCGGGGGCATCGTCAGCCTGATCGCCAAGCCGGTGCTGCGCGGCTTTACCCTGGGCCTGGCGCTCACCATCGTGCTCCAGCAGTTGCCCAAGGTGCTGGCGGTGCACCCGGCCCACAGCGATTTCTTCCGCTTCGCGTGGGAGCTGGCCGCTGGCTGGCGGCATTGGAACCTGGCGGGCGCGGCGATGGCGCTGGCCGCCCTGGCGCTGCTGCAAGGCCTGGCCCGCTGGCGCGCCGTGCCGGCGGCGCTGTTGGTGATTGCGGTTGGCATCGCGCTCGACGTGAGCGGCTGGTGCCAAGTGTGGGGCATTGCTTCGGTAGGACCGATCACGCTCAATTTTTCCCACCCAGGGCTGCCGCAACTGGCCATCGCCGACTGGCTGCGCATGGGCGAGCTGGCGTTCGCGATGACGTTCGTCCTCTATGCCGAGTCGTACGGCTCGATCCGCACCTTTTCGCTGCTCCATGGCGATCGCATGCGAGCCAACCGCGACCTGCTGGCGCTGGGCGCCGCCAATATTGCCTCCGGGCTGTTCCAGGGCATGCCGGTGGGCGCCGGCTATTCGGGCACTGCCGCCAACGAAGCGGCCGGAGCGCAGAGCCGAGCGGCCGGGCTGGCGGCCGGTGCCGTGGTGCTGGCGGCGGCGCTCACGCTGCTGCCGTGGATCGCCCACACGCCCGAGCCGATGCTGGCCGCGATCGTGATTCACCCGGTGGCGCGCTCGATCGACCCGGCCGTCCTGCGCCCGTATTTCCGCTGGCGCCGCGACCGGGTGATCGCGCTGGTGGCGATCGCCGCCGTGCTGCTGCTAGGCGTGCTTTATGGCTTGCTGTCGGCCATCGCCGTCAGTCTGATGATCCTGCTGCAGGGGCTGTCGAGCGCGCGCGTGAGCTGGCTTGGGCGGCTCGGCCAGAGCCACGACTTCGTTGATACCGCACGCCATCCGGACGCAGCAGTGCCCCCAGGCCTGCTGATCGCACGGCCCGAAGTGCCGCTCTTTTTCGGCAACGTCGACGCCGTGTTTGCCGCCATTCATGAGCGCATGACGGCGACCCGCCCGCTCACGCGGCTGGTGCTGAGCCTGGAAGAGTCGCCCGACCTCGACGGCACCAGCATCGAGGCGCTGTGCGACCTCGCCGCCTACACGCGCGAGCAAGGCGCCGAGTTGGTGCTGGCCCGCGTGAAAGACACGGTACGCGACGTGTTGCAGCAGGTGCGTTCGCCCGACTTGCCGGACACGGTGTACGAGTCGTGGAGCGTGGACGATGCGGTGCAAGGGGCCGCTGCTGCGCCGCCGTGAAACTTTGCCGACCCCGCGCTTCAGTCCTTCGCCTTCTGAACTGCCTGCGAGGTGCAAAGGCACATCGTCATTCTGGCCGACGCGGATGCCGGGAGCGCAGATGACGAGCCATAAATTCAATCAGAATCAGGCCGTAACCCATATACCATATACACCGTTTGCTATCAATAAAATTGCAAACCGATTTACGGTCTTGGCACTGGTGATCAAGCGTTCAGCACCGAGGCCGGGTCTTCCGACTCGATCACCATCTGCGCCCAGGGTTGCAGCCTGGATGTGTCCGAGCGCAGCACCTCCTGCTTGACGGACAGAATCTGCGCGGGGTGCATCGAAAAACTGCGCAGCCCCAGCCCCAGCAACAGCCGCGTATGGCTGGCATCGCCCGCCATCTCACCGCACACACTCACACCCTTGCCCTGCGCGTTGCATTCGGCAATGGTGTCGGCCACCAGGCGCAGCACCGCCGGGTGCAGCGGGTCGTACAGGTGGGCCACGGCCTCGTCGGCGCGGTCGATCGCCAGCGTGTACTGGATCAGGTCGTTGGTGCCGATCGA
>JBDTCK010000028.1:0-3960 GCA_039923645.1 Rhodoferax sp.
CCTGTTCGACCTTCAAGTGGGACAGGAGTTCACCCACAGCCACTGGGGTGAACTCACTGTTCGCCGCGCTGAACGCTTGAGCAATCGCCTCGTTCTCCTGCGGCAGCACACTGCAGGTCGCGTACACCAGCCGCCCGCCGGGCTTGAGCAGCCGCGCCGCGCTTTGCAGGATGGCGGTCTGCTTGACTACCAGTTCTTCCACCGACTGGGGCGATTGCCGCCATTTGAGGTCCGGATTGCGGCGCAGCGTGCCCAGGCCGGAACACGGCGCGTCGACCAGCACGCGGTCGATCTTGCCGGCCAGGCGCTTGATGCGCTCGTCGCGCTCGTGCGCGATGGCCGCCGGGTGCACATTGGACAGGCCGCTGCGCGCCAGCCGTGGCTTGAGCGCATCGAGCCGGTGTGCCGAGGTGTCGAACGCATAGAGCCGCCCGGTATTGCGCATGCAGGCGCCAATGGCCAGCGTCTTGCCGCCCGCGCCGGCGCAAAAATCGACCACCATTTCGCCGCGCTTGGCGTCCAGCAACAGGGCCAGCAATTGCGAGCCTTCGTCCTGCACTTCGATCGCGCCGCGCGCAAAGGCGTCCACCTTGGTCAGTGCGGGCTTGCTGTCCAGCCGCAGGCCCCAGGGCGAGTACGGGGTAACAACCGATTTGATGCCGGCCTTGGCCAACTCCTTTTGCACTTCGGGCCGCTTGTCGCTCAGGGTGTTGACGCGCAGGTCGAGCCCCGCGCCCTTGTTGAGGCTGTCCACCAGCGGCCAGAATTCGTCCTTGAGCTGCTCGCGCAGCGGCTGCACCAGCCACTCGGGCAGGTTGTGGCGATGCCGCTCCATCAAATCAGCCACATTGATTTCATCGCATTGGTCGAGCCAGTTTTTCTCCTGATCAGTCAGGGCGCTCTTGAGAAAATCGCGCGGGCCATGAAAGCCCAGAATCGCCAGCCGGCGCTCCTTGGCGCCGCTACCCGAAGGCGCAATGTGGTCGAACAGCAGCTTCTTGCGAAGCACGGTGTAGACCGTCTCGGCCAGCGTGGCGCGTTCGCGCGGGCCAAACTCCTTGTGATCGCGAAAAAAGCGCGACACGATGGAGTCGGCCGGATGGTCGAACCTGAGGGTGAGCCTGACGAGCTCGGAGCAGGCGTCAAGCAGGGCTTTAGGATGCATAGCCTTTGATTGTCCCATGCACCTTTTTTTTCACCCTTTTCACCCATCTAACTGCCATGACTGCAATACCGCTGCCGCCGCTGGTGCAAACGCCGCCCGGGCGCTACCGCCACTACAAGGGCCATTTGTACGAGGTCGTCGCCACCGTGCGCCACAGCGAAACGCTGGAGTCGATGACGCTGTACCGCGCGCTCTACGGCGAGCACGGGCTGTGGGTGCGCCCCGCCGCGATGTTCAATGAAGCGGTGCTGGTCGATGGCATCATGCAACCCCGATTTGCGCGGATTGATGACTGAATGTGCCTTCAGCCATTGCTGTATATAGGCTTATTGCTATAGCCTTGGAAGCAACTGAGCGATTGCGCGTGGATACAGCAGATGCTCCTGGGTGCGCACCCGGCCCGCCAGCGTCTCGGCCGTGTCGTGCGGCAGCAGCGGCACCACGGCCTGCGCCAGAATCGGGCCATGATCGAGTTCCGCGGTGACTTGGTGCACAGTGACTCCCGCGACCTGACAGCCCGCGTCGATCGCGCGCTGGTGCGTGTGCAGCCCCGGAAAGGCCGGCAACAACGAAGGATGGATGTTGAGCAGCCGCCCCGCATAGCGGCCGACAAAGCCCGGCGTGAGGATGCGCATGAAACCAGCCAGCACCACCAGCGCCGGCTCGTAGCGGTCGATGGCGGCCGCCAACGCCGCGTCGAACGCCTCGCGCGTCGGGTGCGCGGTGTGCTCGACCACCTCCGCCGCAATGCCCTGCTCGCGCGCAAAAAGCAGGCCTTTCGCGCCAGCCTTGTTGCTGATGACGGCCGCCACGCGGGCGTCCCATTTACCCTGCCACCCACCACGCTCGGCCGTGCGCACGATGGCGGCCATGTTGGAGCCCTCGCCCGAGATCAGAATGACAATGTTTTTCATGCTGGACGGAATTATCGGGCCGACACATCACGGCAGGCTTGGCCCGTGGCCGTCAGGCTGGACAACGCGGTGGTGCCGCACCGGCAAACGTGCAAAACTACGCCTTCGATGGCGCTTGTCGCCACTTGGACATGCGCAATCGAACGGTCGTGCTAAAAACAGCGTTTTCGCCCGACATCCTCTGGAGACTTATCGAATGGATTTGGCCTTTACCCCCGAAGAACAGAAGTTCCGCGAAGACATCCGCAGTTGGGTGCATGCGAACCTGCCCCCCGAAATCTCGCACAAGGTGCACAACGCCCTGCTCCTGTCGCGCGACGACATGCAGCGCTGGGCCAGGATCCTCGGCAAAAAAGGCTGGCTCGGCTGGGGCTGGCCCACGCAGTTCGGCGGCCCGGGCTGGACCGCAGTGCAAAAGCATTTGTTCGAGGAAGAATGCGCGCTGGCCGGTGCGCCGCGCGTGGTGCCGTTCGGCCCGGTGATGGTGGCGCCCGTGATCATGACCTTCGGCAACGAGGCGCAGCAAAAGCGCTTTCTCCCCGGCATCGCCAGCGGCGACGTGTGGTGGAGTCAGGGCTACAGCGAGCCGGGCTCGGGCTCGGATCTGGCATCCGTAAAGACGCGCGCCGAGCGCAAAGGCGACAAGTACATCGTCAATGGCCAGAAGACCTGGACCACCCTCGGCCAGTACGGCGACTGGATGTTCAACCTGGTGCGCACCAGCAACGAAGGCAAGCCGCAAACCGGCATCAGCTTCCTGCTGCTGGACATGAAGTCGCCCGGCGTCACCGTGCGGCCGATCAAGCTGTTGGATGGCAGCGTCGAAGTCAACGAGGTCTGGTTTGACAACGTCGAGGTGCCGGCCGATCAGCTGATTGGCGAAGAAAACAAGGGCTGGACCTACGCCAAGCACCTGCTCAGCCACGAGCGCACCAACATCGCCGATGTGAACCGCGCCAAGCGCGAGTTGGAGCGCCTCAAGCGCATCGCGAAGGCAGAGGGTGTGTACGACGACACGCGTTTCCGCGACGAGATTGCCAAGCTAGAGGTCGACGTGGTGGCGCTCGAGATGATGGTGCTGCGCGTACTCTCCGCCGAAAAATCCGGCAAGAACTCGCTCGACGTGGCGGGCCTTCTCAAGATCAAGGGCAGCGAAATCCAGCAGCGCTACAGCGAACTCATGATGCTCGCGGCCGGGCCGTACAGCCTGCCCCTCATTCACGAAGCCATGGAAGCGGGCTGGCAGGGCGACTACGTGGGCGCTGCCCATTGCGCGCCGCTGGCCTCGACCTACTTCAACCTGCGCAAGACCACCATCTACGGCGGCTCCAACGAAGTGCAACGCAACATCGTCGCCCAGACGGTACTCGGCTAAGGAATACAAAATGGATTTTGATTTTTCGGACGACCAGGAACAGCTGCGCGACGCCGTGCGCAAATGGGTGGACAAGGGCTACAACTTCGAGCGGCGCCGCGCCATCGTGAAGGCCGGTGGCTTTTCGCGCGAGGCTTACACCGAACTCGCGCAGCTCGGGTTGACCGGCCTGTACATTCCCGAAGCGAATGACGGCATGGGCATGGGCCCGGTCGAAGGCATGGTGGTGATGGAGGAGCTGGGCCGCGGCATCGTGCTGGAGCCACTGGTGCAGACGCTTATCGCCGGCGGCGTGCTCTCTGGCTACGCGCCCGAGGCCATCAAGGCCGCGTGGCTGCCCAAAATTGCGAGCGGCGAAGCCTTCGTCGTGCTGGCGCAGCAGGAGCGGGCGGCCCGCTACAAGCTCGCCGTCTGCGAAGCGAAAGCGACGCAAGCCGTTGCCGGGTGGACCTTGAATGCTAGGAAAAGCATAGTCCCCGCGGGCGACCAGGCGGACGCCTTCATCG
>JBDTCK010000029.1:0-18401 GCA_039923645.1 Rhodoferax sp.
CCCGCCGTCACACCATCGTCGGCATCGCGCCCGGACGCCGCATTGTGGTCGACGGCGGCCTTGTAGGCGTGTGCCCGGTTCAGCAACCCCTTGCCGGTCACGCAGGTCAGCAGCCAGGTCAGTTCGGGGATCTCTGCAATGTCCGATTGCCGATAAAACGTCACGCGCTGCGGATCGAGCCCAGCCGCCAGCCAGGACGCGGCGATCTCCAGCGTGGAGCGCTGCACGCGCGCTGGCTCGCCCACCTTGATCAGCGCGTGGTAGTCGGCCAGAAAATAGAAGCTCTCGGTATTGGCCGCCAGGCTGGCCTGAACCGCAGGGCGAATGGCCCCCACGTAGTTGCCAAGGTGCGGCGTGCCTGAAGTGGTGATGCCTGTTAAAACACGAAGAGGCTGGGTCATGGAAGGAAATGTCGGGTTAACGGGTCAGGCCGGCCAGCGGTGACAGTACGACGTCGAGCAGGTCGTAGGTCAGGCCCATCAGGGGCAGCAGCCAGTAGGTGCTGACCACGCCAGCCACCACCAGCGCCATCACGATGAAGAACCCCCACGGCTCGATGCGCGACACCAGCGCCGATTGCCGGTGCGGCAGCAGGCCCACCAGGATGCGGCCGCCATCCAGCGGCGGTAGCGGGAACAGGTTGAAGACAAACATCACCACGTTGACCAAAATGCCGCCCCGGCACATCTTCAGAAAAAATGGCTCCGTCACGCCCGCGCCGACCAGCAGGTAAAAAATGATGCCCCACAGGAGCGCCTGCAACAGGTTCACCGCGGGCCCGGCCAATGCCACCCAGACCATGTCGCGCTTGGGATTGCGCAGCGCGCCGAAATTCACCGGAACCGGCTTGGCATAGCCGAACAAGAAAGCGCCCGAGGTGGCGAAGTACAGCAGCAGCGGGATCAGGATCGTTCCCATCAGGTCGACGTGCTTGATCGGGTTGAGCGTCACGCGGCCCATGGCCCAGGCCGTGTTGTCGCCAAAGTGGCGTGCAGCGTACCCATGCGCGGCCTCGTGCACGGTAATGGCAAACAGCACCGGCAACGCGTACAGGGCGATGGTCTGGATCAGACCGGAGTAGTTATTCACGGCGTGATTGTCTCAGAGCGCGTCGGCTGGCTCGGACGACAAACCGAGTCTGGCCGGATCACCGCCTCCCAGGCGTAGCAGCACCGGTTCACCGCCTGTGCTCATGCCTGTCAGGTCGATTACGGAGGTAGGCCGGGAGGCACAGGGTCCGGCGTCGATCACCCCTGCGATCTGGCGCTCGAAGCGGCTGCGAATGACCTGCGCGTCGTTGAGCGGTTCGGTTTCACCGGGTGCTATCAGGGTCGTAGCCAACAAGGGACCACTGTGAAGGGCCAGAAGCTCGCGCAGCACCTTGTGCGTGGTCACGCGCAGGCCGATCGTTTTGCGCTGCGGGTGGCTGAGGCGGCGCGGCACCTCCTTGCTGGCCTCCAGGATGAAGGTGTAGGCGCCCGGCGTGGCCAGTTTGAGCAAACGGTACTGTCTGTTGTCGACCCGCGCGTAGGTGGCCAGTTCGCTCAGGTCGCGGCACATCAGGGTCAGGTGGTGCTTGTCGTCCATGCCGCGGATGCGCCGCAGGTTGTCGGCTGCCGTCTTGTCATCGAGGTGGCAGACCAGAGCGTAGCTGGAGTCGGTCGGCACCGCCACGATGCCGCCGTGCTCCAGCAGGGCGGCGGCCTGCTGGAGCAGGCGCCCTTGAGGGTTGATGGGGTGAACTTCGAAATATTGGGCCATGCTGAAGTGTCAGGGAAAAATTCAGGATTCCACGGGCTGGATGTTAATTTGATTGGGCGCACGGCTTTCCAGCCGCGTCAGCCAGGCCCCGGCCGCACCGCACACGACAATCATCGCGATGCCTGCCACCGACCACTGGTCCGGCACATGCGTGAACACCAGCCAGCCGCCGATCATCGCAAAGCCGATCTGGACGTATAGAAAAGGCGTCAGTGTGGCCGCCGGCGCACGCATGTAGGCCAGGATCAGCAGGAAGTGCCCGACCGTGCCAAGCAGCCCCATCAGCGCCAGCCAGCCCCAAAGGCTCCACGACGCTAGCGAGGTCCAGACGAACGGCAGCGCCAGCGAGGCCAGCAGCGCGCCGACCCAGCCCGTGTAGAAATGCATGGTGACTGGATCTTCGGTGCGTGCCAGCCGGCTGGTCAACACCTGGAACCATGCGTTGCTCGCCACCAGGCCGAGCGGCAGCAGCAGCTGCCAGCCAAAGGCCTGCCCGCCCGGGCGCACGATCACCAGCGTTCCGGCAAAGCCGCCGGCGACCAGCAGCCAGCGCAGCGGCGACACCCGCTCGCTCAACACGCGGGTCGCCAGCAAGGTGATCACCAGCGGCGTGATCATCACCAGCGCGGTGAACTCGCCGACCGGCATGTATTTCACGCTATAGAAAGCGAAAAGACTGGTCAACAGCAGCAGCACGCCGCGCAGGAACTGGAATTTGGGATTCGCTGTTTGCAGCAGCGTCAGGCCGCGCGTGGGCAGCATCACGATAGTGGTGGCGACCGCCTGGAACAGATAGCGCAGCCATATAGCCATCAGCGCCGGCACGCTGAAGCTGATGTATTTGGTCGTGGTGTCCAGCATGGCAAACCCGGCGCAGGCTGCCACGACCAGCCAGATGCCTGCCTGGGCGCTGGGCTGGCGGCTCACTGGATACGGTCGGTCAGCAACTCCCACACTGGCGTGAGTTCGCCCGGCAGGAAGGGCAGGGTGCCCAGGTCGATGCGGCTTTCGTCCGGGCTGTGGAAATCGCTGCCGCGCGATGCGGCCAGGCCAAACTCCTGCGCCACGCCGGCGTACTCGACGTATTCGGCAGTCGTGTGGCTGCCCGTCACCACCTCCACCGCCCGCCCGCCATGCGCCTTGAATTCGGTGAACAGCGCGTACTCTTCATTGGCCGAGAATTTGTAGCGTCCCGGGTGCGCGATCACTGCCACGCCGCCCGCCTGCGTGATCCAGCCGACTGCATCGGCCAGGCTGGCCCAGCGGTGCGGCACAAAACCCGGCTTGCCTTCGGTCAGGAACTTGCGAAACACCTCGTGGGTGTCATGGCAGGCCCCGCTCTCGACCAGAAAACGCGCAAAGTGCGTGCGCGAAATCAGTTCGGGGTTGCTGACGAACTTTAGCGCGCCCTCATAGGCCCCCGCGATGCCGACCTTGGCCAGTCCGTCCGCCATCTCCATCGCCCGCTGGCCGCGCCCGCCGCGCGTGCGCTGCAAGCCCTGCGCCATGCGCGGGTCACTGGCATCGAAACCCAGCCCGACGATGTGCACGGTCTCGCTCGCAAACGTGATTGAAATCTCGGTCCCCGTGAGGTATTTCATGCCATTCGCGTGGGCCGCCGCCAGAGCGCGCTGCTGCCCGCCAATCTCGTCGTGATCGGTCAGTGCCCATAACTCCACGCCATTTGCGCTCGCACGCGTGGCCAGTTGTTCCGGGGTCAGGGTGCCGTCGGAGACGACGGAGTGGCAGTGGAGATCGGCGTTGAGAATGGAGGACACGGCTCGATTTTAGGCCTTGTGGTGCGGGCTTGCCGGACCATGGCAGGAGAATCGAGGAAATGGCGGACACTCCTGTTTTGCGCCTCTTGAGATGAGTGTGCCGCCCCTGAAGCCCTCAAAAGCACTGTGTCACCATGACGACGCCATCCGACCCTCGCGAAGCCGACGTGGCGACGGAACTCAAGCTGGCGCTGCCCGCCAGCCAGGTGCCCCTTTTCGAGCGCCTGATGGCGCGCCGGCGCAGCGTGCCGGTGCGCCCGCAACTGCTCACGCGCTATTACGACACGCCCGACTTTGCGCTCGCGGGCCGCGGCGTCGCGGTGCGACTGCGGCGCGTGGGGCGGCGCTGGCTGCAAACCCTGAAGGTGGGGGGTGAGCGCGGCGGCGGACTGTCGCGGCGCGAGGAGTACGAAACCCTCGTGGCGCGGGGCATGCTTGACTGGACGCGCTTTGCGCCCGCGGCGCAGACCCAGGTGCCCGAAGCCTTGCGAGATCAACTGGTGCCAGTGTTAGAAACCCGCTTCTGACGATCCCCTCGCGTGGCGGCAGATGATGCAGGCGATGACGTCGCACCGTGTGGCGGCCCGGCAGGCGATGCGGGGCGCCATCGTGCAGGCGCGCCCGGCCGCGTGGCTTCTGACATTTCACCGGTGGCTGGCACAGCAGTCCTCGGCCTGTGGCTTGGCCGGGTCAGCTGAGCAGCACCCCGCGCTGCAGCCGTGGGCGGCGCACGCCCTGCAGGCCGGGCACAAAAAGCTCGTTCGCGGCGCGCGCGGTTTCGAGCGACAGGGCCCCCGCCAGCGCCACGCCTTGCGCCTGTTCGTCAAGCGCCAGCGCTATGCCAGCGAGTTCTTCGAAACTTTGGCTACTGCCAGGTCGCAGGCGAAATACCAGGGCATCCTGCACGATTTGCAAACCAGTCTGGGCCGCGCCAACGACATCCATATCGCGCTTGCCCTGCTGGGCGGCGCGTTGCGCGGCGATCCGGATCTGGGCGCCGGTACCGCGGCCCGCAGCGCGGTCAGCTTTGCGCTGGGCTGGCTGGCCCGGCAAGCCGATGAGCCCGTGGACCGAGCCACCTTGAAGGCATTGAAAACCTTGAAGAAGCGCCAGGCGCCTTGGCAGGGCGAATAGCGCGCAGGAGCGCCAGCGCTGGTCCGCACAGGGCTTTCGGGGCATAGTCGGGTCCTGCGTGAAACCGCGACAGACTGTCGCCCGCCAGAGAGAACCATTCCATGATCACTGTCCACCACCTCAACAACTCGCGCTCGCAGCGCATCCTGTGGCTGCTGGAAGAACTCGGCCTGCCGTATGAGATCAAGCGCTACCAGCGCGACCCGAAAACCATGCTGGCGCCGGCCTCGTTGCGCAAGGTGCACCCGCTGGGCAAGTCGCCAGTTGTGACCGACGGTGCGCTGACGCTGGCCGAGTCGGGCGCCATCGTTGAATACCTGGTCGACCAGTATGGAGCGGCGCGCCTGGCGCCTGCGCCCGGCACCCCTGAGCGGCTGCGCTACACCTACTGGCTGCACTACGCGGAAGGCTCCGCCATGCCGCCACTGCTGCTCAAGCTGGTGTTCGATACGATCGAGAAGTCGCCCATGCCGTTCTTCGTGCGGCCCATCGCCAGGGCAATTTCGGGCAAGGCCAAAAACTCGTTTATCGTTCCGCAGATCCGCCAGCACCTGGATTACCTGGAGGGCGAGCTCGGCAAGGCTGCGTGGTTTGCCGGCAGCGAATTCAGCGGCGCCGATATCCAGATGAGTTTTCCGCTGGAGGCGGCGGCCGCGCGCGCCGGTCTGGACCGGAGCCGTCCCAAATTGATGGATTTCCTGGCGCGCATTCATGCACGTCCCGCCTACCAGCGCGCATTGAAAAAGGGCGGCGAGTACGCGCTGTTGGGCTGACGGATGCGACGCGTGGGAAACCGCTGGCGCGCGCCGTTGATGCCGCGGGTCACTGTCATTGTGAGCCTTGTTGCCATGCTATTGATAGCAATATGTCATGACGATGCAAGGGCCGCAGGCGGTTTTTATCATGACGACGCGATGGTGGCACGGGTCACCTACGTCACGGATGGCGACACGCTTTGGGTGCGCCCGCTGGTTGGCGGCGCACCGTTCAAGGTCCGGCTCGAAGGGCTGGATGCGCCTGAAATCTGCCAGACCTGGGGAATGCAGTCGCGCGACGCTTTGAGGGAACGGCTGGGCCGTGGCAACGTCACCGTGGCCATCCACCGCTACGACGACTACGGCCGCGCCGTAGCCAAAATCGAGTCCGGCGGCGAGGATGTAGCGGCCTGGATGGTGCGCGAGGGCCACGCCTGGTCGTATCGCTACCGTCGCAGCCGCGGGTCTTATGCCGCCCAGGAAGCGCAGGCGCTGCGTGCGCGGCGCGGACTGTTCGCCGATGCGGCGCCGCAATACCCGAGGGATTTTCGCCGGCGCCACGGCTCGTGCAGGGGGTGATGCCACCGGTCGCTCCGCGCCGGTGTGCATGCAGTCGCTACCGGTTCAATAGCAAGAAGCCAATACCGCATAAGAGCTACAGCCCTGAAATGCTCAAATTTCCGCGCCTTCGACCAGGAAGCGCACCCGCCGCGCGCCCTGCCATTCATCCACTTCGAGCCGGAACGCGAGTTTCACCCGGGCGGGCAGCATCGCGGTGTGGCCGAACCAGATGCCGTCCACCAGCTGGCCCTGGTGCTTCAGTTTGAGTGCCAGGTGCTTCTCGCCGACCAGCCGCTGTGAAATCACTTCCACTTCCTCGCTGAAGGTCGGCGCCGCGAAGCCCTGGCCCCAGACTTCGCGGTGCAGGGTATCGACCAGATCGGCGCGGCGGTACTCGGGTTGTAACGGGCCGTCGGTGTCGAGTCGGCGCGTCAACGTGGCGGTGTCCAGCCACTGCCGCGCGACCTCGGCAAGCGCCTGCTCGAACACGCCGAACTGCTCCGCGGCGATGGTGCAGCCTGCGGCCATCGCGTGCCCGCCAAAGCGCAACAGCACGCCGGGGTGGCGCTTGGCGACCAGGTCGAGCGCGTCGCGCAGGTGAAAGCCCGCAATGGAGCGGCCCGACCCCTTGAGCTCGTACGCCTTGCCCGGCGCTTTGCTGGTGGCAAACACGAACGCGGGGCGGTGCAATTTGTCCTTGATGCGCGAGGCCACGATGCCGACCACGCCCTCGTGAAAGTCGGGGTCGAACACGCAGATGGCGGGTGGTGGCTCGGCGCCTTCCTCGAAAAGCGACTCGGCCACGAGCATGGCCTGCTCGCGCATGTCCCCCTCGATCTCGCGCCGTTCGCGGTTGATGCCGTCAAGCAGGCGCGCCAGCTCGTCGGCCCGCGCCGCGTCGTCGGTCAGGAGGCACTCGATGCCCAGCGTCATGTCGGCCAGGCGCCCGGCAGCATTGATGCGCGGGCCCAGCGCAAAGCCGAAGTCGAAAGTGGTGGCGGTCCTGGCGACGCGGCCCGAGGCGGTGAACAGACTGGCCAGCCCGGGGGACAGTGCGCCGGCGCGCACCCGTTTGAGGCCCTGCGCCACGAGGCGGCGGTTGTTCGGGTCGAGCCGGACTACATCGGCAACGGTGCCGAGCGCGACCAGTGGCAGAAGTGCGTCGAGGCGGGGCTGCTCTTGTGCATTGAACACTCCGCGTCGACGCAGCTCCGAACGCAGCGCCAGCAGTACATAAAACATCACGCCGACGCCGGCGATCGATTTGCTCTCGAAGGTGCAGCCGGGCTGGTTCGGATTCACGATCACGTCGGCTTGCGGCAGCTCGGCGCCGGGCAGGTGGTGGTCCGTCACGAGCACCTGCAGGCCCAGCGCTTTGGCGGTGGCCACGCCTTCCACGCTGGCGATGCCGTTGTCCACGGTGATCAGCACGTCGGCGCCGCTCTCTTTCACGCGCCGGGCAATCGGGGGGGTGAGGCCGTAGCCGTCGATCACGCGATCCGGCACGATGTAGCTCACATGGCGTGCGCCGAGCAGGCGCAGGCCGCGCACGCCCACGGCGCAGGCGGTGGCGCCGTCGCAGTCGTAGTCGGCCACGATGCAGAGCCTTTTGTCGGCCGCGATGGCGTCAGCCAGCAGCGCGGCGGCCTCATGGGAGCCCGTCAGTCCATCGGGTGGCAGCAGGCGCGCAAGGCCGTTATCGAGTTCGTCCGGGCCGTGGACCCCCCGCGCGGCGTACAGGCGCGCCAGCAGGGGATGCACGCCGGCCTGCTCCAGTGCCCAGACGACGCGCGGTGGTATGTCGCGCACTACGAATTTCATAGCTTGTCGCGCAAGGAGGATAAAGGCTGGCGACCAAATTGACTCATAATTTTCTTGAACACCCCCGGGTGACCACGCTCGAACGTGAGCGCGCTGCGTTCGCCGCACAAGGTCAGGCGCACGCTGTGGCCTGCCTGTAGCGCGCGCAGTAAGGCGGCGCAAGCGGTGCCGTCCAGCTCCCTCCAGCACCGGCTCCAGGTGGCCCAGTCGCCGGCCAGCGCGGCCTCGCGCAGGGTGTCGGGCAACACCGGCTCTTCCAACGCCGGTTCGCTCCAACTGGTGGGCAACGCGCCGGCGCCGCTGACCCAGAACGAGTTGACCGGCACCAGGCCACGTGCGGCCCGCTCGTCGGTGGCCGGGTGCGTGTACAGCAGCATCTGCATCTCGCTTTGCAGACGGCGCAGCGCCGCCGCGTGGGCGGCTTTGGGCAACCACGCGTCTATATCGCAACCCACCACACGGTCCAGCGAGGCCGTGGCCAGCTCCCGGAACACCTCGCCGCACGCCAGCCACTGGGTGGGCGCGGCGTAGTGCAGGGTGATGCCGTCCTCTTCGAAGTAAGGGCGCATGGCGTCCAGCAGGACCTGCGACTCGCTGACCTGCAGCGTCAGCGCCTGCGGGTTGTCCATCATGATGTAGTCGGCATGCACGTTCCAGTGGCAGGGCGTGATCCAGGCCCAGGCGGCGCTAGCCGATACCTGTTGCGCCAACCCGGTCTGCATGGCTTGCCGCGCTGCCCAGGGGACGTGTCCATCCGGCGCGGACAGGCCCAATGCGCGCGCGCGGGCCCGCTCATGCGCCGGCGTGAGGCTCGATGCGTCAGCTTCGTCGGTGTTCGAGAGCACCAGGCGGGCGAGCAGCTTTTCCAGATTGGGTAATGACAGGTGTTCAAGCGCCTGCTGGCCTACGGGGGAACTGGAGGCGGCGAACGGGATCAACAGGTGCATGGCCCGTATTGTCCGGGATGCCACAATCAGCCCTCACCACCCAATCCCCTACAGCGGCCACCCATTTCTCCCCGGTAGATGCAAATCCCCTACGAACTCATCCTTGGCTGGCGCTACACGCGCGCCGGCCGCGCCACCCGGCGCAACGGTTTCATCTCCTTCATTTCGGCGATTTCCATGCTCGGCATTGCGCTGGGCGTGGCCGCACTGATCATTGTGCTGAGCGTGATGAACGGCTTTCAGAAAGAGGTGACAGACCGCATGCTCAGCGTGGTCTCGCACATCGAGATCTTTGCACCCGACGGCGCCGCGCTGCCGGATGTGCAGCGCACCATGACCGAGGCGAAGACCAATCCGCAGGTCATTGGCGCTGCCCCTTTCATATCCACCCAGGCCCTGCTGGCCCGAGGTGACGACATGAAGGGCGTGGTCATCCGGGGCATCGATCCGGCGCTGGAGCCGCAAGTGATCGACCTGGACGGAATCCTCAAGAGCGGCGCGCTGGCCAAGCTGGTGCCTGGCAGCTTCGGTATCGTGCTGGGTGCAGACCTCGCGCACAGCCTGGGTGTGCAGGTTGGCGACCCCGTGACGCTGCTGGCGCCCAGCGGCGACGTGACGCCGGCCGGCGTGGTGCCGCGCTTCAAGCAGATGACGGTGGTGGGCACCTTCGACTCGGGACACTACGAATACGATTCGACGCTGGCCATGGTGCATCTGGCCGACGCCGAGCGCATTTTCCGCCTGGAAGGCCCGACGGGCGTGCAGCTCAAGCTCAAGGACTTGCACCAGGCGCCCGAAGTGGCACATCAACTGGCCGGCACGCTGAGCGGCGATTTGCTGGTCCGCGACTGGACGCAGCAAAACAAGACCTGGTTCTCTGCCGTGCAGGTTGAAAAACGCATGATGTTCATCATCCTCACGCTGATCGTGGCCGTGGCCGCCTTCAATCTGGTCAGCATGCTGGTGATGACCGTCACCGACAAGCGCGCCGACATCGCCATCCTGCGCACCCTCGGGGCCAGCCCGGCCAGCATCATGGGCGTGTTCGTGGTGCAGGGCGCGATGGCCGGCGTGATCGGCACGCTGACCGGACTGGCGCTGGGCCTGCTCGTCGCCTACAACATCGACGTGATCGTGCCGTTCATCGAGCACCTGCTGCACACCACCTTTTTGCCGCCCGACATCTACCTGATCAGCCGCATGCCGAGCGACCCGCAGCGCAGCGACATCGTGCCGATCGCCATCATCTCGCTGGTGCTGTCCTTTCTGGCGACCCTGTACCCGAGCTGGCGCGCCAGCCGTGTGAACCCGGCCGAGGCGCTGCGCTATGAATGACGTAACCCGCCATGAGACCGCCATTGCGGGCCCGGCCTCCAAAGCACCGACCGTCGTGCTGCAAGCCACCGGCCTGACCAAACGCTTCACCGAGGGTCGCCTCGACGTAACCGTGCTGCAGGGCGTGGACCTCACGGTCTACTCGGGTGACACGCTGGCCATCGTGGGCGCTTCGGGCTCGGGCAAGAGCACGCTGCTGCATCTGATGGGCGGCCTCGACGCGCCGACCAGCGGTACCGTCCAGCTCAAAGGCCAGTTGCTGTCGCAGCTCAGCGCAGCAGAGCAGGGCGTCTTGCGCAATCGCAACCTGGGCTTCGTGTACCAGTTTCACCACCTGCTGCCCGAGTTCAGTGCGCTGGCCAACGTCGCCATGCCGCTGTTGATCCGGCGTATGGCGCGCGCCGAAGCTGAACAGATCGCTACAAAAATGCTGGCGCAGGTCGGTTTGCAGGACAGGCTGCAGCATCGCCCCGCCGAGCTCTCGGGTGGCGAGCGCCAGCGCGTTGCCATTGCGCGCGCCTTGGTCACCGAGCCGGCCTGTGTGCTGGCCGACGAGCCCACCGGCAACCTCGACCGCGCCACTGCGAACGGCGTATTCGATCTGATGCTGCAACTGGCGCGCGACCAGGGCACGGCGTTCGTGGTGGTGACGCACGACGGCACGCTGGCAGCGCGCTGCAGCCGCCAGCTGCGGCTGGTGCAGGGCAGGTTGGCGCCGTCGGCGTAGGGGGTCGGGCTGCAAGTGCGCTGTCAAACCGGCCTGCGTGGCGCCCGAGCGACGGAAATGGCAACGCAGCCGGCGCCGTGTTGATTTTGCTGGCATTGGCCGTCAACATGTCGCCATGACCGATTGCAGCAACCCACGCATCACTTCGGCCGCCCTGGCGCTTGCGCTCGTGCTCGCTGGCTGCAGTACCGGGCCATCACTGGTTCGTGGCCCTTCCTTCGGCGAAGCCGTGGAAGTGCCGTCGCGACTCTCGCATGAACAGGCCCAGGACGTCACCATCGCCGCGCTCGGCCTGGTGGGCACGCCGTATCGCTACGGTGGCAATACGCCAGCGTCGGGCTTTGACTGCAGCGGGCTGATCGACTATGTCTTCGAAACGCGGGCCGGCGTGGCACTGCCGCGAACCGTGGAGCGGATGCAGTACTGGGGCCAGTCCGTATCGAGGGAGCAGCTTCGCTCGGGTGACCTGGTCCTCTTTGGCCGCAGGGACGCAGCTACGCACGCCGGAATCTATGTGGGTGACGGCAGCTTTGTACACGCGCCCTCGACGGGAGGCACCGTCAGGCTGGACCAGCTGGACTCAAAATACTGGTCGCGCCAGACCGTGGCGTTTCGGCGGCCCTGATTGCCACCCGCCGGGTGTTCTACATTACGCTGTCTTGTGCGCCCAGCCGCTGTAGTCCCTGTCGGTCAATAGCGTCCAGAGCGCCAGAACCAGAGTCACGATCCCGGTGATGACCGATGTGCGCATCGCGTCGCTGCTTGAGCTGAACTGAACCGCCCACGGTGCAATGATCATCAGGATCCCGAGCACGAACTCCAACCATTCCTCCCAAGCCTTGGGAATCAGCATGGCGCCGAACGATGCGACGATCATCAGGACGCCGAGGACGATGGCGCTGGCCACCGCCGCCGACACTCCCTGATAGCCCACCACCCAGGGTGACAGAACGAACCACAAACCCAGCAGGCAATTGATCGGATCCTGCCAATGCTTTAACTGCTTCATGACGATACCTCCTGTGGCTGGTAAACACGCCAGTCACAGATTTAGACAGTTCGTCCGCGACTTTGTTCCGTCACGCACGGTACGTTCAGGGCTTGATGAGTGAAGCGATGAAAACGCGCGTCTGCGTACCGAAATGCTGCATCAGCGCCGACACGAGCTGTGCCATCTCGTCCTGCATTTTTTGCGATGTACTCTGGAGCACGGCGAACAAATTGATGTCCGGCTCGGTCTGCTCGAACACGTAGCTCGGATCGGAAACATATTTGGCGGGCAGCGCCTGTACCAGCATCTGATCGGTCCGGTCTGCCCACGCATGCGCCTGCAGGCTCACGACCTCGCGCGGCGTGGTGTCCGACCATGGCGCCTGCGCTGCATCTTTTGAGGTGTCGCGCAGCGCGCGCAGCAGGGCGTCATCCGGGTCCTTGTGCAGATAGGCCTCGCGCATGCGGTGGTACTGGTAATTCTCCAGCGCGAGATGGCGGTTCGAGACCAGCCGGATGGCCCGGTCCTTCGACCCGTGCCACCCTGCGATGTCCAGGGCGTTGATCCACAGCATGCGCGCCGTGCTCACGCCCGGCAGAACGGTTGCGTGATAGGGCTGCGTCAAGTCCTGCACGTAGTGCAAGGCCCACCCCGCAAAACGCCAGCCCCAGTACGGGTGCCCGGTCTGTAACGCGAACTTCGCCAGCGACTGGTAGAGATGGATCCGGTATTCCGGGTACGTGCGGCGCAGGAAGCCGGCGGCCTTGTAGATGATCGGGGACTCATGGTAGAAGCCCATGTGAAACGGCGCCTGCGAAGAGAACTCCAGCGCCGGGTCGCCAAACGGCTGCTTGCCAAAGCCGTAGGTCCGCCCATAGGGCGTGCCGTTGTCCTCCCACAGGCCGATGTCCAGCCCGTCGTCGGGCTCGCCGGACGCGCTGGCGATGACCTCCGGCACCGCCACATGCTCGCCCTCGTGCAAACGCTCGAAGCGATCGTTGCGGACCGTGTTGTCGTGCCTTAGTGTCGTCACATCAGTCCAGGGCAGGTCCGATCCGGGCGGCGGCTGCGTGCCGGGGCGTATTTGCAGGAACAGTGCCAGCTGGCAGTCTGGATTGATGCGCAGCGCCGCCATGAAGCGTTGCCGGCGCGTGGCCGCCGGACCGCTCGCCTGGAACTGCAGCGCCTGGGGGCGTGGCGGATAGTCCGGGACGTTGTGCCGGTCCCATTCTTCCTCCTGCACCAGCAACTTGGCCAGGCCGCTGTCTTCGGCCGCCAGAAAGCTGTCCAGGCTTTCCACGGCCACCGGCCGTGCCTGCGCAATCGCAGGCATGACGGCCAGCGCCTGCCAGGTGCCCAGGGTATGGTCGCTCCACGCGAAAGACAGACTCGATGTGCCCATCAGCAGGGCGCACATCAACCAGCGCATGCGGCACCCGCTGGTTGGACTCATTGGAGTACCTCCGTGCTTCGCACTGCGGCGCGAGCTTGCTTGGCGCGGCGCGGCGCTCATGCCGGGAAATCGGTTTGACATGCGCGGACCGCAGAACATACGGCTAAAGAATGCGATTGAACCACAGGAGCGACAGCCCGGCCGCAGCAATCGCCAGCACCGCAGCGACCAGTGCCAGCAGCGCGGAGATCTCGGTTTCCTTTTTCTCTACCGCCAGACGCGAGCGCAGGGTTTGGTAGACATTTTTCAGGGTGTCCGCGCTGCCGGCATAAAAGTACTCGGCCTGGGTGTTGTTGGCGATGGCCTTGAGGGTGTCTTCGTCGAGTCGCACACGCATCGACCAACCCTGAAAGCCGATGGTTTCGCCATCGACCGTGCCCACGCCGACCGTGTACACGCGCACCCCGCGATCGGCCGCCATGTTGGCGGCTTCCATGGTGTCCACGCCGGTGGTGCGCTGGCCATCGGTCAAAAGGATGATGGCGCCGGTGTTGTAGGAGCCGGGCCTGACAGGCGTGAATTTCTTGCCGGCCCCGGGCGCTCCTTCGTCGATCGCGATGCCGCGTTGATTGCCTGATCCATTGACCATTGCTTCCAGGTCGATGCCCGCGTCAGGGAAAAGCGTAGCGACCGACAGCACGATGCCGTTGCCGATGGCCGTGCCCGGCTGCAGCTGAAAGCGGTCGATGGCGGCCACCAGGTCGTCGTGATTGAGGGTCGGAGCCTGCACCACCGAGGCGGTTCCGGCAAAGGCGACGATGCCAACCCGGACACTGCGCGGCAACTCCGCAAGGAATGCCTTGGCCGCATTCTGGGCCGCGGCCAGCCGGGTGGGCAACACGTCGGTGGCGCGCATGCTACCTGACACGTCCATCGCCAAAATGATAGTGTCCTGCTGCATCGGCAAGGTGACCATGGCCAGCGGGCGCGCGGCCGCCAGCAACATCGCGGCGATCGCCAGCAGCAGCAGCAGCGGTGGAATGTGCCGGCGCGCACGCTGGCCGGCGCCCATGGCTTCCTTGACGATGGACAGGCTGGCATAGCGCAGCGCCAGCTTCTTCTTGCGGTGCAGCAGCCAGATGTACAGCGCCACCAGCAGCGGCAGCGCCAGCAGCAGCCAAAGCAGCTGGGGCCAGAGAAAGGTGACGGGATGTGGCATGGAGTCTCCGTGATGCCGGCTCAGGCAACCACATGTAGATGGGTGGCCAGCGGGCGGACCGGCGCGCTGGCGCCCGCCAGCCGACTGCGGCGCTTGCGCAGATCGGCAAAACGCAGCACCGACGCCACCAGGTCGTCGTCGGTGGACAGCTCCAGTGCATCGACGCCCGCGCGCGCCAGGGACTGGCGCAGGTCGGCCTCGCGCTGCGCCGCGATGCGCGTAAAGCGTTTGCGAAAGCCCGCGTCGTGCGTATCCACTATCAGCTGTTCGCCGGTTTCTGCATCGCGGATCGGGATGAGCCCGAGGTCGGGCAGGTCCAGCTCCATCGGGTCGAGCAGCCGAACCGCCACCACGTCGTGGCGCCGCGCCAACTCGCCCAGCGGCTTTTCCCAGCCCGGTTCGCTGATGAAGTCCGATACCACGAACAGCGTCGATCGGCGCCGCACGACCGTAGCGGCCGACACCAGCAGTTCGTGCAGCCGGGTGCCCCCGGTGTCGCCGGCGGCGGGGCGGTTCTGCATGGCGTGCAGCAACTGCAACACATGCCGGCGTGCGCCGCGCGGCGGGATCACGGTGTCCACACCTGCACCGTACAGGAGGGCGCCGACGCGGTTGCCATGGCGCGTCAGCAGCCGCGCGAGCACGGTCACGAATTCGCTCGACACCTGGCTTTTGCGCTGCTCGCCCGAGCCGAAGTCGACCGACGGGCTCAGGTCCAGCAAAAACCAGGCGCTCATCTCGCGGTCTTCGGTGAAAACGCGCACGTACGGCTGCTGCAGCCGCGCCGTGACATTCCAGTCGATGTGCCGCACATCGTCAAAGTGCTGGTACTCGCGCAGGTCGGCCAGGTCGAGTCCGGTGCCGTGCAGCAGCGTGCGGTAGTCGCCCTGCAGCAAGCCGTCGACCCGGCGGATCACCGTCCATTCGAGCCGGCGCAGCACCTGTTCCGCCCCGGGCGCTGCCAGCACGGCAGGCGCGACGGGGACTGTCGGGGCGACTTTTGTGCGGGTCCACATGGCGGCATCAGGCGACGAGTTTTTCGTGGGCCAGCGGTTTGGCCGGTGGCGACACTCTGGCCATGATCCTGGCCGTCAGCGCATCGGCAGTCAGACCTTCCGACAGCGCCTCGTACGACAGCACCAGGCGGTGCCGCAGCACATCCGGCACCAGGTCGCTCATGTCCTCGGGCAGTGCGTAGCTGCGCCCGCGCAGCATGGCCAGCGCGCGCGCGCCCTCGGTCAGGTGGATGGTGGCGCGCGGGCTGGCGCCAAAGGTGATGAAACGGGCCAGATCCTTCAGACCATGACGGTCCGGTCTGCGTGTGGCGGAGACCAGCCGCACGGCGTACTGGATCAGCGAGGGGTCCACGTAGATGCGGCGGCATTCACGCTGCAAGGCCGACAGCTCTTCGGTCGTTGCCACCGCGGCCACTGTCACCGCCGGGCCGATCACACGCTCGACGATCACGAATTCTTCCTCGTCGCTCGGGTAGTCCACCACTACCTTCATCATGAAGCGGTCCACCTGGGCCTCGGGCAGCGGGTAGGTGCCCTCGGTCTCGATCGGGTTTTGCGTGGCCATCACCAGGAACGGTTCGGGCACCTTGTGCGATACGCCGGCGATGGTTACCTGGCGCTCCTGCATCACCTCCAGCAACGCGCTTTGCACCTTGGCCGGCGCGCGGTTGATCTCGTCGGCCAGCAGCAGGTTGGTGAAGACCGGTCCCAGCGAGGTGCTGAACTCGCCCGTCTTCTGGTTGTAGATGCGCGTGCCGACCAGGTCCGCCGGCACCAGGTCGGGCGTGAACTGGATGCGCTTGAATTCGCCCCGCACCGTGCTGGCCAGCGTCTTCACGGTCAATGTCTTGGCCAGGCCCGGTACGCCTTCAACCAGCAGGTGGCCCTGTGCCAGCATGGCTACCATCACACGCTCGAGAAAGCGGTCCTGCCCGACCACCACGCGCTTGACCTCGTAGAGGATCTGCTCCATCACCTGCGCGATGTTGTCATTGTTGCTGGCCTGGTTCTGTGCGTCCATGGAGAGATCCTTCAAAAGGGCGACATGCCGACCGCCGAGGCGGCATTTTCGATCGGTACCGCAAAGCCGATACCGATAAAGGTTCGGGCCGGAGTCGGGTTGAGGATGGCCGTGACGATGCCGACGACGGCACCGTCCATGGTCACCAGCGGGCCACCCGAATTGCCGGGGTTGGCGGCGGCATCGAACTGGATCAGGTTGTTTATTTCCTGCTTGCCCTCGGGCGAGCGAAACGACCGGTTCAGGCCTGACACCACGCCCGCCGAGGCGGATGGGCCGATCCCGAACGGAAAGCCCACCGCCATCACCTGGTCGCCCGGCGACAGGTCGGCGGTGGAACGCAGCGTCGCAGGCATGAGATCGTCCGGGACGACGCGTGCCTGCAGCACGGCCAGGTCGTTTTCCGGCTGCACGCTGATGACGGAGGCGCGGGACATCAGCCCATCGAAGAAAACCACCCGGATGACCTCTGCATCCTGCACCACATGCAGGCTGGTCAGGATGATGCCTTTGTCAACGATGACCACGCCAGAGCCGACACCGCGCTCAATCTCGCCCTTGCGTCCGGAACTCTTGCCGTACGCCATGACGCGCACGACGGAGGGTGAGATCGCATCGTAGGCGGCAGTGGCGGGTGAAGGCAGGACCGTGGTTTCCAGGGTTTTGAGCACCGCCGCGTCGATGTTCTTTTGCGTCAGTTGGGGCGCCTGCGGTCGCAGCCCAAGCTTCAGGCTGAACAGGAGCAGGACCGTCAACAACGCGATCGCAGCCCATAGCAGGCGCGGACTGGACAGCGAGAAACGGCGGGATGCCGGCGGGGCGGATGCCGTTTCGTTCTCGGGGACGGCGCGGTCCGCTATCCCGTGGGATTGGCTGTAAAGGGTGGACTTGCGCATCAGGTCACCTGTGGGAGATGTTTTCAATACGCGTTGGAAACGGCGCAATGACAGTATCACGGTTTGCCTGTCCCTGCAGGGCGATTGGCCATCCTTTTGAGGCATTATGCTGGCCATGACGGTCTGGATCGACACCCATTGCCACCTCGATGCGCCGGAGTTCGCAAGTGACGTCCTCGCCATGCGGGCGCGGGCCTTTGCCAATGGTGTCGGGCACTGCGTGCTGCCGGCGGTGCGGGTGGCCAATTTCGCGGCAGTGCGCGAACTGGCGCACCAGTTTGGGGACAGTTATGCGCTGGGCATCCACCCCCTGTGCGTGCCGCAGGCGGCGGACGCGGACCTGGCGGCGCTCGATGCCGAGCTGGCGCTGCGCCACAGCGACCCGCGGCTGGTGGCCGTGGGTGAGATCGGGTTAGATTATTTCGTGCCCGAGTTCACCATCAGCCCGCTGCGCGAACGCCAGGAGTTTTTTTACCGCGAACAGCTCAAGTTGGCGCGCCGGCACAAGTTGCCGGTGATCCTGCACGTGCGCCGTTCGGCCGACCGGCTACTCAAGCATTTGCGAGCACTGGCGGAATCCAGGAAGCCTTGGTGTGGCATCGCACACGCCTTCAATGGCAGCGACGTGCAGGCCGCCCAGTTTGTGGAGCTGGGCTTCAGGCTCGGTTTTGGCGGGGCGGTGACGTTCGAGCGCGCACTGCAACTGCGCCACCTGGCCGCCACGTTGCCGTTGGACAGCATCGTGCTGGAGACCGATGCGCCCGACATTCCCCCGCACTGGCTCTACAAAATCTCGCAAGAGCGGCAGGGCGGCGCAGCGCAGGGTCGCAACGAGCCGGGGGAGCTGCCGCGCATCGCCCAGGTGGTGGCGGAGCTGCGCGGCATGCCGCTCGCCGGGCTGGCGCAGGCTACGACGCGCAACGCGGTCGCCGCGTTGCCGCGGCTGGAGGCGCTGCTGTGAGCACCGTGCGTGAAGCGGCGGGCCACGGGGTGCGATTGAAGGGATTGGCGCCCCTGCTGTCGAGGCACACTCGTCTGCTGGTGCT
>JBDTCK010000030.1:0-7073 GCA_039923645.1 Rhodoferax sp.
CGGTGGCCGTGCTGATCATCGCCTGCCCCTGCGCACTGGGGCTGGCCACGCCAATGTCGATCATGGTCGCCACCGGCAAGGGGGCCACGAACGGGGTGCTGTTCCGTGACGCCGCGGCGATCGAGAATTTGCGTAAGGTCGATACCCTGATTGTCGACAAGACGGGCACGCTCACCGAAGGGCGGCCCACCTTCGAGCGCGCCGTCCCGACCCAGGGGTTCGACGCGCAGGAGGTGCTACGCCTGGCGGCCAGCCTGGATCAGGGCAGCGAACACCCACTGGCGGCCGCCATCGTCGCAGCAGCCAACAAAAAGGAGCTCAAGCTGTCCAAGCCCGAGCAATTCGATTCCGAGTCGGGCATCGGTGTGCGCGGCACGGTCGACGGCAAGTCGCTGGCACTGGGCAACACGGCACTGATGGATCAGCTCGGCGTCCCGGTCGACGCCCTTAAAACCCAGGCCGAGGAGCTGCGCGGCCAAGGCGCCAGCGTGATGCATCTGGCGGTCGACGGCCAGCTGGCGGGACTACTCGCCGTGTCCGACCCCATCAAGGCACCGACACCCGATGCACTGAAGGCGCTGCGCGATTCCGGTCTGCGCATCGTGATGGCCACGGGGGACGGCTTGACGACTGCCAAGGCAGTAGGCAAGCTCCTGGGCATCGACGAAGTACACGGCGAGGTCAAGCCGGCCGACAAGCTGAGGCTGGTCGAGAAACTGCAGGGCGAAGGCCGCATCGTCGCGATGGCCGGCGACGGCATCAATGACGCCCCCGCACTGGCCAAGGCAGATGTCGGCATCGCCATGGGCACGGGGACCGACGTGGCGATGAACAGTGCCCAGCTCACGCTGGTCAAAGGTGATCTGCGCGGCATTGCGACGGCACGTGCGCTGTCGGTGGCGACGGTGGCGAACATGAAGCAGAACCTGGCCTTCGCCTTTGTCTACAACTCAATCGGCGTGCCGCTGGCCGCTGGTGTGCTGTTCGCGTTCACCGGTTGGCTGCTGTCACCGATGGTCGCCGCGCTGGCGATGAGCCTGAGTTCGCTCTCCGTCGTCACGAACGCCCTACGCCTGCGCAGCCGGGATCTGCGTTAGGCTGCAAGGGAGCCCCGGCGTACCATCACGCAGTGCACACAGAGAGGCCTCATCATGATCACGCTTTTGCCCAATCTTCCAGAGAACACCATCGGCGTCTCCGCCTCCGGGCGGGTAAGCGGAGCTGATTACGAAGATGTCCTTATTCCCGCGGTTGAGCTTGCACTTAAGAAACACAAGAAGTTGAGGCTCATATACGAGCTCAGCAACGACTTCACCGGGTTCGCACCGGGCGCCATGTGGGAGGACATGAAGCTGGGTGTGGCTCATCTCAACGCATGGGAGAGAGTTGCCGTGGTCACCGACGTCGGCTGGGTCGCAAACGCGACAAACATGTTCAAGTTCTTCATGCCCTGTACGGTCAAAGTGTTCTCTCTCAAAGACCGTGCTTCAGCCGAGGAGTGGATTGCGGCCTAATTCCTCTCAAGCGGAGCGCTAACAGCGTGCGACGCTGCCCTCGTCGTTCATTTCCGCTGCGCACGACCCGCTGCAGGCGCCGGCTTAGCTCGAACGATTTTGCGTGGGTGGTGACAACGGATTGAACGGCTGCTTCCGAGAAAGTCGAGTGACGGCTCTGGGCAACTGCCGTCAGTCGACCGTAATTTCCGACCGACAGCAGTCAGTCTGGAGCCGCCAGTCACAGGTCAACCACGACCGGCAACAAATGGCCGGGAGTGTGAGGTCGCGGGCGCGCCAGAAAGCTGATATCGGCCGTGCAGTCTCGTTGCTCGAGTGACAGCAATCCGGAAGCGCCGGGAACTGGCGCTCCCCGCCACAAACAGCCGGTCTGCGACTGGCGGCATCAGACTGGGCGCTGTCGGTCGGAATTTGCGGTCGAATGATGGCAAATGCCAAATATGGTCACCGAGAGCGTCAGCTTAGGGGACTCGTGCCCGCAGTTGAAACTTGACGTTCGCGCGCAGACCGTCAGATTGCAGCCTGTATGGTCTTTAGCCCAAAAGGCTTGCAAAACTAAAGCGCCGCGATCTGCGACAGCGGGCTGCCGGCAAAGCCTGCAAAGCGAGCCGCAGCGCCGCCCATGAGCCGCTCCTCGATGCGCAGCGCCTCGTTCCACTTGGCCATGCGTTCAGAGCGCGCGAAGGAGCCGACCTTGAGTTGCCCGGCGTCCCAGCCGACAGCCAGATCGACGATAGTGGTGTCTTCGGTCTCACCAGAGCGCGCCGAGACGATGGTGCCGAAGCCCGCACGCTGCCCGGCGGCCAGCGCGGCCAGCGCCTCGCTTACTGTGCCGGCTTGGTTCACCTTGATCAATACCGCGTTACAGGTCTTGTCTTTCGCCGCCTGCTCGACCAACGCGGCATTGGTCACAAGGTAGTCGTCGCCGATAACCTGGATGCGGTTGCCGACCTCGGCCGTGAAGAGGCGCATGCCTTCGGTATCGTCCTCGGCACAAGGGTCTTCGACCGAGAGAATCGGGTAACGTTGGCACCAGTCGAACAGCTGCTTGAGCCACTCGTCGCGGCCCAGCGTGCGCCCGTCCAGCCCAAGCATGTATTCGCCATCTTTCGTGAACTCCGAGGCGGCGATGTCGAGGGAGACATGGACCTCGTCGCCGGGAGTAAAGCCGGCGCGCTCGATGGCTCGCACCAGCATGTCTAGCGCTTCCTCATTGCTGGCAAACACCGGCCAGTAGCCGCCCTCATCGGCCACGCCCTGCAGCGCACCACGCTCGGCCATTAGCTTGCCGGCGGCCAGGTACACCTCGGCCGTGATCTCGAGCGCATGCGCAAAGGATTCGGCCTTGGGGGCCATGACCATGAAATCCTGGATGTCGACGCGCCGCCCCGCGTGCACACCGCCGCCGAAGATCTGGATCTCGGGCAGCGGCATGCGCACCGGTTTGTTGCCCGCCAGGTGTTGCCACAGCGGCAGGGCGCGGTTGGCGGCAGCCGCGTGAAGCACAGCGAACGAAACAGCGGTAATAGCATTGCCGCCCAAGCGCGACTTGGTCGGCGTGCCGTCCAGGGCGATGAGCGCTGCGTCTATTCCGGTCTGATCAATCGCCGAGCGGCCGATGAGCAGCGGTGCAATCTCGCCACGCAAGCCCGTCAGCGCGTCCTGAACGTCCTTGCCTCCCAACCGCAGGCCACCGTCGCGCAGTTCGACCGCTTCGCGGCTGCCCATCGAGGCGCCGGCGGGCGCAATGCCACGGCCGTGTGCGCCGCCTGCCAGTTCGACCTCGCACTCGAGCGTCGGGCGTCCGCGTGAATCCCAGATGCGGCGCGCCGTAATGGCGGTGATGGTGGCATTGTCTTGTTCGTTCATGTTGCAGGATCTCCTTGCACCCAATCGTCGATCACATTCTGCAGTCGCTGCGGAGGCGTGGCCACGCGTGGCATGGCAAAGGCGCGCACGGCGTTTTGCTCTACCTCGCCTGTGAGGTATTCCACCGGCGACTTGCCGTCGATACGCGCGAGGAGCAAAGCCGGTAGCAACGCTGCTGCCCGCCGTTCCAGTGCTGAGCGCGGCTCCCAGTCCACGCCTTGCAAATACGCATCAACGAATGCCTCGAAGGCCGGGGCGTACAAAGCGCGCCGCTGCCCGGCGCGCGCGCCCTTGAGTAGCAGGTGATTGAGACAAAATGCGATGTCGAAGGCCGGATCGCCGAACCAGGCACACTCGGCATCGAGCAGTATCGGCCCATTCGGGCCGGCGAGGATGTTCTTGGGACTGACGTCGCCGTGCACCAGCGCCAAATGCGTGTCACGCGTCGTATCTGCCAGCGACTGCAGCCGCGATGCTAATGCCGGGTGGCGCGCGGAGGTGGCTCGCAGGTAGGGGTCCAGCCGCAGTGCCTCGAACAGTGCGTCGTTGTCGAAAGCCGCATGCAGGCCCGGCGCGCTCGCCGATTTGCTGTGCACGCGCGCCAGCGCAGTGCCCACTTGAGCCGCAAAGCTGGCATCGGATTCGCCGCGCAAAAGGTTCGCCTTCCACAGTGGGTGCGTGTCAGGGTCCAGATACACCATCGCGAACAGTCCGGCTTCAGCGTCCTCGCCCAGCAGCTCGGGCACAAAACCCGGCACCCAGGCTCTGACGGTGCGAAAGTACGCCGCTTCCGCCGCATTGCGCGACGTATCGACCTGCCAGTTTTGTGCCACCCTGAGCTGGGCCAGTGCGCGTTTGGCACAAAATCGGCGCGCACCGATCTGCACGAGTCGTATGTCCGAGGAGACACCGCCGGTCAGAGGCGTGAGATCGATCACCTCATTGGGCTGTGCCAGGCCCATGCGACGCAATGCGTGGACAAAGGTCACGTCATCGTAGGAACCGGACGCCTTTGCCGTGGAGTTGGTGGAAGTCATGCAAGTAAATGCGGCTAGGAAGTAGAGTCAAGGTTAGCAGTTGGCGTTACGCCGCACCATAACCCAGCGCCCCTTTGACCTCCAGATGGTCGCCCAACCCGTCTTCAGTACATTCGCGACCGTTGCCGGACCGCTTGACGCCCCCGAATGGTGCGCTGGCGTTCCATGGGTTTCGTACCGTCAGACTTCATGGACTGGTCATTCCAGCACGCGCTGATCGCGACAAAACCAGCGGTTGATCGATCACCTCAGGACGAATGAGAATTGGTGATCTGGATGCCAGCTTCTGAATGGCATGGCCTCGGTTCCTCGCCCAACTTGGACATCAGCGCTACGGAATGGTCGGCGGATTCAGGATATAAGCAAAAGTTACATCACCGCAGCCGCTTTGCCATGGGCAATGCCCCAGAGCACTCAAGGAGTCCACACACATGCCTCGCCTGTCACCACTTTCTGCCGATGTGAGACCTGAGCTTAAGTCGCACTTCGATTTTTTCCTCACTACCTTGGGCTTCACACCCAACAGCGTGCTCACAATGCAGCGCAAGCCCAAGTTGGTACAGGCCTTGGCGCAGCTCAACGCAGCCGCAATGGATCCCGAAGGGGAGGTCGACCTGGGCTTTCGGCGTCTCATCGGCCACCTGGCCAGCAAGGCCTCGGGCTGCCTTTACTGCCAGGCACACACGCTCTTGGGAGCACACAATTTCGGCGTCAGTGATGCCAAACTAGCGGCCGTCTGGGATTACCAGAGTAGCCCTCTCTACAGCCAGAAAGAGCGACTTGCGCTCGACTTTGCCTTGGCCGCAGACGCGCAGCCCAACGCAGTCACAGACGCGCAATTCGTCGAGCTGCAACAGCATTGGAGCGACACACAGATCGTCGAGATTCTCGGCGTGGTGGCCATGTTCGGCTTTCTGAATCGCTGGAACGACACCATGGCCACGCCGTTGGAGGCTGTGCCTGATGCGGTCGCGCGCACGGCAGCTGGCGAAAACGGATGGAGCGCCGGCAAGCACCGAAGTCCCTGAACACAACCACTGCATCAATATGGAGTCAACCTCGACGGGCCCGCGGGCAATGGGTCGTGGCCCTGAGCAAGGTGGATCGGTGGGCTTCTCGGCAATTATTGGATTGTTGCTGCAAATCGCCGGGTTACAACCTACGGTTACCAACCTCGTCAAACGCCTGCTTCGGGTGCTCGCATCATCATTTCATTGAGCAACTGCTCTGCCTGCGTCACTTCGTCCTTTAACCCCTTATTTCGTTCGATCAGCGACTTGGTTCGGGCGAGCTCTTCAGTCAGCTTTTGCTCAGTCTTGAATTGCTTTTCCCCGGCCTGCTGAAGACCATCAGTTTATCGGCTGGACGCCTGGGCCGTGGCACCAGCTCACCACCACAGTTGGGACAAGTACCCCTTACCACGCTGTCAGCGCAAGACGCGCAGAAGGTGCATTCAAACGAGCAGATACGGCCCTCAAGGGAGTCGGGGGGTAAGTCTCTGTCGCAGCACTCGCAGTTGGGTCGAAGTTGCAGCATGGTCACAATCCCAAATTCACAAGTCGGCTATCGTCGGCGCCGAGACGCAAACTCGACAGCCGAATCGCCAGATTGAACGTTCGCCTTCAATCTGGCTCGACGACCAATCACCGGCCCAGGAGCCCACCACAGCAATATAAACCACGGCGCTTTACAGGAAACCTTCAACTTTGAATTGGTTTCCGATGAACGCTACGTCCAGGCCCTTCACCCCGCGAAAAGACGAATTACGCGGTGAGCTCATACTGATTCGCGGCTTGCCAGGTAGTGGCAAAACCACGATGGCCAAGGTCCTGGCGCTAGTCGGTTTCAAGCATTTTGAAGCCGACATGTTTTTTGAGCTCGATGGTGTCTATCACTACGACGCTTCGCGCATCCGTGAAGCGCACGTCTGGTGTCAAAAGATGGCTCGTCAGGCTCTGGCGATTGACAAGCGGGTGGTTGTCAGCAACACGTTCACTCGTCTGCAGGAAATGGAGCCGTACCGCTCAATGACTGAGAATGTCCGCGTGGTGGAGGCGACCGGCCGGTGGGATAACCTGCACGGAGTTCCGGCAGGGATGATGCAGCGGATGGCAGAGCGCTGGGAAGCGTTGCCCTCCTCGCGCTCAACCAGCAATATCAACCCTGAGCAATTGGCGACATCGTCATCGGGACCTCGAGTCCATTGATGGCGCCCGGCCCACTAACACCTGGACTTGTCGCGCCCTCTGGGGTTCGATGGCGTCACCAGATAGCCAGTGCGAACGATATCCGGCGGGTCGTTCTCGCTTTAATACTCTGTCGTGACAACAATGACCCGATGGCCAGGCTGCCCTTCGCTCATAACCTGGCCCTTGCGCATCAAATGCGGCGGGTCACTGGGTGGTGTAGCGAAGACGACCTGCTCGCTGACCCTGGGGTGCAGGGGGCGGGCAACAATCTTCGGTGCGACCTGAAAGCTGGCGCTCCCCTGCCCCGCCTGGGCCGACGTCACCACCACCGACCACATGACCTGCTCCCCCTAAACCGTACCAGTCATTTTTCCCAGTAGTCCATCAACCCGGAGAATGATGGACATGAGAACAAGCAAATACAGCGAAGAGCAGATCATTGGTTTTTTGAGACAGGCCGAGGC
>JBDTCK010000031.1:0-3424 GCA_039923645.1 Rhodoferax sp.
TTGGCGGTACCAAGGTCAATCGCCAGGTCGGTGGAGAAATACCGACGGAATGCTCCAAACATGAATAGTCCTCTCGGGCATGGTTCGCGCTTCGGCGCACCATCGCCAAGTCAAATGGGGTCGCTGCAAAATGGGTCGCTGGGAGACGGAATTCGTATTTTTAGGCGCATTCACGGCCAATTCGGGAGTGTTGCGGCAAAGGCGGGATAATACCGCATCCCCTGTGCACAACCCGGCGGCACTCAGCCGGGCAAGCACCTTTACATCTGGTTTCGGAAGCGTTTTCTCCATGCCCTTGACCCCCCAGGATATTGGCCGGATTGCCAATCTGGCTCGACTTGAACTTCAACCAGACGAGAGTGAGCGCATGCTCACTCAGCTTAACGACTTCTTCGACATTGTGGAGACGATGCGCGCGGTGGACACCGCGGGTCTGGAGCCGATGGCACACCCCATGGCCGTCAGCCAGGACGTCGTTTTGCGCCTACGCGACGACATTGTGAGCGAGCCGAACCAGCGCGAAGCCAACCAGCGCAGCGCACCAAAGGTGGAGCGTGGCCTGTTTCTTGTGCCCAGGGTGCTTGAATGAGCGAACTGCATGACCTGACGGCAGCACAGCTCGCCGCGAAGCTGCGCGCAAAAGAAGTCTCCGCAGTGGAGGTGGCCCAGCACTTTCTGGCACGCGGCGCCCGCCACGAGGCGCTCGGCGCCTACCTCGCCACCAGCGAGGAGGTCACGCTGGCGCAGGCGCGCGACGCCGACGTGCGCCTGGCCGCGGGCGACACGGCGCCGCTGCTCGGCGTGCCGATCGCCCACAAGGACATCTTTGTCACCGTTGATTTCCCGAGCACCGCCGGCTCTCGCATGCTGGAAGGTTATTGCTCTCCGTTTGATAGCACCGTCGTATTGAAACTAAAGGGCGCAGGGGCTATAACACTCGGAAAACTCAATTGCGACGAGTTCGCAATGGGCTCCTCGAACGAGAACTCGGCTTTCAGGCCGGCGCTGAATCCCTGGGACACCACGCGCATTCCGGGTGGCTCCTCGGGTGGCAGCGCCGTGGCGGTGGCGGCGCGCCTGGCCCCGGCCGCCACCGGCACCGACACCGGCGGCTCGATCCGCCAGCCGGCGTCCTTTTGCGGCATTACGGGCATCAAGCCAACCTATGGCCGCGCCTCGCGTTACGGCATGATCGCCTTCGCCTCCAGTCTGGACCAGGCCGGCCCGATGGGGCACACCGCAGAGGACTGCGCGCTGCTGCTCTCCGAAATGTGCGGCCCCGACCTGGACCGCGATTCGACCTCGCTCGATGTGCCGGCGGAAGACTTCACGCGCTCCCTGAATGAATCCTTGCAAGGTTTGCGCATCGGCGTGCCGAAAGAATTTTTTGGCGAAGGCCTGTCGGCCGACGTGCGCGCCGCGGTCGGCGCGGCCCTGCAGGAATACAAAAAGCTCGGCGCCAAACTGGTCGACATCAGCCTGCCGCGCACCGAACTGTCCATCCCGGTGTACTACATCATTGCGCCGGCCGAAGCGTCCAGCAACCTGAGCCGCTTCGACGGCGTCAAGTTCGGTCACCGCGCCGAAAAATTCACCGACCTGACGGATATGTACAAGAAGAGCCGCGCCGAAGGCTTTGGCGACGAGGTCAAGCGCCGCATCATGATCGGCGCCTATGTCCTGTCACACGGCTACTACGACGCCTACTACCTGCAGGCGCAGCGAATCCGCCGCATGATCGCCGACGACTTCCAGCAGGCATTCAAGGTCTGCGACGTGATCGCCGGCCCGGTCGCACCCACCGTGGCCTGGAAGCTGGGCGAAAAATCGAACGACCCGCTGGCCAGCTACCTGGCCGACATATTCACGCTGCCGGCATCGCTGGCGGGGCTGCCATGCATGAGCGTGCCCGCGGGTTTTGGCGCGGGCGGCATGCCGGTCGGCCTGCAACTGATAGCGAATCATCTGCAGGAAGCCCGGCTGCTGAATGCCGCGCACCAACTGCAGCAGGCCACGGACTGGCACCAGAAGACACCGGAGGGGTTTTGAGATGAGCGAGCCCGTGAACACCTTCGAGGCCCTGCAACAAGGCCGTCCCACTGGTCCGCTGGTGCGCGGCTTTGAGGTCATCATCGGCTTCGAAACCCATGCCCAGCTGTCCACGCGCAGCAAGATCTTCAGCCGCGCCGCCACGGCCTTCGGCGCCGAGCCGAACACACAGGCGTGCGCGGTCGATCTGGCGTTGCCGGGCACCCTGCCGGTCATGAACAAGGGTGCGGTGGAGCGCGCGATCCAGTTCGGTCTGGCCATTGGCGCGCAGATAGCGCCGCGCAGCATCTTCGCGCGCAAGAACTATTTCTACCCCGACCTGCCCAAGGGCTACCAGATCAGCCAGTACGAGATTCCGGTGGTGCAAGGCGGTCAGGTCGAGTTCCTGCTGGACGGCGAGACGAAGTCGGTGCGGCTGGTGCGAGCCCACCTCGAGGAAGATGCGGGCAAGTCGCTGCACGAAGAGTTCGTGGGCATGAGTGGCATCGACCTGAACCGGGCTGGCACGCCGCTGCTGGAGATCGTGACCGAGCCGGACATGCGATCAAGCGGGGAGGCCGTCGCTTACGCCAAGGAGTTGCACAAGATCGTGACCTGGATCGGCATTTGCGATGGCAACATGCAGGAGGGCTCGTTCCGCTGCGACGCCAACGTGTCAGTGCGCAAGCCCGGTGCGCCATTGGGCACGCGGCGCGAAATCAAGAACCTGAACAGCTTCAAGTTCATGCAACAGGCCATGGACTATGAAATCCGCTGGCAGATCGAGCAGCTTGAGGACGGCCACGCGATCCAGCAGGCCACAGTGCTGTTCGACCCCGATACGGGCGCGACCCGCGCCATGCGCACCAAGGAAGACGCGGCCGACTACCGTTACTTCCCGGACCCGGATCTGCCGCCGCTGGTGATTGCCTCCGAGTGGATCGAGCGCGTGCGCTCGGAGATGACCGAGCTGCCAGCGGTGATGGCGGCGAGATTTCAACAAGCCCATGATCTGTCGGTTTATGACGCGAACCTGCTTGTCCAATCGCATGCGAAGGCCGATTACTTTACGGATACCGTTGCAAAACTACGAGACATTAATCCCGCGAAATGGGGTGACCCTCAGGGTCACGACGCAGGGTGGATGTATGGAGGCTCAGCCGCTAACGCCCTAAACAGCATTGTGGCTGCGCAACTGAACCGAGACGGAATTGAGTTTGATGCCATACCAGTTAGCGCAATTCAGCTTGCGGTTCTCTTGGCGCGACACATCAGCGACGTCATCAATGCCAAGACTGCGCGAGATGTGTTTGCGGATATGTGGACGCTTCGCTCATCGTCCGAATCCATCGCAGACGAAATTATCGAAGCCAAGGGCCTCAAACAGATGAACGAC
>JBDTCK010000032.1:0-4152 GCA_039923645.1 Rhodoferax sp.
TGCTCCGGCACGCAGCCGCAGCTGGCTGGAACAGTATGAGCCCGCATTCAACATGATGTTGCATGGCGCCCACATCCGCTGAGCACCTTGCCGGCCAGGCTCCGCCCGACCGTCATCGGGGGGCCTATAAAAAAACCGCCCGAAGGCGGTTTTTTTAATGAGCGTGAGCGAATTACTCAAGCCGCCAGGCGCCGCTCGATCGCCGCCTTCGTCTCCTGCAGCTCTTTCGGCAGGTGATGTTTGAGCCGCTCGAACAGCTCGGCGTGCAGCGCCAGCTCCTGCGTCCAGGCCGCCTTGTCGATGCTGGTCACGGTCCTGAACTGCTCGGCACTGAAGTCCAGCCCGGTCCAATTGAGATCCTCGAATGCCGGACTCACGCCGAACATGTGCTCGTGCCCTTTGCCGGTGCCCTCGATGCGGTCGATCATCCACTTGAGCACGCGCATGTTCTCACCGTAACCGGGCCAGACAAACTTGCCCTGCGCATCCTTGCGGAACCAGTTGGTGGTGTAGATCTTCGGAATCCTCGCACCGGATTTGGCCAGACGTTCGCCCATGTTGAGCCAGTGCTGGAAGTAGTCCGCCATGTTGTAGCCGGTGAACGGCAGCATGGCGAACGGATCGCGCCTTACCGTACCATTGCCGCCCGCCATTGCGGCGGTGGTTTCACTGCCCATGGTCGCGGCCATGTACACGCCCTCGACCCAGTTGCGCGCCTCGGTCACCAGCGGCACCGTGGTCGAGCGCCGGCCGCCGAAGATGAAGGCGTCGATCACCACGCCTTTGGGATCATCCCAAGCCGGGTCGAGTGCCGGGTTGTTGGTTGCCGCAACGGTAAATCGTGCGTTCGGGTGCGCAGCCGCACGCGGCTTGCCGTCCACGGCGTTTTCCTGGGCGATCGCGGGCGTCCAGTCACGTCCTTGCCAATCGATCAGGTGCGCGGGCAGGCTGCCACTGTCTTTTTCCATGCCTTCCCACCAGACGTCGCCGTCGTCGGTGAGCGCCACGTTGGTGAAGATCACGTCGCGACCCAGGCTGGCCATGCAGTTCGGGTTTGTGTGGAAATTGGTGCCAGGCGCCACACCAAAATAACCGGCTTCCGGGTTGATGGCGCGCAGTGAGCCGTCCGGCTGCGGCTTGATCCAGGCAATGTCATCGCCAATCGTGGTGACCTTCCATCCTTCAAAGCCCTTGGGCGGCACCAGCATCGAGAAGTTGGTCTTGCCGCAGGCGCTCGGAAAGGCGGCGGCCACGTGGTACTTCTTGCCATCAGGCTTGGTCACGCCCAGCACCAGCATGTGCTCTGCCAGCCAGCCCTGGTCACGTCCCATGTTGGATGCAATGCGCAGTGCAAAACACTTCTTGCCCAGCAGCGCGTTGCCCCCGTAGCCCGAGCCATAGCTCCAGATTTCGCGCGTTTCGGGGTAATGCACGATGTACTTGGTCTTGTTGCACGGCCACTTGACGTCTTTCTGGCCGGCTTCGAGCGGCGCGCCCACGGTATGCATGCACGGAACGAAGTCACCGTTCACGCCGAGCACGTCGTACACGGCGCGGCCCATGCGCGTCATGATCTTCATGTTCACTGCGACATAGGGGCTGTCGGACAGCTCGATGCCGATGTGTGCGATCGGCGAGCCCAGCGGCCCCATGGAGAAGGGCACGACATACAGCGTGCGACCCTTCATGCAACCGTCGAATAAAGGCTGCAGGGTGGCACGCATCTCGCTTGGGGCCATCCAGTTGTTGGTCGGCCCGGCATTTTCCTCCTTCTCGCAGCAAATAAAGGTGCGGCCCTCCACGCGCGCCACATCAGTCGGGTCGCTGCAAGCCAGGTAGCTGTTCGGGCGTTTGGCTTCGTTGAGCTTGATGAAGGTGCCCGCTACCACCAGTTGCCCGCACAGGCGCGTGTATTCCTCGTCGCTGCCGTCGCACCAATGAATCTGTGCAGGCTTGCACAGGGCGGCCATGTCCGCCACCCAGGCAATCAGTTTTGCGTTCTTGACATAGCTTGGCGTATTGAGATTCAGGCCCTGCATGGTGGGTAAGTTCATCGGATTGCTTCCTTAAGTTGAAAATCGTCTTTTCAAAAGCCGGTCACCTTTGAAAAAACGGCTTGGCGAGTCAATACATGATCGTGAGGGGGGTGGCGGCTGGAGCACAGGGGGAAGCGGCTGGCCGGGGCGCGGCATGGTCGGGATGACAATTTTATGAAACCCGCATCGGGTTACCAGTCCGTTACCTGTGAAAGTCATGCAAAACCTGCATGAGGTTATGCATGTATGTATAAATCTTGAGCTGGGAGAGTACTAGCCGAAGGACACGTGTGCGGCAATTGAGAGCGCGTCACCGGCCCGAAGCCGGCGCGCGTTGCTGCAGATTGGGAGTTGCTGGCTCAGCGAAAGTGACGTGACGACGATCCCGCTGGGACGATTCGTGCGACCCGTGCGGCGTGACGGGTTGCCCGCCAATAACTATCAATCTATAGCGACAGGTGAAGCGCTGACAAGCGCTGCAGCCCCTTCAGGCCATGTAGACGGCAATGAAGGCGAGCAAAAAGATCAACACACCGCCGACCGCGGGAATCACGAGCGGGATCATCGGAATAATGCCTTCGATCGGGTCTTGCTCCGGCGTGGCGGCCTCGTGGCTGACGGGGGTGCTGGGTGTGGACATGGGGTTCTCGGCTCTCTTAGTTGGCTCATTTTACCTTGGCAATCAGCGCCCGGCATCCATCCGGGCGGCCCGTGCGGTCATTTCTGCTCCTGTGCTGACAGGCCAGCCACATGCAGTGCGGCCAGCACATCGGCGATGTGGGCGCGGCCCCGCGTCTGCAACACCAGTTCGATCTCCACGCTCTGCGCCGACAGCGTCGTGAAAGCGCGCTGGTGGTGCACCTCGTCGATATTGGCGCCGGCATTCGCCACCACGCTGGTAATGCTCGCCAGTACGCCGGGAATGTCGCGGGCGCTGACGCGGATGCGGGCGAGCCGCCCGGCCCGCGCCATGCCACGCTCGATGATGGCGGCCAGCAGCAGCGGGTCGATGTTGCCGCCGCACAGCACCAGTCCGACGCACTTGCCGCGAAAGCGCTCGGGATACTTGATCAGCGCGGCCAGCCCCACCGCGCCCGCGCCTTCGACCACCGTTTTCTCGATCTCGAGCAGCATCAGCACGGCCTGTTCGATGTCGCCTTCGTCCACGAGCAGCAGATCGTCCACCCGCTGCGTGATGATGGCCTGGGTGATCCGGCCCGGTGCGCCCACCGCAATGCCCTCGGCAATGGTGCTGTTGCCTTGGGGGTGATGGCTGCCCGTGATGGCGTTGACCATGGACGGAAAGCGCGCAGTCTGAACGCCCACGATCTCGATGTCGGGCTTGAGCGCCTTCGCCGCGGTCGCGATGCCCGCGATGAGTCCGCCGCCGCCCACGGCCACGATCAGGGTGTCCAGACCGGGCACGGCCTGCAGCATTTCCAGCCCGACCGTGCCTTGGCCGGCCACGATGGCCTCGTCATCGTAGGGATGGACGAAGGTCAGGCCCTGCTCGCGTGCCAGCGCCAGCGCATGGGTGCTGGCCTCTTCCAGCGTGTCGCCGTGCAACACCACCTCGGCGCCAAAGCCGCGCGTACGCGCCACCTTGACGCCTGGCGTGAAGCGCGGCATCACGATCACGGCACGCAGGCCCAGCCGCTGCGCGTGGTAGGCCACGCCCTGCGCGTGGTTGCCTGCACTCATGGCCACCACGCCGTGCTGGCGCTCCTCGTCTGATAGCTGCGCCAGCTTGTTGCAGGCGCCGCGCTCCTTGAAGGATGCCGTGAATTGCAGATTCTCGAATTTCAAAAATACATGGGCGCCCGAAATCTGCGACAGTGTCTTCGATTCGACGCACGGCGTGTGCAGCACCTGGCCTTGCAGGCGTTCAGCGGCCTGGTGAATGTCGTTGAGCTCAATCATTTCCGGATTGTCTGCGCTAAATGCACGTAAACGTGCTAACGTTTTCAGCATTAGTGTCTTCCAAAGCCCAGCAGTCTGCGTTATCGTGGAACTGCGCATGTCGTTGCTGGAGGTCTGTCCATGACCAAGCGTTCCATTGATTTGAAGGATTTGCTCCTCATTCCGTCCCCGGGCCTCAAAAGCGCGCCGGTGCTGG
>JBDTCK010000033.1:0-9760 GCA_039923645.1 Rhodoferax sp.
TTCGCACCCGCACCAATACGGAAGATATCGAACCCGCACTTGCGGCCACATTGCAAAAGTTCGAGCACCAGAGCGGACTGAAAACGAAACTGCAAACGACGGGATACGGCGTTCCCCTTCCGCCCGACCTGCAGATCCAGGTGCTGCACATCGTGCAGGAAGCCTTGTCGAACGTTCGCAAGCATGCGCGCGCATCGCAAGTCTGGCTAGATGTGCACCAGCAACCCGAATGGCGTTTTGAAGTACGCGACGACGGCATAGGCTTCGAGGTGGACCCCAGCGCCGTCGAAAACAATCATGTGGGTTTGCGCATCATGGCCGAGCGGGCCGAGCGCATTGGCGCACAGCTCGACGTAGTCTCCACGCGCGGTCGTGGGACCTCGGTGGTGCTGACCCTACCGCCGCTGCCCAGCACCGCGCCGGCCATGACTCATGGCGTGCTCCACGCCACCGCCGTGGGTTGAAGCGCATGCCGGCAAGTCAATCACCGCCGATCCGCATCCTCGTGGTGGACGACCACTCCTTGTTTCGCCGGGGATTGACTGCACTGTTGTCGCGCGAACCCCAGTTCCAGGTGATTGGCGATGCCGCGGATGCGGGCCAGGCCCAGCGCCGCGCCCTGGAACTCCAGCCGGACGTTATTCTGCTGGACAACCACCTGCCCGGCGTGAACGGCGTGGACGCCCTGCCAGCGCTGCGCGAAGCGGCGCCGCAGGCCCGTATCTTGATGCTCACCGTGAGTGAGGACGAGCGGGATCTCGCGCGCGCCCTGCGCGGCGGAGCCTGTGGCTACCTTCTCAAAACCATCGAAGGGGATCGCCTGACGGATGCGATAGGCCGTGCCATGCGGGGCGAAAGCATCGTGGCAGACGAGATGACGGGAAAACTTGTCGCAGCCTACCGTGACGCCGCCGATGCGCCGGGACACGAAGCGGCCACAGCAGCGGCGCAAATGCCAGCGGTCCCGACGCCGTTTCATGAACTGTCACCGCGTGAGCGCGAGATCCTGCGCAGCATTGCGCGCGGAGCGAGTAACAAGGAAATTGCGCGAAGCTTCGGGATTGCCGAGGCCACCGTGAAAAATCACGTGCAGCAGGTGTTGCGCAAGCTCAAGGTGAGCTCGCGCGTGCATGCCGCGGTTATCGCAACCGAACAGGGTCTGGCTTGACCTGGCGCAAGCCGGGCGCATTCTCCCCACCTGATGGTTCTTTGGAACCATGCCACTGGCCAGCCTCTGGTCCTTTTGAATCGCCCACCTGGCCCCACAGGAGGATGTCGCGCCCAGCGAAGGACCCCTAAAGTCATCTCATGCAAAAACATGGGTATGGGTCATGAGCAGGAACAGTCAGGCGCTGTCAGTGCTGATCGTCAGCACATTGGGTTTCACGGTGTGCTTCATGGTGTGGATGATGTTCGGCGTGATCGGCATCCCGATCAAGAAGACGCTCAACCTGAGTTCCACCGAGTTCGGCCTGCTGGCCGCAATGCCTGTGCTGACCGGCTCCTTGATGCGCGTCCCGCTGGGCATGTGGACCGACAAATTCGGCGGCCGGATTGTCATGTTCGTCCTGATGCTGTCGTGCGTCGTGCCGATCTACCTGATCTCGTACGCGACGACGTACTGGCACTACTTGGTGCTGGGCCTGTTCGTGGGTCTTGCCGGCGGCTCGTTCTCGGTCGGCACGCCCTACGTGGCGCGCTGGTTTCCAAGAAATCGTCAGGGCTTTGCCATGGGCGTGTACGGTGCCGGCAACTCCGGCGCCGCCGTCAACAAGTTCGTGGCACCGGCGCTGATGGTGGCCTTCGGTTGGGCCGTCGTGCCCCAGGTGTATGCGGTCGTGATGCTCGGCGCTGCGCTGCTTTTCTGGTTTTTCAGTTATCAGGATCCGGCGCATCTGGTCGACTCAAAAATCACCTGGCGTGAGCAACTCTCGGTCTTGAAAGACCCCAGGGTATGGAAACTGTGCCAGTTCTATTCCATCGTGTTCGGTGGCTACGTCGCCATGAGCCTGTGGATGGTGCAGTACTACGTGGGTGAGTACGGCTTCGACATCCGCGCCGCGGCGCTGCTCGCCGCCTGCTTCTCGCTGCCCGGCGGCGTCCTGCGGGCCGCGGGCGGCTGGCTATCGGACAAATATGGCGCCCATTCGGTGACCTGGTGGGTGTTATGGGTCAGCTGGATCTGCCTGTTTCTTTTGAGCTATCCGCAAACCAGCTTCACCATTCTCACCGCTAACGGAGACAGAACATTCCACATCGGCCTGAATGTCTGGGTCTTCACGGCGCTCATGTTTGTACTTGGCATTGCCTGGGCGTTCGGCAAGGCCTCCGTGTTCAAGTACATCGCAAACGACTATCCCGCCAACATCGGCGTGATCTCGGGTGTCGTCGGCCTGGCGGGCGGACTGGGCGGCTTCGTGTTGCCGATCCTGTTCGGCGTCCTGATGGATCTGACGGGGATCCGCTCGAGCGCTTTCATGCTGCTGTATGGCGTGGTCTGGGTCTCATTGATCTGGATGTATTTCACCGAGGTCAGGCGGACGGCAGTGGTCGGCGATCAGGCCAAGAGTCTAGGCCTGCAGGGCTGAGGCGCAGCCAATTCCATCAAAAAAGGTTCACCATGACAACATCGGAATCGAGAGCCACCGGTACCGGCAAGCTGCTGACCCTATGGACCCCGGAGGACAAGGCCTTCTGGACCACGGAGGGCAAAGCCATCGCCAACCGGAACCTGTGGATTTCCATCCCGGCCCTGTTCCTCGCATTCGCCGTGTGGATGGTCTGGAGCGCCGTGGTGGTCCAACTGCCTGCCGTTGGCTTCAAGTACAGCACAGACGAGCTGTTCTGGCTGGCCGCCCTGCCCTCGCTGGCAGGCGCCACCCTTCGCATCTTTTATTCATTCATGGTGCCCATCGTTGGCGGACGGCGCTGGACGGTCCTCTCCACGCTGTCCTTGCTGATCCCTGCCATCGGCATCGGGTTTGCCGTACAGGACTTGCAAACACCATACTGGGTGATGCTCACACTGGCCGCGTTGTGCGGATTTGGTGGCGGCAACTTCAGCTCCAGCATGTCCAACATCAGCTTCTTCTTCCCGAAGGAGCGCAAGGGCTCGGCGCTGGGGCTCAACGCCGGATTGGGCAACCTGGGTGTCTCTGCCGTCCAGTTCATGGTGCCGCTGGTCATTTCCGTTGGCGTTTTCGGCTGGTTTGGTGGCGACGCGACGGTTGTGAAAATGCCCGACGGAATCATGAAGGAGATCTGGCTGCAAAACGCGGCCTTCGTCTGGGTCCTTCCGATCCTGATCACGTCGCTGCTGGCCTATCTGATGATGAACGATATCGCCGATGCCAAAGCCTCGTTTTCCGAGCAGGCCGTCATTTTCAAGCGTAAGCACAACTGGGTGATGTGCTGGCTGTACTTGGGCACGTTTGGCTCGTTCATTGGCTTCTCTGCCGGTTTTCCGTTGTTGATCAAGAGCCAGTTCCCCGGTGTGAACCCGCTGGCATTTGCCTGGATGGGGCCATTTCTGGGAGCGCTGATCCGACCCGTGGGCGGCTGGCTGGCCGACAAAATGGGCGGCGCACGCGTGACTCTTTGGACCTTTGTCGCCATGGTTGCGGGTGTCTATGGCGTGATGCAGTATCTGCCCCATGGCGGTGCTGGAGGCAATCTGACAGGATTTTTCCTGTGCTTCATGGCATTGTTCCTCGCCTCGGGCGTAGGCAACGGCTCCACGTTTCGGATGATCCCGGTCATCTTCATGGATGAATGTCTGGAAGCGGTACGCGATCAGGGTCCGGAAGCACAGGTTGGTGCAGCCAAGGAGGGCACCAAACAAGCCGCGGCCGTACTCGGATTTACCGCGGCGATCGGCGCTTATGGCGGTTTCTTCATTCCCAAAAGCTATGGGACCTCCATCGCCATGACCGGTAGCCCGCATGCGGCGCTCTGGTGGTTCATCGTCTTTTATCTCACCTGCATCGTGGTGACTTGGTGGTTCTATGCCCGCCGCGGCGCAGAGCGGCCGTGCTGAACCGCACCATCAAACCCCCTTCACTTTGAGGAAACAAGATGAGCCATTTTCTTGATCGACTGAACTATTTCTCCAACCCCAAAGAGATGTTTTCCGGTGAACATGGGGTCACGACCGGCGAGGACCGGACCTGGGAAGATGCCTATCGCAATCGCTGGGCACACGACAAGATCGTGCGCTCCACCCATGGCGTCAATTGCACTGGCTCGTGCTCCTGGAAAATCTATGTCAAGGGCGGCATCGTCACATGGGAAACGCAGCAAACCGACTATCCGCGCACCCGTTGGGACATGCCTAATCACGAGCCACGCGGCTGCTCGCGCGGCGCCAGCTACAGCTGGTATCTGTACAGCGCAAACCGCGTCAAGTACCCGATGGTGCGCGGGCGCCTGCTCAAGACCTGGCGAGAAGCCCGCATCTCCAACGACCCGGTTGACGCGTGGGCGAGCATCGTCAAATCCGATGCGAAACGACGCGACTACCAGAGCGTGCGCGGACTCGGCGGCTTTGTGCGCTCCAGCTGGGACGAGGTCAACGAGATCGTCGCAGCATCCAACGTCTACACCATCAAGGAGCATGGGCCGGACCGCATTGTCGGGTTCTCGCCGATTCCGGCGATGTCGATGATCAGCTACGCCTCCGGCAGCCGCTACCTGTCGCTGATTGGTGGTGTCAACCTGAGCTTTTACGACTGGTATTGCGACCTGCCCCCCAGCAGCCCCCAGGTCTGGGGCGAGCAGACCGACGTACCCGAATCCGCCGACTGGTACAACTCCACCTTCATCATGGCTTGGGGCTCCAACGTTCCGCAAACCCGCACGCCCGACGCGCACTTCTTCACCGAGGTGAGGTACAAAGGCACGAAGATAATTTCGGTCACACCCGACTACTCGGAGGTTGCGAAGCTCGCCGATCTTTGGATGCACCCCAAGCAGGGTACGGATGCGGCCCTGGCCATGGCCATGGGCCACGTCATCCTCAAAGAGTTCTACTTCGACAAGCGCAGCGACTACTTCGACAATTACGCGCGCCGCTACACCGATCTGCCGATGCTGGTAATGCTCAAGGAACACACGACGGCGTCCGGCGACAAGATCATGGTGCCGGATCGCTATGTGCGCGCCTCGGACTTCAATGGCAAGCTGGGCCAGGCCAACAACCCTGAATGGAAGACCGTTGCCCTCGATGAGGTAGGCAAGGTCGTGCTGCCTCATGGAGCGATCGGTTTTCGCTGGGGCCCCGACGGCCGGGCCGATGCAGGTCAGTGGAATCTGCAGCCCAAGGAAGCGCGCCACGGCAACGAGGTCAGGCTCAAGCTGTCGCTAATGGAAGGTGACAAGCTGACCACCACCACGGCCCAGGTCGGCTTCCCGTATTTCGGCAACGTCGAAAACCCGCACTACACCAACAACCCGGGCGACGATATCAGCGTGCGCACCGTGCCAGTCCACCGGATTTCTCTCGGCAAGGAAGGAGACCAACGGGAAGCCCTCGTGACCACCGTGTTCGACCTTCTTGCGGCCAATTACGGCATCGCACGCGGGTTGCCTGGCGAAAATGCGGCGCAAAGCTACAACGACAACAAACCCTACACACCGGCCTGGCAGGAACAGATCACGGGTGTGCCGCGGGAGCAAGTCATTACAGTGGCACGGCAGTTCGCCGACAACGCCGACAAGACGCAGGGCAAGTCGATGATCATCATCGGCGCGGGGATGAACCACTGGTACAACTGCGACATGAACTACCGCGGCATCATCAACATGCTGATGATGTGCGGCTGCGTAGGCAAGAGCGGGGGTGGCTGGGCTCACTATGTGGGACAGGAGAAATTGCGCCCCCAGACTGGCTGGACTGCACTTGCCTTCGCGCTCGACTGGATCCGCCCGCCGCGCCAGATGAATGCGACCAGCTTCTTCTACGCCCACACCGACCAGTGGCGCTATGAAAAATTGGGCCTGGACGAAGTGCTGTCGCCACTTGCGGACAAGACGACGTATGCCGGAACGATGATCGATTACAACGTGCGGGCCGAGCGAATGGGCTGGCTGCCGTCGGCGCCGCAGCTGCAAACCAACCCGATCAAGGTGGTGCGCGATGCGCAGGCGGCCGGGCTCGACCCGCGCGACTACGCAGTGAAGGGCTTGAAGGACGGCTCGCTGAAAATGAGTTGCACCGACCCCGATCACCCCGACAACTGGCCGCGCAACATGTTTGTTTGGCGCTCCAACATCCTGGGTTCGTCCGGCAAGGGGCACGAGTACTTCCTCAAGCACCTGCTCGGCACCACCAATGGCCTGCAGGGTAAGGACCTGGGGGTGGACGATGCCAAACCGACCGAGGTGGTGTGGCACGACAAGGCCCCCGAAGGCAAACTGGATCTGCTCGTCACGCTCGACTTTCGCATGAGCACCACCTGCCTTTACAGCGACATCGTATTGCCGACCGCGACCTGGTACGAAAAAAACGATCTCAACACCAGCGACATGCATCCGTTCATCCATCCGCTGTCCACTGCGGTGGACCCGGCCTGGCAATCAAGGAGCGACTGGGAAATCTACAAGGGCTTCGCCCGCAAGTTCAGTGAGGTTTGCGTTGGGCACCTGGGTGTCGAGCGCGAGCTGGTACTGACGCCACTGATGCATGACAGTCCGTCCGAGCTGGCCCAACCGTTCGAGGTAAAGGACTGGAAGCGCGGCGAATGCGACCTCATTCCGGGTAAGACGGCGCCTAACCTTCAGGTGATCGAACGCGACTATCCCAATGTCTACAAGCGCTTTACCGCGCTGGGGCCCTTGATGGGCAAGGTGGGCAACGGTGGCAAGGGCATCAGTTGGGAAACCGGGACCGAGGTCCGCCAGCTCGGTGAACTCAGCGGCTTCGTTACGGACGAAGGCGTCACCTGCGGCATGCCGAAGATCGATACCGACATCGACGCGGCCGAGACCGTGTTGATGCTGGCGCCAGAGACCAACGGCCATGTCGCCGTCAAGGCCTGGGCCGCGCTGGGCAAACAGACCGGCATTGACCACACCCACCTGGCGCTGCATCGCGAGGACGAAAAGATCCGCTTTCGAGACATCCAGGCCCAGCCGCGCAAGATTATCAGCTCGCCGACCTGGAGCGGCATCGAGTCTGAGACGGTCTCGTACAACGCCGGTTACACCAACGTGCACGAGCTGATTCCATGGCGCACATTGACCGGGCGCCAGCAGTTCTACCTCGATCACCCCTGGATGATCGCATTCGGCGAAGGCCTGGCGAGCTATCGCCCACCGGTGGACCTGAAGACAACCGCCGGCATGCAAGGCGTCAAGCCCAACGGCAACCCCGAAATTGCACTGAGCTTCATCACGCCCCACCAGAAGTGGGGGATTCACTCCACCTACACCGACAACTTGCTGATGCTCACGCTCAGCCGCGGCGGTCCCTGCGTGTGGATCAGCGAAGACGACGCCAAGCGAATCGGGATCGTGGACAACGACTGGATTGAATTGTTCAACATCAACGGCGCGCTGACGGCGCGTGCCGTGGTCAGCCAGCGAGTCCTTCCGGGCATGGTCATGATGTACCACGCCCAAGAGAAGATCGTCAACACTCCCGGCTCGGAGATCACCGGGCATCGCGGTGGCATTCACAACTCGGTGACACGCATCGTGCTCAAGCCGACTCACATGATCGGTGGCTACGCGCAGTTCAGCTACGGCTTCAACTACTACGGGACCATCGGTACCAATCGCGACGAGTTCGTGCTGGTTCGCAAGATGGCCAAGGTCGATTGGCTGGACACACCGGCTTCGGCGACCCCCGCGACGGCCTGACCGTCATAAGGAGAATTTGCATGAAAATACGCGCCCAAATCGGCATGGTGCTCAACCTGGACAAGTGCATTGGATGCCATACCTGCTCCGTCACCTGCAAAAACGTGTGGACTAGCCGACCCGGCATGGAGTACGCCTGGTTCAACAACGTCGAAACCAAGCCCGGCATTGGTTATCCCAAGGAATGGGAAAACCAGGACAAATGGAATGGCGGCTGGCTTCGAAAGCCCAACGGCAAGATTGAGCCGCGCCAGGGAGCGAAATGGAAGCTGCTGATGCGCATTTTCGCCAACCCCAATCTGCCCGAGATCGACGACTACTACGAACCCTTCACCTTCGACTACGCCCATCTGCAATCGGCGCCGGAAATGAAGGCGTCGCCAACAGCCCGCCCGCGCAGCCTCATTACCGGCCAGCGCATGGAAAAAATCGAGTGGGGCCCGAACTGGGAGGAGATACTGGGCGGGGAATTCAGCAAGCGTTCAAAGGACAAGAACTTTGACGATATTCAGAAAGACATCTACGGACAGTTCGAAAACACCTTCATGATGTACCTGCCCCGACTGTGCGAACACTGCCTGAATCCGGCGTGTGTCGCAAGTTGCCCATCGGGCTCGATCTACAAGCGCGAGGAAGACGGCATTGTCCTGATTGACCAGGACAAATGTCGCGGTTGGCGCATGTGCGTGAGTGGCTGCCCCTACAAGAAAATCTACTATAACTGGAAGTCCGGCAAGGCCGAGAAGTGCACCTTCTGCTACCCGCGCATTGAGGTGGGCCAGCCTACCGTGTGCAGCGAGACCTGCGTGGGCCGAATCCGCTACCTCGGCGTGCTGCTGTATGACGCGGACCGTATCCAGGAAGCAGCGAGCGTGGAACACGACCGGGACCTGTACCAGGCACAACTCGATATTTTCCTGGACCCGTTCGACCCTAAGGTGATCGAGCAGGCGCGCATCGACGGTATCCCCGATGCCTGGATGGAGGCAGCACGCAAGAGTCCGGTTTACAAGATGGCGGTCCAGTGGAAGGTCGCCCTGCCGCTGCACCCCGAGTACCGCACCCTGCCCATGGTTTGGTACGTGCCGCCACTGTCGCCGATCACGGCTGCGGCCAACGCTGGCCATGTGGGGATCAACGGCGAGATTCCCGACGTCAGCCAGTTGCGGATTCCGGTCAAGTACCTGGCTAATTTGCTGACTGCCGGTGACACCGTGCCCGTCGTGCGCGCGCTCGAACGCATGCTGGCCATGCGGGCCTACCAGCGCGAAAAGCATGTGGATGGGCGCATCAACCTCACAGCGCTGAATCAGGTGCACTTGAGCCAGGCCGTGGTGGAGGATATGTATAAAACCATGGCCATAGCGAACTACGAGGACCGCTTCGTGATCCCGAGCTCGCACCGTGAATATGCGGAGAACACTTTCGACATGCGGGGCGGCTGCGGCTTCACGTTTGGTAACGGGTGCTCAGACGGTGCCAGCGAGGCGAGCCTGTTCGGTGGCACCAAAAAGCGCACGATCCCCATCAAGGCGGAGGTCTGAATCATGACAATCCAAAATGCGAGCCTGACCCTGCGTGTCCTGGCCAGACTGCTGTCCTACCCCGACGCCGAATTGCATACGCATCTGCACGATATGCGCGACGTGTTGCACGAGGAGCGCGCCATCGGCGGCGATCGACTCACGGAACTGGATGCCTTGATCGACTCACTCGCTCTGACAGACAAGATGGACTCGGAGACTGCCTATGTGGAATTATTCGACCGCGGACACGCCACTTCGCTGCACCTCTTCGAGCACGTGCACGGCGACTCGCGCGATCGCGGCCCGGCCATGATTGACTTGGCGCAGACCTATGAGAAGGCTGGCTTGTACCTGACGCCTGACGAACTGCCAGACTA
>JBDTCK010000034.1:0-30518 GCA_039923645.1 Rhodoferax sp.
CTCTTGAAGTCCACCAACTGAACACGTATTACGGCAAGAGCCACATCCTGCACGGCGTCGACCTGGAGGTCGGCGAAGGCGAACTGGTGACGCTGTTGGGCCGCAACGGTGCCGGCAAATCCACCACTCTGCGCAGCATCATGGGCCTCACCCCCGCCCACTCTGGGCAGATCCGCATTTTCGGTACCGACTCGACGCACCTGCCACCCTTCCGCATCGCCCGGCTCGGTGTTGGCCTGGTACCCGAAGGGCGCCGCGTGTTTTCCCACCTGACGGTCGAGGAGAACCTCAAGGTACCCGTCGACCGCCCGGGACACTGGAACATCCCTCGTGTCTACGAGCTTTTCCCGCGCCTCGCCGAGCGAAAGAACCACAAGGGACGACAACTCTCCGGCGGCGAGCAGGAAATGTTGTCCATCGCCCGCGTGCTGCTGCTGAATCCGAAACTAATCCTGCTTGATGAACCGTCGCAAGGCTTGGCGCCGATCATCGTGCAGAACGTTTTCAAGGTGATCGTCGCGGCGCGCGACGCGGGAACTTCGGTATTGCTGATCGAGCAAAACGTGCGCGCCGCCACTGAAATCGCCGACCGCGCCTATGTTCTCGACCGCGGCACCATCACCTATAGCGGCGCCGCCGCGGAATTCGGCCAGGACGAAAAGCGCGTGCAGGAACTGGCCGGCGCCAGCGCGCAGAAGTGGGAATTCCCCGACGATTGAGAGCTCGGACGGCAACAGCTTCTACCATCCGAATCACTTGCACTCCACGTCCGGCCAGGGCGGCAGGTATCGGCGTATATTCATCATCGTCCCCTTGTACTGGAGAGTCCCCGAATGAAACGCCGAAACATGATCCAATCTGCAGCTCTGACCGTGGGGGCTACTGTTTTAATAGCGGCAAACGCACAAGGAACAATGACTGCAGGCAAAAAACACCACAAAATCGTAATCCAGGTGAGCGACAACGACCCGGCCAAATGGAACCTGGCGCTGAACAACGCGAAGAACCTGCAGGAGGACGTAGGCGCCGCCAATGTGGATGTGGAAATCGTGGCGTACGGTCCTGGCATCAGCATGCTCAAACTCGATGCCCCAGTGAGCAGTCGCATCGGTGACGCCGTCAAGGCCGGCATCAAGGTATCCGCTTGCCAGAACACCATGCGGGGCCAGAAGCTGACCAAAGAAGACATGAATCCGGCCGTCGGCTATGTGCCATCCGGTGCGGCCGAAATCATGATCAGGCAGGGTGAAGGCTGGGCCTACCTGCGGCCTTGAGCGGGGCCTGCACAGCCGACGGGCCTCAAGCGAACGGAGTGAAGTGCCGCTCCAAGCGGAAGTTCAACCTCCCAAGGGGCAGCCCAGGACGGCCAGTGCCAAGCGCTTGGAACGCCACCCATCGCTTAAAGAAAGCGCCCGAGCAACCGGCGTGACGTCGCATCCAGCGCAAGGATATCGCGCACCCTGAAATGCACGCCTTGGCCACTTGTGATCAGTAGCGCCGAACCCTCCAGCCGCCGAATGTCTTCTTCGCCTTTGAGCACAAACTGCGTGTCGCCACGATTTGTTTTGACTTCCCAGGTGCTGGGTGTGGAAAACGTCGACACGCTCTGCAGGCAAAGAATTTCAGGTGTAAATTCGCGTGCCTCGAGTTCTTCTTCAATCAGGCTGCGCACCGCTGGCGGCAACGCGTCCAGCCGCTCGATCCAGATCAACTCATGACCGTCGGCGTGCAGCAGCGACAGCCCTTCGGTGCGAGCGGACACGGGAAACGCACGCACAGGCGTCACCCCGTCGTAACGCTCGCCGATAGCATCGGTCAAGACCAGCCGGCCAAACGTGTTGCGCTCGAGTTGAAAATCACCGTTGTCCATCAGAGGCTTTCATGTTCGCGCGTCTGCGGCAGATGAATAAGCGGAGCCGCCGTGGCCGCTTCGGGGTCCTCATCCTGTTCGTCCTGCCCCTCATCTTCAATATCTGCGCGGCGCAATTGCGCTTCATATAAACGCCAATAGGCGCCTTGGCGCGCCATCAACTCACCGTGAGGGCCGACCTCCACTACTTCCCCGCGATCCATCACGACCAGCCGGTCGGCCTTGCGCAGGGTGGACAGGCGGTGCGCAATTGCAATGGTAGTGCGACCCTGCACCAGATTGTCCAGCGCCTTCTGGATTTCCTTTTCGGTTTCCGTGTCCACCGACGACGTCGCTTCATCCAGGATCAGGATGCGCGGGTCGATCAGCAGGGCTCGTGCGATCGAGATGCGTTGGCGCTCGCCCCCGGAGAGGCCCTGGCCACGCTCGCCGACCAGTGAGTCATAGCCTTGCGCCAACCGCAGGATGAATTCATGGGCGTGTGCGGCACGCGCTGCAGCCACGATCTCGGCTCGCGTCGCGTCGGGCCGGCCGTACGCGATGTTCTCGGCAACCGTCCCGAAGAACAAAAAGGGCTCCTGCAAAACCAGGCCGATATGGCGCCGGTAGTCGGCCACGCCAAAGCGCCGGATGTCGGTGCCATCGACGTGAATGGAGCCGTCAGTCACGTCATAGAAGCGGCAGATCAGGTTGACCAGCGTACTTTTACCGGAGCCGCTGTGACCCACGAGGCCAATCATCTCGCCCGGTTCGATCGACAGGTCCAGACCACGGATAACCGAGCGGTTGCCGTAGCGAAAACCGATGCCACTGATCTCGATGCGCCCGCGCATGCCCTGTAGACCGGGTGCATCGCCAATCTTGACCGGCTGGGCCGGCTCGGGCACGTTGGAGACGTGATCAAGAATGTCGAAGATGCGCTTGGCGCCCGAGGCCGCCTTTTGCGTGACCGAAACAATCCGGCTCATCGAATCCAGCCTCGTGTAAAAGCGGCCGATGTAGGCAATGAAGGCAGTCAGCACACCGACGGTGATCTGGTGCCGGGACACCAGCCAGATGCCAAATGCCCATACCACCAGGAGGCCAATTTCGGTCAACAGCGAGACCGTCGGCGTGAAGAGAGACCAGGTCTTGTTGAGTCGGTCGTTCACAACGAGGTTGTGCTGGTTGGCGACGCGAAAGCGCTGTGCCTCGCGCCGTTCCTGTGCAAATGCCTTGACCACGCGAATACCGGGAATGGTGTCGGCCAGTACGTTGGTCACTTCGGACCATATCCGGTCGATTTTCTCGAATCCGGTCCGAAGGCGATCCCGAACGTTGTGGATCATCCACGCGATAAACGGCAGTGGTAACAGCGTGACCAACGCCAGCCACGGATTGATGGAAAACAGGATGATCGACGTCATCACGATCATCAGCACGTCGGTGGCGAAATCCAGCGCGTGCAATGACAGGAACACGCAGATCCGGTCGGTTTCCGAACCGATTCGCGCCATCAAATCCCCTGTGCGCTTGCCGCCGAAATAGTCCAGCGACAACGATAGCAAATGATCAAAGGTGGCAGTGCGCAGGTCGGCGCCGATACGCTCGGACACCAGCGACAGAATGTAGGTACGCGCCCAACCCAGCCCCCAGCCCAGAAGGGAAGAACCGAGCAGGCCCCCCAAAAGGGCGGCCACCAGCCAAGGCTCTATCTTCTTGCCGTTCTGGAACGGAATCAGAATATCGTCCATCAGCGGTATGGTCAGGTACGGAGGTATCAGCGTCGCAGCGGTGGATATCAGCGTCAAAACGAAACCGAAGACAAGTTGCTTTCGATAAGGCCTGGCGAAACGCCACAGACGCAGCAATACCCACGTCGATGGCGGCGCATGCAACTCGCGCACACACAGCGGGCATTCGTCACTATTGAGTGGCAGCGGTGCGTGGCATTGCGGGCACAGGGAAGGATCGTCCCCGACTTGTGCAGCGCCCCCCCCTGCCACGGCCGCCAATCGGAGCTCGAACTGCTTGACCAGGCGTAGCGCCTGGATATTGGCGCCAAGGGTGAAACGCCAACTGGCCAGACGGCGGTGGGCGTCATGCAGTTCGATGGTTCCGACGCCCGCATGGTCAAAGTGGCGTAGCGACAGTCCCTGGACCAAGGGCCAACTCCGCCACGGGTCGTCCCCACCCACGAGACTCGCTTCGTAGGCCCACAGGCGCCGGTCGGTGAGGGCCACCAGTCCCTCGGAAAAATGAAGCCGGCGGTCCAAGTCAACCGCCAGGGTACCTAAAACGTTTTCATCGGGTGCGAGCCTTCGACGCAAGTTGTTTTGCGCTGGCTCTATATCTGGCTCTAAATCTGACTCGTTAACGTCAATTGAATGATGATGTTGCATTTTGTCTCCGTGCTCAGCGGCAATCAGGCTAGCCTCGCTGGCGTCCGGGTATCGGTAATTCTCGCCGAAGTAGCGGCCACGCAACATGTTGCATCGGTTTGCCTGTGACGCAATCCGGTCTTGGCCAACGAAATATGAGTCCAAAAAACGACATCAAACTGTTGCGCATAACCTATTTGCGCGGACCCAATATCTGGACTTACCGTCCGGCGCTCGAGGTTTGGCTTGACTTGGGTGAACTGGAGGACTTCCCCTCCCATTTGCTGCCCGGCTTCAACGACCGGTTGATTGCCCTGCTTCCCGCGCTGGCAGAGCACCATTGTGGCGTAGGCGAGCGCGGCGGATTTCTTCAGCGCCTGGTCGCGGGTACCTGGGCCGGACATGTGCTGGAGCACGTGGTCATCGAGTTGCTCAACCTGGCCGGCATGCCCACCGGCTTTGGCCAGACGCGCAGTACTTCGCAGCGCGGCATTTACCGGATGGTGTTCCGCGCGCGCGACGAGCATGTTGCCCGAACCGCGCTGGAGCAGGGACTGCGGCTGTTGATGGCGACCATCAATGACCAACGCGTCGATGTCCGTGCGGCCGTCGCTTTGGTACGCGTTCAGGTCGATGATTGTTATCTGGGCCCGAGCACTGCCTGTATCGTCGCCGCGGCGAGCGACCGCCGGATCCCGCACATCCGGCTGAACGACGGTAACCTGGTGCAACTTGGCTATGGCGCCCGCCAGCGCCGGATATGGACGGCGGAGACCGAGCTCACCGGCGCGATCGCGGCCGGTATCGCGAGCGACAAAGACCTGACCAAGCGCCTGCTTAAATCCTGCGGCGTCCCCGTTCCCGAGGGCGAAATCGTGGACAGCGCCGAAGCGGCCTGGACGGCCGCACAAGACATTGGGTTGCCGGTAGCGGTCAAACCGACGGACGGCAACCACGGCCGCGGCGTGGCGCTCGATCTCACACTCGAAGCGGATGTGCGTGCAGCCTTCGAGGTCGCGCAATTGCATGGCAGCGAAGTGATGGTGGAGCGCTTCGCGCGCGGCTACGAACACCGGATGCTGGTGGTCGGCGGCCGGCTCGTGGCAGCGGCACGCGGCGATGCCGCCTGGATCACCGGCGATGGTCGCTCAGCGGTAGTCGACCTCGTGAACGAGCAGATCAATAGCGATCCACGGCGCGGCTTGGCCGAAGACTGCCCGCTCAATCTGGTCGAGACACGCACGGATGAAACCATTTTGCTCGAATTGCAGCGCCAGGAATTGACGCCAGACGGCGTGCCTGACGCGGGGCGGCGGGTACTGATACAGCGCAATGGCAATGTGGCAATCGACTGCACGGACCAGGTTCATCCTGCAGTTGCCTACGCCGTCTCGCTCGCGGCACGCGTGGTCGGGCTGGATATTGCCGGAATCGACGTAGTCGCCCAGGATATTTCGCGTCCACTCGAGGCACAGGGCGGTGCGGTCGTCGAGGTCAACGCCGGCCCCGGACTGCTGATGCATCTCAAGCCCGCAGTGGGGGCGCCGCGGCCTGTAGGACGCGCCATTGTCGATCATCTCTTCCCTGAAGATCATGCCAACGAGGCGGGCCGCATTCCAGTCATCGGGATCGCCGGATCGATAGGTACGCAGACGGTGGCGCGCCTTGTGGCGTGGCTGATCCACCTGAGCGGGCGTTACGTGGGTCTGGCATGCCGCGACGGTCTGTTCCTGGACCGTCGCCGGGTGGCACACGGCAACTGTGCCGGTTTCGAATCGGCGCGCCGCCTGCTCATCAACGTCGCGGTCGAGGCCGCCGTGATCGAAAACGGGGCGGAAAGCATCCTGCGCGACGGCCTGGCTTATGACCGTTGCCAGGTTGGCATCGTGACCGACATGGAAGGCGCCCAGGGATTGGCTGAATTCGATATCGCTTCCACCGATCAACTCGCCAGGGTGTTGCGCACCCAGGTCGACGTGGTGCTGCAAGATGGCGTCGCCGTACTCAACGCCGCTGATGCACTGGTGACTGCTCTTGCTCCGCTGTGCGACGGGGAAATCATTTTTTATGGCGACGATCCGGATCTCGCTGCCATCACCGCACACCGTGCGGGCGGCGGCCGGGCGGTGTTTGTACGGTCGGGCCATGTGGTTCTGGCAAACGCAACGGCCGAGAACACGCTGGCCAGCCTGGAACGCCTGACACGCCAGAACGGGCACGCCACGCCGGCAGCCATGCAGACGCTACGCCCTTGCATCCTGGCGGCCGTCGCTGCCGCCTGGGCTTTGAACATCTCTCCGGATTTGATTGCCGTCGGCATCGAAACCTTCGAAGCCGATCCGCAGCCGTACTGCGGCGCGCCTGCCTTGTTCGCAGCGACCTGATCCCGACACCACATCAAAGCAGAAAGACAACAAGATGGAAATTTCACGCGTCCGGGCCCTGCGCGGCCCCAATCTGTGGTGCCGGCACACCGCGCTGGAGGCCATCGTGTCTTGCGCACCGGCGGAGCGCTGCATTGCCGACCTGCCTAACTTCGAATCCACGATACGCGAACGATTTCCGGCCATCGGAGTGCTGCAGCCGAGCGGCTATCAGGGGCCGATCTCATTGGCCCATGTACTGGAAGCCGCGACCCTGGCACTGCAGACTCAGGCCGGGTGCCCCGTCACCTTCAGTCGTACAGCGGCAACCGTAGACATTGGTGTCTATCAGGTGGTGGTAGCCTACAGCGAGGAAGCGGTGGGCCGGATGGCGCTGGAGTTGGCTCAGACGCTGGTGCAAGCCACGTTGCAAAACACCAACTTCGATGTGGAGGCAGCGATCGCGCGCTTGCGTGACACTGACGAAGACGAGCGACTAGGCCCCAGCACGGGCGCCATCGTCCATGCCGCAGCGGCGCGTGGCATTCCATGGCGTCGGTTGACTCAGGGCAGCATGGTGCAGTTCGGCTGGGGCTCGCGCCAGCGGCGCATCCAGGCGGCCGAGGTGGACGCCACCAGCGCTGTGTCAGAGGCCATCGCGCAGGATAAGGATTTGACCAAAAAGCTGCTCAACGCCGCCGGCGCGCCGGTGCCGTTCGGCCGACCTGCAAAGGATGTCGACGAAGCCTGGACAGTCGCCTGCGACATTGGGTTGCCGGTCGTCGTCAAGCCGCAGGACGGCAATCAGGGCAAGGGGGTGACGGTCAACATCACGAACCGCGAACACCTTGAAGTCGCTTTTCGCGCTGCCGCCGAAGTGGGCGACGTCATCGTTGAAAAATTCCTCTCGGGCAATGACTTCCGCCTGCTGGTGGTGGGCAACCAACTCGTGGCGGCCGCCCGGCGCGATCCGCCGCATGCGATCGGCGATGGCATTCACAGCGTGCGCGAACTGGTGGATCGAGTCAACGCCGACCCCAGACGCGGCGAAGGGCATTCCACTCCGCTAACCAAGATCCGCTTCGACGAGATCGCCATTGCGCGCATGGATGCACAAGGCCTGACCCCACAATCAGTGCCAGCCAAAGGCCGCCGCATCGTGCTGCGCAACAACGCCAACCTCAGCACCGGTGGCACGGCCACTGACGTGACGGACGACGTCCATCCCGAAATCGCGGCCAACGCCATTGCAGCAGCACAGATGGTGGGCCTGCACGTGTGCGGCGTCGATATCGTGTGCGAAAGCGTGCTGCGCCCGATGCGCGAGCAGCAGGGCGGCATCGTCGAGGTCAACGCCGCACCCGGATTGCGCATGCACCTGTCGCCGTCCTTCGGCAAGGGCCGCCCCGTCGGGGAAGCCATCATCTCGCACCTATTTGGGCACGGCGATGACGGTCGCATTCCTGTGGTGGCGGTGACGGGCACCAACGGCAAGACCACGACCACGCGCCTCATCGCTCACTTGATGGCCAGCAGCGCGCTGCGCGCGGGCATGACCAGCACCGATGGCGTGTACGTCAATGGCCATCAGATTGACAGTGGTGACTGCAGCGGGCCCAAAAGCGCCCGCAATGTGCTGATGCATCCCGATGTAGATGCCGCCGTTTTTGAAACCGCACGCGGGGGCATGCTGCGCGAAGGCCTCGGGTTCGACCGCTGCCAGGTCGCTGTGGTCACCAATATCGGTGCCGGTGATCATCTGGGGCTCAACTACATCACCACGGTCGAAGATCTGGCGGTACTCAAACGCGTGATCGTGCAAAACGTTGCCCCTAGTGGCTATGCAGTGCTGAACGCGGCCGACCCGATGGTGCACGCCATGGCTCCGAGCTGCCCGGGCAACATCATCTTTTTCACCGCGGACCACCACCACCCCGCCATGGCCACGCAGCGCGCTCAAGGCAAGCGAACCGTCTATGTGCACGACGGCGCGGTCGTGGCGGCGCAAGGGTCGTGGCGCGAGCGTATCGCGTTGAGTGATATTCCGTTCACGCACAATGGCAGCATCGGCTTTCAAGTTGAAAACGTGATGGCAGCGGTTGCCGCGGCATGGGCGTTGGGCCTGAGCTGGGATGCCGTGCGCCGCGGCCTGTCCAGCTTCAGCACCGATGCCGCGAATGTCCCGGGCCGTTTCAACATGATGGATTACCGGGGTGCCACGGTGATCGCGGACTACGGTCACAACCCCGACGCCATGCGAGCCCTGGTCGCGGCCGTGAACGCCCTGCCCGCCAAACGCCGCAGCGTTGTGATCAGCGGTGCAGGCGATCGGCGTGACGACGACATCCGTGAGCAAACCGCTATCCTCGGTGATGCTTTTGACGACGTCCTCCTGTATCAGGACGCATGCCAGCGTGGCCGCGCCGACGGCGAAGTACTTGGCTTGCTGCGCGCCGGGCTGGCGCAGGCCAAACGCACCCACTACACCATGGAAATTCGCGGGGAGTTCAACGCCATCGATACCGCACTCGCACGCCTGGAGCCAGGCGACCTGTGTCTGATCCTCGTCGATCAGGTTGAGGCGGCCCTGGCCCATCTGGCCCGGCGCATGACAGAACCTGCACCAGCCGAGCCGTCCGGCGCCAGCGTGAATGCCGAAGCCTCGGCGCTGGTGCATTGATCCCGCGTAGAATCCCGGCCACGCGGGTGTAGTTCAATGGTAGAACGGCAGCTTCCCAAGCTTCATACGAGGGTTCGATTCCCTTCACCCGCTCCATAGACCGCCGTCGCGCAGGCTACATGGGCTCTTGGTCGTTCCATGCATAATCCGCCATTTTCAAGTGCCCGGCCGCTAGTGCCAGATTCTCCGGCAGCATTGCTCCAGCCGTTTAACAGACTCGAAAGTTCACTGGTGACCAATACCCTCAATCGCCCGCCTCCCCGGCAGCGGGCCGTTCTGGCAGGCCTCGGCGTCGCCATCGGTCTGGCGTTGGCAAGCTGTGCCGTGGGGCCCGACTTCAAGGTTCCCGCTGCACCCGCGATCACCGACCCGCAAAGCCCCTATACAAGCGTGCCGTTGCCGTCCGCGACCGCCAGCGCGCCCGGCACGGGGGGCGAGTCGCAACGCTTCGCCATGGGTCAGGACATTCCCGCAATCTGGTGGAACGTATTCCACTCCGAGCCGCTGGATCAGCTGATCCGCTCGGCGCTGGCACACAGTCCAACGCTCGCCTCGGCCCAGGCCGCGCTGCGTCAGGCTCGGGAAACCTACAATGCCGACGCCGGCGCCAAGAAACTGCCGGGCGTTACCGGTCAACTCGGCGTTACGCGCGAACGTGAGTCACAGTTGGCTAGCCAGGTTCCCGGCGGAATCGACCTCACACTGTTCAACGCCTCTGTCAACGTCTCATACACCATCGATGCTTTCGGCGGAATTCATCGCGAGCTCGAGGGCCTGGAGGCGGCCGTCGATTACCAGCAATATCAGGTAGAGGCCACCTATCTCATGCTCACCGCCAACGTGGTCACAACGGCCATCCAGGAGGCGTCGCTGCGTGCACAACTTCGTGCCACACAGGACGTGATCGGAGCGGAGAGTCGCTCCCTCGCACTCATCCAGAAGCAGGCGGCACTGGGGGCGATTGCGCGGGGGACGGTCCTGACGCAGCAGGCTCAGCTAGCGCAAGCGCGCGCGACGCTGCCAGGGCTCGAAAAGGCGCTGGCGCAAACACGCCATCAACTGTCTGTCTATGCCGGTCGGTTACCCGCAGACGCTGGACTGCCCGAATTCACGCTCGAATCGCTACAGCTGCCAGAAGATCTGCCCGTCAGCCTGCCCTCGTCGCTTGTGCGCCAACGCCCCGACATTCGTGCCAGCGAAGCGCTGCTGCACCAGGCAAGTGCCCAGATCGGCGTCGCCACAGCAAACCTGTACCCACAGATCACGCTGAGTGGCAGCCTGAGTGCACAGAGCCTGGAGCCTAGCCAGCTTTTCTCGGGACCGAGCTCGGCCTGGAGTCTAGGCGCAGGCTTGCTGCAACCGATTTTCAACGGCGGGTCACTGCGCGCTAAAAAGCGCGCCGCTGAGGCGGCCTACGACCAGGCGCAGGCGCAATACCGGCAAACGGTGCTCAATGCGTTCCTGAACGTGGCAAATACCCTGCGCGCACTCGATGCGGATGCACAGGCGCTGAGTGCGCAGGCACAGGCCGCAGGGCTGGCGCGCGACTCGCTTGACCTGGTGGAGCGCCAATATCAACTCGGTGCAGTCAGTAACCTGGCTTTGCTCACAGCCCAGCAAACCTATGCACAGACCCGTATCTCACTGGCGCAGGCGCAGGCCTTGCGCTATGCAGACACGGCTGCCTTGTTCCAGGCGCTGGGCGGCGGCTGGTGGAACCGTCCCGCACTGGCCGATGCCAGAGTGCCGCCCGCCGCGTCAACGGCAAAGTCACCGTAACGGTAGGCCATGCCGCTGCACCCAACTCTAAAAACATTCGATTCCCTGGAGGTCTCCCAATGAAGCGCACGACCAAACGCATGCTCATCATGCTGCTGTGTGTTGTTTTGCTGATTGCCGTGCTTGCCTTGTTCAAGTTCCTTCAGATCAAGAAACTGATAGCAAGCCTGCCCAAACCCGGCGCCCAAGTCGTGACCGCCATCAAGGTCGAAATGCAGAACTGGCAGCCAACCATTAAGGCGGTGGGCACGCTCAATCCGGTGCGCGGAGTCAATGTTACGACCGAAGTGGCCGGCCTGGTGCGCACCATTCACTTTCATTCGGGCCAGGATGTGAAAGCGGGCGAGGTGCTGGTCGAGCTCAACGCCGACTCCGACAAGGCGCAACTGGCGGCGCTGCAGGCCGCGGCCGATCTGTCGGCCTCGGTGCTTGCGCGGGACCGCCAGCAGTTCGAGGTGCAGGCCATCAGCCAGGCTCAGCTTGATGCTGACCAGGCCGACCTTCGCGTCAAGCGCGCCAGCGCAGCGCAGCAGGCTGCACTGGTGGCAAAAAAGACCATCAAGGCACCGTTCGCCGGAAGGCTCGGCATTACCGCGGTGAATCCCGGCCAGTATCTGAACCCGGGCGACGCCATCGTGACGCTGCAGACTCTCAATCCAATCTACATCGACTTCAATCTGCCGCAAAGACAACTCGGCAGCTTGTCGCTGGGGCAGCGCCTGATCCTGTCGAGCGACGCATTCCCGGGGCAGTCGTTTGCCGGCAAGGTCACGGCCATCAATCCGAAAGTCGACCCATCCACTCGCAACCTGCAGCTCGAAGCCACCGTGGCCAACGACAAGCTCCAGTTGCTACCGGGCATGTTCGCCAGCGTCAATTTGGATACAGGCACCACCCAGCATTACCTGACGCTGCCACAGACGGCCATTACATACAACCCCTATGGGTCTACCGCCTTTGTGCTGAAACCAGGCAAGACCAAGGACGCCAAGGGAAACACTGAACTGGAGGCACAGCAAGTCTTTGTCACGACCGGCGAAACCCGGGGGGACCAGATCGCAGTGCTGACCGGCATTGCAGCCGGTGACCAGGTGGTGACCAGCGGCGGCTTGAAGCTCACGAACGGCGCACCGGTGATTGTTGACAACTCGGTCCAGCCCGCGAACAACCCGAGCCCGACTCCGCAGGAAGACTAAGGCTTAGCCCATGAAGTTCACCGATATCTTCATCCGCCGCCCGGTGCTGGCCGGGGTTATCAGCCTGCTGATCCTGGTACTGGGCATGCGCTCGCTGTTCAGCTTGCCGATCAACGAGTATCCACGCACGGAGAATGCCGTGGTCACGATCTCCACCGCGTACTTCGGTGCCGATGCGCAGACCATCGCGGGCTTCATCACCCAGCCTCTGGAGGCGGCCATTTCGCAGGCACAGGGAATCGACTATCTGTCATCGAGCAGCAGTTCTGGAGTGTCTACCATTACCGCCACACTGCGCCTGAATTACGATGCAAATCGCGCACTGACCGAGATCAACACGCAGGTCAGCTCGGTTCGAAACCAGCTACCTCCGCAAGCGCAGCAGCCGGTTTTGACGGTGCAGACTGGTCAGACCACAGATGCGATGTATATGGGCTTTTACAGCAAGGATCTGCCCAACAACAAGGTGACCGACTATCTGGTGCGTGTGGTCCAGCCCAAGCTCAACTCGATTGCCGGGGTGCAAACCGCCGAAATTCTGGGTGGCCGAACCTTCGCATTGCGCGCCTGGCTCAACACCGACAAGATGGCCGCGTTTGGCGTGACGGCAGCCGATGTGAGTACCGCACTCGCCGCCAACAACTACCTCACAGCGGTCGGCGTCACGAAGGGTCAGATGGTGAGCGTGCCACTGACTGCCGATACCGACCTGCACACGGTGGAGCAATTCAAGCAGCTCGTGGTGAAGCAAAGCGGCGACGCCATCGTGCGACTGCAAGACGTGGCCACCGTGAGCCTGGGCTCAAGCAACTATGACTTCAACGTCGCGTTCAACGGAATAAGCTCGGTGTTTGTCGGCATCAAGGTCGCGCCGGAGGCGAACATTCTGGACGTCGCGCGGCGCGTGCGTGAGGCGTTTCCAGCCGTACAGCAGCAGCTGCCCACCGGCCTGACCGGTGAGATCGTCTATGACTCCACCGCCTTCATCAACACCTCAATCAACGAGGTGACCAAGACGCTGATTGAGGCGTTGCTGATCGTCACGGTCGTCATCTTCCTCTTTCTGGGCAGTTTCCGCGCCGTGGCGGTGCCTGTCATTGCCATGCCGCTATCGCTCGTCGGCACCTTTTTCATGATGCTGGCATTGGGGTATTCCATCAACCTGCTCACGCTGCTCGCGCTGGTACTGGCGATCGGGCTGGTGGTTGACGACGCCATCATCGTGGTGGAAAACGTGGACCGTCACATGAAAGAGGGTTCCACACCCATGCAGGCGTCGCTCATGGCTGCGCGCGAGCTTGGCGGCCCGATCGTGGCGATGACTGCAGTGCTGATTGCGGTGTATGTGCCGATTGGCTTCCAGGGTGGCCTGACCGGCGCGCTCTTTACCGAGTTCGCCTTCACTCTGGCCGGCGCAGTGACGGTCTCCGGTGTCATTGCGCTCACGCTGTCACCCATGATGTCCTCGCGCATCTTCAAACCGTCGCAGGACGAGAGTCGCTTCGTTCAGGCGATTGACCGCGTTTTCGACCGCGTGCATGGTGGCTACCTGCGATTGCTGCACGGCGTTCTCGACACCTGGCCCGTGCTGATCGTGATGGGCCTTATCCTGATGCTGTGCGCGGGCCTCATGTTCAAGATGTCCAAGTCCGAGCTCGCGCCTGCAGAAGATCAGGGCCTTGTGGCCTACCTCATCACGGGCCCGCCCACCGCGACGGCGCAGCAAATGCAGGTGTACTCGCATCAGGCCTTCGAGGTGGGCAAGGCGATGTCCGAATATCAGCAGATGTTCCAGCTGACCGGGGTTCCCACCATCAACAAGGGCCTTGGCGCCATCCTGCTTTCACCTTGGGACGAACGCAAGCGCAGTGCGCAAGAAATCCAGCAGGACCTGCAAGCACGCTTTAACAAGATTGCCGGTGCGCGCATGGCCGCCTTCCAGTTCCCGCCGTTGCCCGGTGCCTCCGGCCTGCCGGTGCAGTTCGTCATCAGCACCACAGAACCGTTCCAGAACCTCAACGACGTGGCCCAAAAAGTGGTTGCGAAGGCGCTCGCCGCCAAGATGTTCTACTTCTCCGATACCGACCTCAAGCTCGATCAGCCTCAGGCCACGGTGGTGGTGGATCGCGACAAGCTCGCGACGCTGGGTTTGACACAGCAGAGCTTTGGCAGTGCACTGGGGGCAGCACTGGGTGGCGGTTACGTCAACTATTTCTCGATTTCGGGGCGCTCCTACCAGGTCATTCCGCAGGTGCTGCAGGTGGACCGCCTGAACCCATCCGAGGTGCTGAATTTCTACATCAAGACACCCGGCGGCGCCATGGTGAAGGCCAGCACCGTGGCACACCTCAAACATGAGGTGGTGCCGGAGTCGATCAGCCACTTCCAGCAGCTCAACTCAGTCACCATCTCGGGGGTTTCAGGGGCGTCGCAAGGCGACATCCTGCAGTTTCTGCGCCAGACACTGAACGAGGTGGCGCCCAGCGGGTACCATGCCGACTACTCGGGCCAGTCGCGCCAGTTCATGCAGGAGTCGGGCGGCTTTCTGGTCACCATGCTGTTTGCGGTGATCATTGTGTTCCTGGCGCTCGCCGCCCTGTTCGAGAGCTTCCGCGACCCAATCGTGATTCTGGTCTCGGTGCCGCTGGCGTTGTTCGGTGCATTGATCTTCATTTTCCTCGGCTTCGCGACGATGAATATCTACACCGAGGTCGGACTGGTCACCCTGATGGGGCTGATCAGCAAGCACGGCATTTTGATTGTCGAGGTGGCCAATCAAATGCAGCGCGACGGCAAGAGCAAGCGCGAGGCGATTGAAGCCGCCGCCGGTGTGCGACTCCGACCCATCCTGATGACGACCGCCGCGATGGTCTTCGGTGTCGTGCCTCTGGTCATTGCCTCGGGCGCTGGCGCGGCAGGCCGGCATGCAATGGGGCTGGTGATTTTCACCGGCATGTCGATCGGCACACTGTTCACACTTTTCGTAGTGCCGGCGATGTACCTGTTTATCGGGACAGACCACAGCAGGCAACGCGCCGCCGACAGCGCTGTATCAGGCACGAGCGAGCCGCACGCGGCCTGAGCATAGTCAGCGTATCACCCAATGCGCACCGGTACGCGCTGTCCGGTGCGCGCTGCTTCGACCACGGCCAGCGCCGCAGCCAGGGAGCGCAGGCCGTCCTCTCCGGTGGCCGATGGTGAGCCGTCGCCGCGCACTGCGGCGTTGAACAACGCCAGCGAGTGGGCATACAGGTTGTGGTGCTCCAGGGGAACAACGCGCTCGCCCTGGGCAGTACGAAGAAACACTTCGCCGACCGGTTGCTGGGTCATTACGTCGCGACCGATGATCGAGCCGGCGCTGCCGTGGATCTCGATGCCGGTACCGGCGTGGGCTACGTTGAAGGCGTCGTGCAGTTGTGCCAGCACGCCATTGTCGAAACGCAGCACCGCCATCACGCCATCTTCGACCTGCCCGTTACGCTGCGTCATGGCCACGGCCTCGACGGGTTCGGCGTCCAGAATGAAGCGCAGCGTATCGGCGTCATGCACGGTGATATCCAGGATCACGCCGCCGCCCGCGTCGGGATTGTGCAGCCGCCAGCCTTGTAGCTGCTCGCGCAGCCACACCGCGTGGAACACGCGGGCAAACAGGGGCTTGCCGATCGCGCCCTCGCGCACCAGCCGGCGGATTGCCCGGTGTGATGCCGCGTTGCGCAGGTGGTGGTTGGTGGCCAACACTACGCCGGCGCTGCGGCACGCATCGATGATGGTCCGCGCATCGGCCAGCGTCATCGCCAGCGGCTTCTCGCACAGCACGTGCTTGCCGGCCCGTGCCGCGGCAATCGCCTGCGCTGCATGCAACTCGTTGGTGGTGCTGATGTACACCGCCCCGACGGCCGGATTTTCGAGCAATCCGTCGATCGAGGTGACCGACGTGGCGATGCCGAGGTCCCTCGCGTAAGCCGCACCGCGATCGGCGTCGCTGCTCAGCACAGCGACAACCTCGTTTCCAGCCTGCGCGCGGATCGCCTCGATCATCCAATCGCGCGCGATGGTGCTCGCGCCCATCAATCCCCAGCCCAGTTGGCTTGTCATTTCGATGATCCCCTTGGATTGCGGTGGTGGGTTGAAAGCCGCTCAAGCAGCGCGCAAGGTCACTGTCTCGCGCGCCAGGGCGGTGATGCGCTCCCAGTCGCCGGTGGCCACGGCGTCGGCCGGCGTCAACCAGGAACCCCCAACGCACGCGACATTCGGCAGCGCCAGAAAATCGCGCGCGGTCGCGGCACTGATGCCACCCGTCGGACAGAAGGTCAGATCCGGAAACGGACCACCCAGCGCTTTTAGCATGCCCACGCCACCCGCCTGTTGAGCCGGAAAGAGTTTCAACTCGGTAAAGCCGGCCGCGCTCGCGGCAATCACATCCGATGGGGTCATCACACCCGGCAGCAACGGCAGGCTGCTGGCACGCGCCGCGGCGACGAGTTGCGGCGTCAGTCCGGGGCTCACGCCGAACACCGCACCGGCCTCGATCGAGCGCTCGAAATCCTCCGGGCGCGCGATGGTGCCGACTCCGATGATCGCGCCCTCGACCTGCTCCGCAATGGCCCTGATGGCCTGCAACGCCACCGGGGTACGCAGCGTCAGCTCCAGCACGCGCACGCCGCCTGCGACCAGCGCGCGGGCGAGCGGCACCGCCTGCTCCAGGCGCTCGATCACGATGACGGGAATCACCGGGCCGGTGCGCATCAGTTCAAGAATGTTCATGAGTGGTCTGCCTTTGCAAATACAAAATGATCGTGGACCGGTGCGGTATGTGGCGTGGCCGCCGTTCCTTGCGACTCCGCTGCGTAAAAGGTCATCCCACCGTGCTCGGCGCCCAAAGCGTTGGCGCGAAACGTGGCAAACAGTTCACGGCCCATGCCATGATGGGAATCGCTCAGGTCGGCCGTCGCCGGCTGGCGCGCCTGCCACTGCGCCGCGTCGACCTGGGCCTCGAGCACGCCCCGCTCTGCATCGAGCAGCACGATGTCGCCGCTGCGTATCAGAGCCAGCGGGCCGCCGAGCAGACACTCCGGCGTCACATGGATGGCCGCGGGCACCTTGCCCGACGCGCCCGACATGCGACCGTCGGTCACGAGCGCCACATGGAAGCCCTGCTCCTGCAGTACGCTCAACAACGGCGTGAGCTTGTGCAACTCGGGCATGCCGTTGGCGCGCGGACCCTGAAAACGCACGATGGCTACGAAGTCACGCTGCAGCTCGCCGCGATCGAAGGCAGCCATCACGGCTTCCTGACTCTCGAAAACGATCGCGGGCGCCTGCACGACGCGATGCTCGGGTTTCACCGCCGAGGTCTTGATGACGGCGCGACCGATATTGCCCACCAGCAGTTTCAGTCCGCCATCGACGCTGAAAGGCGCGGCCACAGTCGCCAGCACGCTGGCGTCACCGCTCGCCTTGGGCGTGTCGCGCCAGGCGAGCGTCCCGTCCTGCAGAAACGGCTGCTGGCAGTAGCGCCGTAAGCCCCCCGCGCCCGCCACCGTCAGGGTGTCAGCATGCAGCAGACCTGCATCGAGCAACTCACCGATCACGAAGCCCATGCCGCCGGCCGCCTGGAAATGGTTCACATCGGCCTTGCCGTTGGGATAGACGCGCACCACCAGCGGCACGACATCCGAAAGGTCGCGAAAGTCGTCCCAGCTGATCGTGATGCCTGCGGCGCGCGCAATAGCAACCAGGTGAATCGTGTGATTGGTCGAACCGCCGGTAGCCAGCAGGCCGACAATGGCGTTGGCAATCGTTCGTTCGTCGACCACACGCCCGATCGGCGTGTACTCGCCGCCGAGTTCGCTGACGGCGATCGCACGCTTCGCGGCGGCCGCGGTCAGCGCATCGCGCAGCGGGGTATTCGGGTTGACGAAGGCGGCACCCGGCAGGTGCAGGCCCATCACCTCCATCAGCATCTGGTTGCTGTTGGCGGTGCCATAGAACGTGCAAGTGCCGGGGCTGTGATAGGACTTCGCTTCCGAGTCCAGCAGCGCGTCGCGATCGACTTCACCTTTCGCGAAGCGCTGGCGGATACGCGCTTTCTCGTCGTTCGACAGTCCCGAGGGCATCGGGCCTCCGGGCACGAAAATTGTCGGCAGGTGGCCGAACTGCAACGCGCCGATCAGCAGGCCCGGAACAATCTTGTCGCAGATGCCCAGGCACAGCGCGGCGTCGAACATGTTGTGCGACAGTGCAACGGTGGTCGCCATTGCGATCACGTCGCGGCTGAACAGCGACAACTCCATGCCGGGCTCACCCTGGGTGATGCCGTCGCACATGGCCGGAACACCCCCCGCGAACTGCGCGGTGGCACCGGCCTCGCGCGCGGCCCGCTTGATGATCTCCGGAAACCGCTCGAACGGCTGATGCGCCGACAGCATGTCGTTGTATGCCGAGACGACGGCGACGTTGGGGCGATGAAGCTCGCGCAACATGATCTTGTCGCCAGCCGGTGCCGCCGCAAAGCCGTGCGCCAGGTTCGTGCAGCCGAGGGCCTTGCGAACAGGCCCCTTCACGCGGGCGCGTTCCAGTTGGGCGAGGTAGGCAGCACGTGTGGTCGTGCTGCGGGCGCGGACGCGCTCGGTCACCATGGACAGAACAGAGTGAAGAGTCATTTTGAAGTCTCCTGACACGAATCCGGAGTCATTTACAGGATGAAACCGGTGTTGATGAAATTCGAACGGTGGTCGCGCACGATGTCGTCGAGAAGGCGCTTGCTGGCCTGCGTCTGCTTGGCTGCGACCATCGAACGTATCGAGAAGGCACGCAGCGCATCGCTCACCGACAGGGTGCCTTCGGCCGAATCCTTGCGCCCCGCGAACGGGAACACATCGGGTCCACGCTGGCACTGGCAATTGAGGTTGACGCGGCACACCTGGTTGACCAGTGGATCGACCAGCGCACCGATCAGCACCGGGTCGTTGCCGAACACGCTGACCTGCTGGCCATGGTCGGAGCTCATCACATACTCCAGCGCCTCTTCAACATCGTCGTAGGCCATCACCGGGACCAGGGGGCCGAACTGTTCCTCGCGGTACAGCTTCATGCCTTCCTTCACCGGATACACCACGGCCGGGTAATAAAGCGTCGCGCAGTACGCTCCGCCACCCGGGTTGACGACTCGAGCGCCCTTGGCCTTGGCATCCTCTATCGCTTCCGTCATGTAGGCGGTACGGTGCAGCCCCGGCAGCGGCGTGATGCTGACGCCCTGCTCCCACGGCATGCCGACCTTGAGCTTGCCGACGGCTTCGGTGAAGCGGCGCAGAAATTCATCGACGATGGAACGATGCACGATCAGCATCTTGAGCGCCGTGCAGCGCTGGCCGTTGAAGGAGAGCGCACCCAGCAAGCATTCCTTGACCGTGAGGTCGAGATCGGCGTCAGGCAGCACGATCGCTGCATTTTTGGCGTCCAGGCCCAGCACGGCGCGCAGCCGGTGCGACTTGGGGTGCTGCTTTTTCAGGTGGTCGGCCACCTTGCTGGAGCCGATCAGCGCGAGCACGCTGATCTTGCCACTGGCCAGCATGTGCGGCACCACCACAGCGCCCGGCGCGTAAATGGTATTGATCACACCGGGAGGAAAGGCGCTGCGAAACGCCTCCATCAGGGGCCAGAACAAAAGCGTGCCGTACTGCGGCGGCTTGAACACCACCGTGTTGCCCATCAGCAGCGCCGGTATCAAGGTGGCAAAGGTCTCGTTGAGCGGGTAGTTGTAGGGGCCCATGCACAGCACCACGCCCAGCGGCGTGCGCCGGATCTGGCCGATGGTGCCTTCGGCGATCTCGAAGCGCGAAGCATTGTTGTCCAGCGTCTTGAGCGCCTCGATAGTGGCGACGATGTACTCAACCGTGCGGTCGAACTCTTTTTGCGAATCTGCCAGGCTCTTGCCGATCTCCCACATGATCAGGCTGACGATCGTCTGGCGCTGCGCCACCATCTGCCGGACGAAGTCCTGCATGCAGGCAATGCGCTTGCTGACCGGCATCGTCGGCCATTCGCCGCGCCCATTGTCATAGGCGGCGACTGCGGCATCCAGCGCGGCGTCGCTTTGCGCCTCGCCCATCACCGGGTAGCTGCCAATCTCGATCTGCTGCACCGTACCGTCCGGTCGCCGTTCGCAGATTGGCGAGCGCACCGTCTTGCACTCGCCACTCCAGGTCCTGAATTCGCCGCCGACCAGGTAGGTTCGCTGGTGAATCGGCGACGCCAGGCGGTGTTCGGGCGCAATACCGCCTGCGGCAGGAAACAGTTGCTTCAGGTTTTCAATGTCTCTCATGATCCATTCCTTTCAATACGGGGTGTGTTGTCGTCACTGTTCCTCGGGCCACGCGAAACCATCGCGCGCCACCAGCGCACTGGCCGCGGCGGGCCCCCAGGTGCCGGCGGCATAGGGACGCGGGCCACCAGAAACATCGTCGTCGCGCTCCCAGGCGCGCAAGACCGGCTCAATCCACTGCCAGGCCTGTTCCTGCTCGTCGCTGCGCACGAACAGGTTCAAGCGGCCGGCTATCGCCTCCAGCAGCAGCCGCTCATAACCGCCCACCCGGTTCTCGGGGAAGGCCTTGTCGAAGTCGAGATCCAGGCACACGGGCGACAACGCCTCCGATGTACCCGATCCCTTGGCTGCCAGCAGGTGCAGTTCCAGGCCGTCCTCGGGCTGCAGCTTGATGACCAGTTTGTTCGGCACGTTCGCTCCCGGGAAGATACGGTGCGGCACAGGGCGAAAATTCACCACGATCTGCGCCTCGGGCGCAGCCAGGCGCTTGCCAGTACGCAGATAGAACGGCACGCCCGACCAGCGCCAGTTCTGCACCTCGGTTCGCAGCGCAACAAAGGTCTCGGTGCGACTTTGCGGCGGCACTTTCGTCTCGTCCCGATAGCCTGGCACGGGCTGGCCGTCGACCGTGCCGCCGCGGTACTGACCACGTATCACGTCGTGCAGCACGCTGTCTTCGGTGAAGGGCTTGAGCGCGTGCAGAACCTTGAGCTTCTCGTCGCGAATCGCGTTCGCATCGTTGCGCGAAGGCGGCTCCATCGCAATCATGGAGAGCAACTGCAACGCATGGTTCTGGATCATGTCGCGCAGCGCGCCGGTACGATCATAGAAGTCACCGCGCGTGCCCACTCCGAGCTGCTCGGCCAGCGTGATCTGGATGTTGGCGATACTTTCGCGACGCCATAGCGGTTCGAACAGCGCGTTGCCGAAGCGCAGCGCCATGAGGTTCTGCACCGCAGACTTGCCCAGGTAGTGATCGATGCGAAAGGCCTGCGTTTCGCTGAACACCGAGCGCACCACGCGATTGATTTCCTGCGCGCTTTGCAGATCGTGACCCAACGGCTTTTCGAGCACCACGCGCACGTTGGGCCCGTTCAGTGCGACCACGCCGAGCTGTTCGCAGATTTGCGGGAACAGGTGCGGGCTGGTGGCGAGGTAGAGCACCACGGTATCCGCCGGGCCCCCGTCACGTGGCGCGTCCAGCCATTGCCGCAGCCGGACATAGTCCCCGGGCTGCGACAGATCGACCCTCAGGTAATGCACCAACGCGGCAAAGCGGGCGAATTCCTCATCGCTGGGTCGCTTGGCGCCCTCAACCTCGAGAAAGCGTTCCTGCAGCCAGGTGCGATAGGTGGCGTCGGTAAAGTCCTCGCGAGCAGCCGAGAGGATGCGGCCGCCCTGCGGCAGCTTGCCATGACGAAAGGCCTGGAACAGGTCTGGCATCAGCTTGCGCCACGCCAGATCGCCGGTGCCGCCAAAAAAGACGAGATCAAATGACATGGCGTTTCCAGTGGTGCCGTGCAGCCAAGAATGTTGGCACTACGCCGCACGCAATCGTTGAATGAGGCCGGCCGTCGACGCATCGATACCATCGAGGTCACCGCCTTTTGCGAGGCGTGGCAGCAGATCCGCGCACAGCGCCTTCCCCAACTCGACGCCCCACTGGTCGAAGCTGTTGATACCCCACACGGCACCACTGGTGAATACGCGGTGCTCATAAAGCGCAATCAGTGCGCCGAGGCTGGTCGGATTGAGTTCATCCAGGATCAACGTCGTGCTGGGACGATTGCCGGGAAAGCTGCGATGCTTCGCCAGAACCGTCGGGTCCAGCACCGCCGATGCGGTCGGCGCCCTCTCGCCCAAGGCCTCCGTGGCCGACTTGCCCCGCATGAGCGCCTGGGCCTGCGCCAGGCCGTTCGCCAGGAGCTTCGTGTGCAGGTCATGCAGCGGGTGCGCCGGCGTCTTCACCAGGATGAACTCGACCGGAATCACGTCGGTGCCCTGGTGCAGCATCTGGAAGTAGGCGTGCTGTCCGTTGGTTCCCGGCTCGCCCCACACCACCGGGCTGCTGCCAAAGGGCAGCGGCTCGCCATTGAGATCGACACATTTGCCATTGCTCTCCATCTCGAGCTGCTGCAGGTAGGCCGGTAGTCGCCGCAGTCCCTGGTGGTACGGCGCCATGCTGCGGCTTGTGAACCCATGGAAGTTGCGGTACCACACATCGAGCAATCCGAGCAGCAGCGGCAGGTTTCTGTGCGCCGGCGCGTCGGCGAAATGGCGATCCATCGCGTGGGCTCCGGCGAGCAGCGCGCGGAAATTCTCCGCACCGATGGCCAGTGCGATCGGCAGTCCGATGGCGGACCAGAGCGAGTAGCGTCCGCCGACCCAGTCCCAGAAGCCAAAGGTGGTGGTGATGCCGAATTCAGCGGCGGCATTCACATTGGTGGTCGTTGCAACGAAATGCCGGGTCGTGTCGGTGCCTCCGTTGGCTTCGAACCAGCTCTTCGCGACATGCGCGTTGGCCATCGTCTCCTGCGTTGTGAAGGTCTTGCTGGCAATGACAAACAAGGTCTCTGCCGGCTTCAGGCCCCGCAGCGTGGGAACAATGTCGTGACCATCGACGTTCGAGACGAAGTGGAATTGCAAGCCCCGGTGTGCGAAAGCGTCGAGTGCCGGAACCACCATCTGGGGCCCCAGATCGCTACCACCAATACCGATATTGACAATATGCCGAATGCCGCTCGCCGCGGTGTCGCGCACGGTCTCGGCGTAAGCCAGCATGGCATCCAGTACGCGCTCAACATCGTCGCTGAAAAGCCCCCATCCCTTGGGCGCGCGCAGCGCCGTGTGCAGTACCGCGCGCCCTTCGGTCGTGTTGATGGGCTGGCCGGCGAACATGGCGGCACGCCGGGTTTCGACACCGCACTCGCGCGCCAGATCGAGCAGGAGTTGCAGCGTCGCGGTGTCCAGCAGATTCTTCGACAGGTCGGCAAAGACCTCCGGAGCCTGCACGCTCAGGGTCTCGAAGCGTTCTGGGGAACGCGCGAAGGCGTCGCGCAGATCGAATCTGCGGCCCTGTGTCTCGTAGTGGGCTTGCAGTGCCTTCCACGCATCGGTCCGGTCACAGCGACGAAAGGTCATCTCTCGTTGCAGCGAATTGCTTTGTGGCGAGTTCTTCATGGAGTCTCTTTCATGGGTCAACCTTCAGGAACAAGTCTCGATCCGGCGCAAAATTCGCGTACAACGGCAGCAGTGCGCCGCCGATGGCACGCGCGTCGCTGCCAATGGTGCCGGCCAGCACCCTGGGCCGTGCCGCACCTTCCCAGTTGTAAAGATCGAGCGCTCGCTCGACCCCGGGCACCAGCGCCGCCAGCAATTCGCGGCCGAAGGAGCCGTCGATGATCACGCCGCCTAGATCGAGCAGACAGGCAGCGCTGTTGATGGCCAGCGCAACGGCGGGGCAGGCCCGGTCCAGCCAGGCTTGCGTGCTCGCCAGCCAGGGCGCGTCCAAAGCGCGCGCATCGGCCCAGGCGTCCGTGGCAACGCCGGCCTTGGCGTACAAGGCCTCCAGGTTCCACAGCGAGCCGAGGTTGAGCAGTTGTTCGGGCGGCATGCCGGCGGTATTACTCAGACCCAGCGGCAGCGAACCCACTGCACCGGCGTTGCCGTTGAGGCCCCCGAACAGGTGGCTGTCAAGCACCAGGCCACCGCCAATGAAGGTGTCGACAAAGAAGTACAGGAAGCTGCGCACGCTGCGGCCGCGACCCGCCACCAGCTCGGCTACGCAGGCGGCGGCCGTGTCCTTGACGAACTCGACCGGCAGCCCGCCAGCGCCGTCCAGCGAGGCGATCCGCTCACGCATGTCGATCTCGTTCCACTGCTGCGCGAGTTCGGGTGTGATCCCAAGTAGTACCTTCCAACCGCCGAGCGACAGCGGGGCCGCAACGCCGATGCCGTGCAGGCGTTTGCGCAGCCCGGGCGTGAGCGACTTGCGCAGTTGCCGCAGCCCGGCGTCGATGTCGTCAAAAAGCCTGAGGGGATCGGGGAACGGATAGCTCAGCGACAGGCGCTCGCGAACCTGGCCCGTGAAGTCCACCAGCAGCATGTCCGCGCTGCGCCGGCCGATCTTCACACCAATGGAGAACGCGCCGTCGGGGTTGAGTTCCATCGGTACCGAGGGCTGGCCAACCTTGCCTCGCACGGGCGCCAGCTTGCGCACCAGGTCATCAGCCTCCAGGCGGCCAATGATGAGCTGCACGGTCTGCGCCGTCAGATGCGTCAGACGCGCAATTTCGGCCTTGGGACAAGTGCCTTGCAGCCGGATCGCCTGCAGCACCACCCGCTCGTTGAACTGTCGCATGCCGCCCTGGTTGGAGCCCCGAGGTCGCAACCGGGCCTCCGGCGGCGCTGCGGCAACACGCGCCTCGTTCACTTGCGCAGCTCCTCGGCGATCACGCCTTTCTTGAACAGGAAATTGGACCAGGCCTGCAATTCACCGGTCTGCACGATGGCGTAGGCGCCGGCGACGCGGTCGTAGAAGTCAAACCGTGGCAACGGTTGGCACTGTTCGTCGCGCCCGTGACCGCCCGCGGTCATGACCGCGATCACCTCGCGCTGCAATTGCGACCGGTAGCCCGGCTCGGTCCCGCCCACCTGCATGTAGGTCACGGGTTGGTCGACAAACGTATCGAGCGGAAACACCGACAGCAACGCGGCGCATGCGCTTCGCATGCCTACCCCGGGCAGGTGCAGCACGGGCTTGCCGCGCCCGAGCGATGCGGCCGTGAAGTTCGCGTCGGCCAGCACGATCTCGTCGCCGTGCCCCATCTCGCACAATAACTTCAGCATCTCGGGCGAGAGCAATGGATCGATTCCCTTGAGCATCGTCGCGTCCTCAATGGGCCAGGCAGTCTGCAGGTATTTCCTGCGGGCTCATGGCGCCCGTCATGATCGCCACCGTGTCGCTCATGCTGATTTTCTTGGGATTCAGCAGGGCCGCGCGTTTGCCCAGTCGGGCCACATGGATGCGGTCAGCCACTTCGAAGACGTGCGGCATGTTGTGGCTGATCAGGATCACCGGCAGGCCCTTGTCGCGAATGCGCCGGATCAACTCGAGCACCATGTTGCCTTCCTTGACGCCGAGCGCGGCCGTCGGCTCATCCAGAATCACCACGTGTCTGGCGAACGCGGCACTGCGCGCCACGGCAACGCACTGGCGCTGCCCGCCCGAGAGTGTTTCGACCGCCTGCGTCATGGAGCGGATACCAACCTTGAGCTCCTCCATCCGCGCGACGCTCTGCTCCAGCATCTGCTTCTTGTCGATCACGCGCAGCAGCCGCGAGAACCAGCCGGGCTTGATGATCTCGCGCCCCATGAACAGGTTCTCTGCAATCGTCATCGCGGGCGCCACCGCGAGGTCCTGGTAGACCGTCTCGATGCCCTCGCGGCGCGCGTCCATGGGCGACTTGAAATGGATGATCTTGCCGTCCAGCCAGATCTCGCCCTCGTCCGGGACTGTGGCGCCTGACAGCGCCTTGATCAGCGAGGACTTGCCGGCACCGTTGTCGCCGATCACCGCCATGATCTCGCCGGCTCGCAGCTCGAAGTCGCTTCCATCCAGCGCGGTGACATGACCGTACCGCTTGACCAGTCCGCGCGCCTCCATCACAAGCGTCGGGTGTTGATTGGGCGTATTCATCAGCGTGCTCCTTTGCGCGAAAGTTGGTCGGTGGCCACTGCCAGGATCACCAGGATGCCGGTGATCAACACCTGGTAGACCGAAGCCACCCCCATCAGGGTCAGGCCGTTGCGGAATACCCCCACGATCACCGCACCGAGCAGGCTGCCCAGCACGATGCCGCGGCCACCGAACAGGCTGGTACCGCCCAGCACGACCGCGGTGATCGCGTCGAGGTTTTCGGTCAGGCCGGCATTCGGGTCACCGACACCGGTACGCGCCACCGACAGCAGCGAAGCGATGCCGTAGAAGAGTCCGGCAGTGACATACACGCCGAGCAGCACGCGGTCCGTGGCAATACCGGTCAGGCGCGTCGCCTCGGGATTGTTGCCAACCGCATAGACGTGGCGACCGGGCTGAGTGTCTCGCAATCCCCACCATGTGAGCAGGTAAAGCGCGAGCATGACGACCGTGCCGTAGTTGATGTCGGCGCCAGCGACCGTAAAGGTGTTGCCCAGGAACGTCATCGCCGGGGGCAGGCTCGTGATCGTCTGCGCGCCCGAGTAGAGCTGGGTGATGGCGAAGGCGATATTCAAGGTGCCCAGCGTGACGATGAACGACGGCAACTTGATGCGCGTGACGAGGAGGCCATTGATGAGCCCGAATGCCATGCATGCGAGCAGGCCGCAGACGATCGCGAGGTACTGATTCATGCCGCTGACCACGGCCAGCTTGGTCATCACGATACCGCCCAGCGCCATCACGACGCCGCACGACAAATCGATACCGGCCGTCAGGATGACCAGCGTCTGGCCGATGGCGATCGTTCCCACAACCATGATCTGTTGCAGGATCAGGGAGAAGTTCTGCACCGACAGGAAACGGTTGCTCTGCGTAGCAAAGAAGATCACCGCGAGCAGCAGCGCGATCAGCGGGCCGAGGGTGGCAACGGGCGGTAACCAGGAAGTCTTGGGGTTGTTGGACATGGTGTCTCCAGGAGGATGACGGGATGCGGCAGCAGAAGGTCTGCCGCCGCCTTCGTTCTCTAGACCGGGACGCCTATTTGTTGCCCCAGCACATGTCCAGACCGAACTTGGTGTCCTTGCTAGGGACGCCTGGCATTGGCTTGTCGGTGATCAGGTTCACGCCGGTGTCGGTGTATCCCTGAACCTTTTTGCCGGTCTTCGCATAGTTCACGCCCGCTTCCACCCCCATGGCGGCCATCTTGAGTGGGTACTGCTGCGAGGTGGCCGCGATCACGCCAGCTTTCACGTTCTCCACGCCGCGGCAGCCCCCGTCAACGGACACGATCAATACGCCCTTTTCCTTGCCGGCTGCCTTCAGCGCCTGGTAGGCACCCGCCGCTGCCGGCTCGTTGATGGTGTAGACGAGGTTGATGTCCGGGTCCTTTTGCAGGCAATTCTCCATCCCCGTTTGACCCTTGGCCTGGTCGCCGTAGCTGTCGGCCGAGCAGACGATGGCAGGGTTGGCAGACAACTCGTTGCTCTTGGCGTCGGCCGCCGTCATCCCGAAGCCCTTCATGAAGCCGTTGTGGCGCTGCGCCCCGACCGGATTGCCGGGAAACAGGTCCAGCGTGGCAATCTTCACGGGCTTGCCCGCCATTGCGGCCTTGGCGTACTGACCGATCAGCTCGCCGGCCGTGTAGTTGTTGGTCGCGAACAGCGCGTTGGTCGCGGACATCGGGTCGGTCGGGCTGTCCAGCGAGATGAACATCACACCCTTGGCCTGCGCCTTCTGGATCGACGGGATGATCGCCTTCGCGTCGCTCGGCGTGATCAGGATGGTCTTGGCGCCGGCGGCAACCATGTTCTCGATTGCGGTCACCTGGCCCGCATTGTCGCCGTCCATTCTGCCAGCGGCGGTGAGCAGCTTGGCGCCCAGCTTGGCGGCTTCAGCTGTAGCGCCATCCTTCATTTTCACGAAGTAGGGGTTCGTGTCGGTTTTCGTGATCAGGCCGATGACGGGTGCGTCGGCAGCGATCGCGAGGCCGGCGCTGGCCAGCAGGGCGGCAAGGACAGTGGCGTTCTTGAGTTTCATGGATTGTCTCCTGGTGTGGGTCGGGGTTTGGGGCCTTGAACCAGCAGGAGTTCGGCGTCTGGTTTTGCCGTGCCTCGCTTGCGGGTCTGGCAGAAGTATCGAGGCTAATAATTAATAAATCAAGGCGATTTATTAATGGAAAACCCTGATGCCCCGAAAAACAAAAGCAGGCATGCTTGACCCATTGCCACTCCTGCCGCGCGCCGTGATGGCCCGCTCAACCCGAATGAAAGTCGTGCAATGTTTGTTGTCTGTGGCGAAGCATTGATGGACGTGTTTGCTGCCGGTACCACCGCTACAGGCATGGCCCTGGACGCCCGTGTGGGGGGATCGCCGTTCAATGCGGCGGTCGGATTGGCGCGCCTCGCGCAGCCGGTGGCGTTCTTTTCGGCTGTGTCCCATGACTTCCTCGGCGAGCGGTTGGTTCATGCGCTGTCGGCAGAGGGGGTCGATACCTCGGCCGTGCAGCGCATCGATGCACCAACCACCCTCGGACTTGTCGGCGTGGATGCTGCAGGCGTGCCTTCGTATTCCTTCTACGGCCAGGGTTGTGCCGACCGCCTTCTCACGGTCGACGCGCTGGCGTCGCTGCCCCAAGGCATACGCGCGATCCACCTCGGCTCCTTTGCCACGGTGGTGGAGCCGACTGCTTCGACGCTGCGCGCGCTGGTGGAGCGCGAACATGAGCGCACGCTGATCGCCTACGACCCCAATATCCGCCTGAACGTGGAGCCTGACCTGGCACGTTGGCGGGACATGCTGCAGTGGATGCTGACGCGCACCCATCTGCTCAAGATCAGCGAGGAAGACTTGCAGTTGCTGCTACCCGGCGTCACCCCCGAAGAGTTCGCTCGCACGGCGCTGAGCCACGGGGTGAAGCTGGCCGTCGTGACCCGCGGCAGCGAAGGTGTCATGGCCTGCACGCCGAATGCCTGCGCCACTGTGCCAACGACCCCGGTCGAGGTGATCGATACGGTGGGCGCCGGCGATACCTTTCAGGCGGCGCTGTTGACCTGGCTGGCCGAACATGATGCGTTGTCGGCGCCGGCGCTCGCGGCGCTGTCCAGTGCCGACCTGGAATTGGCGCTCGGCTTCGCCGCGCGCGCCGCGGCGATTACCTGTTCGCGCCGAGGTGCCGACATGCCCCGACGCAGCGAGCTGGGCTGAACGCCAACACCGCGCTTGCCGCGCCAGCCGAGCCACGAGCGGTGCGAGATGTCCATCAATGAAAGTCCCGACTCCAGCTGGCCTGCTCGCCGAGCCGCCCCAGCAGGGGCGTCAGATCGCGCAGGCGCCTGGCCACCAGATGGCGCACCTCGCCGCCGCTGTCCACGTCGCGCTGCCAGACGCCGTGGACCGCCAGCAGGCGTGACTGCAGCAAGGCCTCGCGCTGGCGCTCGCGCACATGCTTCCACACGATCACGTTCACCGGACCGGTTTCATCCTCCAGCGTGACGAAGATCGTACCCTTGGCGGTCTGTGGCTGCTGACGCACGGTGACCAGGCCGCAGGCCGCCACGTGCCGGCCGCTGGGCAGCTCGTGCAGCTCGCGCGCCGTCAGCAACTGCATGCGCGCCAGCCGCGGACGCAGCAGCGCCAGCGGATGGCGGCGCAGGCTCAGGCCCATGGCGGCGTAGTCGAACACGATCTCCTCGCCCTCGGGGGCGGCCTGCAAGGCGAGCGATCCCTCATCGACCGGCGCGCCCCGCAGCAGCACAGGCGCACGCTGCAACGCCACTGCATCCCAGACCTGCTGGCGCCGGTGGCCCGAGAGCGACGCCAGCGCATCGGCCGCGGCCAGCGCGTTGAGGTCGGGCCGGTCGAGCCGGGCGCGCAAGGCCAGGTCTTCGGTGTTGGCAAATGGCGCGCTCAAACGCGCCTGCAGCAGCCGCCCTGCCCCCGCCTCGCTCAGGCTACCGACCAGGCGCAGGCCCAGGCGCACGCAGGGTGCCCCCACGCTTGCCACTTCGTGTGCTGCGCTGCCCCCCGAGGGGGCGGAACTTGCTCGGGGCTTCCCTTCGCTGCGTCCTGTATCCCACACGCTCACGCCGGCCGCTGCGCCACCAGGGGCCGGCCTGTCAGCCGGGAAAGAATCGCCAGCGGGCTGGCCTGCGGATCGTAGAGATGCTCGGGTGCGAGAAACAGGGTCTGCTCGAGCATGTACTGACCCGACATCACTGCATGCGAGGCCTGGTCGGAAAAGCACACCCAG
>JBDTCK010000035.1:0-17796 GCA_039923645.1 Rhodoferax sp.
TGGTGGGACCTGCGGGGGTCGAACCCACGACAAACGGATTAAAAGTCCGCTGCTCTACCAACTGAGCTAAGGTCCCCGAGGGCTTTCGCCCTTTTTTCTGCGTTTCCGCAAAGCCTTGAATTATAGCGTCGGCAACACGCGCTATTGCTGCCGCGCCGCCAACCGGTTGAGAATCCAGCCCGCTGCGCACAAGCCGAAGGCGGCGGTCGTGCTGACCACCGAGCCATAGCCGCGGCAGTTGAGCGAGCCGTCGCCTTCCACGGCGCAGCTCGGGTCGGGTGGCATGACGGCTTCGCGGCTGAAAACACAGGCAACACCAATTTTTTTGCCTTCGCGCGGCGCACCGTGCTCCTTGCGCAGGCGATAGCGCAACTGTGCCAGCAAAGGGTCGTGCGTAGTCTGCGCCAGGTCATCGATATCGACCTTGTGTGCCAGCCGTTTGCCACCGGCCGCGCCGGCGCAGATGAACAAGGTGCCGCTCGCCCGTGCCCAGGCGGCCATGGTGGTTTTGGCCCGGACCTGGTCACAGGCGTCGACCACTGCGTGCACGCCCGCAGGCAGCAGTTGGGGCCAGTTGGCAGCTTCGACGAATTCTTCGATGCCGATGACATCGCACGCCGGGTTGATCTGGCCAATGCGCTCGCGCATGGCCAGCACCTTGGCTTGCCCCAAGGTGGCGTCGAGTGCCTGGACCTGGCGGTTGATGTTGGATTCGGACACATGGTCCAGGTCGATCAGCGTCAGGCGCCCGACCCCGCTGCGCGCCAGCGCTTCGGCGGCCCAGGAGCCTACGCCGCCGATGCCGACGACAGCCACGTGGGCGCCGCGAATCCGCTCTGCTCCCGCTACGCCGTACAGGCGCGCGAGGCCGCCAAAGCGGCGCTCCGCATCCATTGCGAGGCCATCCGGCGCACTAGCGGGAGGCGTGGCCTGTTCGCTCAAGCCGTGCGCTCCATGCGCCAGATCTGGTAGCGGAGCGCGGCCACGGCACCGGCCAGGATGGCAGCGACGGCGACGAAGCTGGTCGCGCTCAGGGTCGAGAGACCGCTCAGACCCTGCCCCACCGTGCAGCCCAGCGCCGTGACGCCGCCCACGCCCATCAGGACGGCGCCAGACATGTGGTTGGCTACGTCTTCCGTGCTGCCAAATCCTTCCCAGCGAAAATTTCCCATGGCAATGGCGCACACGGCTGAGCCCACCACCATGCCGAACACCGAGACGATGCCCAGCGTGAGGACCTTGCTCTTGTCACTGAAAAACATCAGCCAGTCAAGGGTGTAGGCAGCAGGCGAAACAAAGCTCAGCGCCTCGGCCCGCCCCGAGTTGGTGGCCAGAAAGGTCTCCTGCAGTGTGTCCGGGTGCTCGGCCACGTAGCCGAGATGGCCGCTGACCCACCACATGCCGACGATCACGGCGCCAATGCCCACGCCGGCCAGCAGATTGTCGATTCTGCGAAAGTCCGGCCCGGCCAGGGCCCACACGATAAGGCCGCCACCCAGCAGCAGGCCCAGAATCAGTCCGGCCAACGCCGTCTTGATGCCAAAAGCGGCTGCAGCCCAATCAGGTAGTGCGGTACCAGATGCAAAATCAATAGCAACCTGGTCCACGGTGTCGACCCGCGCCACGGCCGTAATGCCCTTGAGGGTGGCAAAGGCGGCCACGCCCATCACGATAAAAACCATGAGCGATTTGAGGCTGCCGCCGCCGATGCGAATCAGCGTCTTGCTGCCACATCCCGAGGTGAGCACCATGCCAAAACCGAACAGCGCGCCGCCCACGGTGGCCGACAGCCAGATCCATCGATTGGACGCATACAGCGTTTTGGAGGGGTCGATTTGCCCGCTATAGACCAGCACGGCAAAACCGATCATGGCCACGCCAATGGCCATGGCCCACTGGCGCATGCGCGTCCAGTCGCCCATATTGACGATGTCGCTGACCGCACCCATGGCGCAAAAATGTGTGCGCTGGGCGATGGCCCCAAAGACTAAGGAGAGAAAAAAGGCGGCCCACAACACCTGCGTGGTGAGCGCCTGGACATCAGAAATTTGCATTGCCCAATTTTAAGGGAGCGGCGACACAGGGTCGCCAGCCCGGCCGCTCTCGCCGGTCGCTTTATTTGAGCTTGGCGAGCCGTTCCTTGGCGGCCTGCGCGGCTTCCGACTGAGGGTAGGCCTTGATCAAGTCGCCCAGTGTCTTGCGCGCAGATTTGGTGTCGCCGAGTTCGATCTGGCAATTGGCAACCGACAGGATCGACTCAGGCGCGCGGGCGTGGTCGGGGCTTTGCGCCACCAGCGTACGAAAGTTGGTGATCGCGCCCTTGTAGTCACGGGTCGCGTACTGCGCATTACCGAGCCAGAACAGCGCGGACGGAACATAGCCGCTTTGCGGATAGTTCCTGATGAAGCCCGAGAACGCGGTTTGCGCTCCCGCGAAGTCGCCCTGGCGGAACGTGCCCAGCGCAGCTTCGAAGTCGGTCTTTTCGGCGGGAGTCGCCGAAAAGGTTTTGCCGTCGACCGTGACCTGCGTCGGCTGGGTTTTGGCCTGCTGCGCGTCCGCACTCTGCACGATGTCTTTTTGCTTGCGCTGCAGGTCTGCCACGTCGCGTGCCAGCTGCTCGTCCTGCCCACGCAGATTGGCCATGTCCGAGCGCATGGTCTCGATCTGGTTTTGCAAGTCAAGCAGGCTGCGGCGCAATTGCGCGTTGTCGTCACTTTGCTTGGCCTGGGCCGCCTCGGACGCCTGACGGCTGGTGTCGATGCGCTGGCGCAGTTCCAGGATAGCCCGGCGCGCCTCGTCGTCATCGAACATGCCCGCGTTGGCGGCGGTCAGCGCCGCACAGGCCGACGCCGCGAGAATGAGGCCGCGCAGCAGCCTCAGGGTCGCCACAGATCTCATCGGTATTTGATCTCGGCGCGCCGGTTTTTGGCCCGCGAGGCTTCGTCGTCACCCAGCGCGACAGGCTTTTCCTTGCCGAAACTGACGGCTTCGACCTGGTTGTCATTCACGCCCAGCAGATCCAGCGCCCGGCGCACCGCCTCTGCCCGCTTCTGTCCCAGCGCCAGGTTGTACTCGCTGCTGCCGCGGTCGTCGGTGTTGCCTTCGATCACGGCGTGGCGATTACGGCCAGCCTTGAGGAATTCGGCGTGGGCCTGAATCACATTCTGGAACTCGGGCTTGACGATGTAGCTGTCGAAATCGAAGTACACGACATTGGCAACACCGGCAGGGCCCGCTGCGTCTTGCGCCGACTTGCTCAGATCGACCGGTGCCACGCCACTCTTGGCCATGTTGCCCGAATCGCCACCCGGTGTGACCAGGCTGCCGGTCTTGTCTTCAACCGGAGCCTTGTTCAGATTGACGCCCGAGCTGCAACCCGCCATGAGGGCAACCATCGCAAATGCCAACAAAATACGTTTCATAGTCAAACTCCTGATAAAAAATTCATTGTTTCTGGAACGGGCCCCAACTCGGTTCCCGGATATCGCCGCCCTGACCAGCCAGCCGTGCCTTGATCTTGCCGTCCAGCGTCGTGGTCATGAGCGCGTCGCGGCCTTGCGCCTGCGTAGCGTAGACGATCTGACGGCTGTTCGGCGCAAAACTCGGGTGCTCATCTGCGGTCGTATCAGTGATTGAGTTCACGTTTCCAGTTGCAAGTTCCATGATTTGCAGCTTGAACGAGCCGCTGATGCGCGATATATAGGCCAGCCAGCGTCCATCAGGGCTGATGGCGGGCGACACGTTGTAGTTGCCCGCAAACGTGACGCGGGTCGCGCTGCCACCGGCGTTCGACATGCGGTAAATCTGCGGTGCGCCGCCGCGGTCGCTGACAAAATAGATGCTTTTGCCGTCCGGTGAATACGCCGGCTCCGTATCGATGCTGGCGTTCTGGTTGAGCCGGCGCGGTTCGCCGCCGTTCGATGAGATCGTGTAAAGCTGCGAGCCACCATCCCGGCTGAGCGTGACGGCCAGCGAGCGCCCATCAGGGGCCCAGGCTGGAGCGCTGTTGGAGCCACGGAAGTTCGCTATCAGGCGCCGCTTGCCGGTGGAGACATCGTGGACGTAAACCACTGGCTTGCGCGATTCGAACGATACGTAAGCCAGTTGGCCTCCGCTGGGCGACCATGCGGGCGAAATGATGGGCTCCGGGCTGGCCAGCGCGGCTTGTGCATTCTCGCCATCGGCATCGGCAACCCACAGCGTATAGCGCGTCCCGCTCTTGGTCACGTAGGCAATTCGGGTGGAGAAAATGCCTTTGTCGCCGGTCAGCTTTTCGTAAATGAAGTCGGCGATCCGGTGTGCGGCCAGACGCAGATCACCGGCCACAACGGAGTAGCTTTGGCCGCCCAGATCCTGCCCACGGACCACGTCCCAAAGGCGAAACCGCACATCGAAGCGGCCATCGGCCAGCCGGGTGACGCTACCCGTCGCAAGCGAGTCGGCGCCCTTTTGCCGCCACACGGAGACGTCGGGGCGCGAGGTTTCGTCCAGCGCGACGCCGACCGCGTCGACACCGCGGAATTGGCCGCTGCGCTCGACGTCGGCGCGCACGATGGCGCCGATTTTCTGGGGGGACTGGTCTTCACCGCGGAAAGGGGCGATCGCGATGGGCAATTGGGTCAAGCCGACGCCTGAAACTTCAACCCGGAATTGTGCGAAGGCGGGTGCCAGAGGAAAAGCCAACAAGCCTGCCAGCACGAGCCGGCGCGATTCGACTATTTTTCGATTCATCTTGTCTGGTAAATACTCACGAACTGCTGTGTCTGATAATCATCAGGTCAGCCGTCATTATGCCCATTGCGACAATGGCACTATGTCATACCGTTGTTAACCGGAGTCATTTTTTGTTTCGAGCCTTCAAACTGAACGGGGCACTACAGCCCGAAGCGCCGGTAGCGCCGGCGTGACGCGGACACCGACGTGCCAGCATCCTCTTCCCCACCGCTGAGAGGCCTCAAACGCCTGCTGCCGTACTTCGGACAGGCCCGCCTGGCCTGGTTTACAGCGGTGGTGGCGACCATCGTCGGCGCGTCGACGGAACCCATGATTCCGGCGCTGCTCAAGCCGCTGCTGGACCGCGGCTTCCAGCGCGGCTCGTTGGCACTTTGGATGGTGCCGGCTGCGTTGATGCTGTTGTTCGCGGTGCGCGGCTTCAGCGGCTACCTGGCGCAACTGGCGCTGGCCAAGGTAACCAACGACGGCATGCTGGCGCTGCGCCGGAACCTGTTTGCGCGCCTGCTCGACGCTGACATGTCGCTGTTCACGCGCCAGTCGGCCAGTGCACTGTCCAACACCGTGGTCTATGAAGTCCAGACCGGTGCCACCATGCTGGTCAATTCGCTGTCGGGGCTGGCACGCGACTCCATGACGTTGCTGGCTCTTTTGGGCTACCTGCTGTACCTCAACTGGAAGCTGACTTTGATCGTCGGCATCCTGTTTCCCGCGGTCGCGTTCGTGATGCAAACGCTCTCACGCCGGCTCTATCGCATCACCAAGGCGAGCCAGAACGCCACCGATAGTCTAGCGTACGTGGTGGAAGAAAACGTGCTGGCACACCGGGTGGTGCGCCTGCACGATGCGCAGGACTCGCAGGCCGGCCGCTTCGATACGCTGAGCCAGGTGATACGCCGGCTTGCCATGAAATCGGTCGCTGCACAGGCGGCGATGACGCCACTGACGCAGATGCTGGCCGCCGCCGCCCTGTCGGCTGTCATCACCATCGCGCTGTGGCAGAACAACACGAGTGGCATCAGCGTGGGCAGCTTTGTGGCGTTCGTCTCGGCCATGCTGATGCTGGTCGCGCCGATCAAGCACCTGTCTGAAGTGGCCAACCCGATCACACGCGGGCTGGCCGCGTTGGAGCGCGGACTCGATCTGGTCGAGCACACGCCACCCGAACACGCCGGCAGCTACCAGGTCCACCGTGCGCTGGGGCAAATCACCTTCGACGCGGTCAGCGTCAAATACAACGACGAGTCAGAGCCGGCTCTGAGCAAGGTGACGCTCAGCATTTCGCCCGGCGAAGTTGTGGCGCTGGTAGGACCATCGGGCGCAGGCAAGACCACGCTGATCAATCTGTTGCCGCGCTTTGTGCTGCCGCAGAGCGGTCGGGTACTGCTCGATGGCCACGACGTCGCCGACTGGCAAATCTCGGCACTGCGCCGCCAGATTGCGATGGTCAGCCAGGACGTCGTCATGCTCAACGACACACTGGCGAGCAATGTAGCGCTCGGCCAGACGGTGGATCGCGAACGGGTCATGCAGTGCCTGCAGGCAGCCAATCTGGCCGACCACATTGCCACGCTGCCGGCCGGCATCGACACGCTGGTGGGGCACAACGCGACGCAGCTCTCGGGCGGGCAGCGTCAGCGCCTGGCGATTGCACGGGCCCTGTACAAGGACGCGCCGATCCTGATCCTCGACGAGGCAACCTCGGCGCTGGACACCGAGTCGGAGCGGCTGGTGCAGGAGGCCTTGCAGCGGCTGATGACGGGGCGCACGACCCTGATCATCGCGCACCGCCTGACGACCATCGAGCACGCGGACCGTATCGCCGTGATGGCGGCGGGCCGGGTGGTGGAACAGGGGACGCATCTGGAGCTGGTCGCCAAACGCGGCTTGTATGCGCGGTTGCATCGCATGGGTTTTGACGACCCCCAAGTCGCGGAGCTGGTCGCCTGAGACGCCGCGCGGCGGGCCTGCACTGGCATGCGCCCTTACAACAGCACGATGTCGTACTGCTCCTGCCCCATGGCGGTTTCGCTTTGCAGCGAAATCGGCTTCCCAATGAAGTCGGACAGCCCCGCCAGATGCTGGCTTTCTTCGTCCAGAAACAGCTCGATCACCTTGGGTGACGCGACCACGCGGAACTCGCGCGGATTGAACTGGCGCGCCTCGCGCAGGATTTCGCGCAGGATGTCGTAGGTCACGCTGCGCGCGGTCTTCACGCTACCCTTGCCGCCGCATGCCTCACAAGGCTCGCACAGCATATGGGCGAGCGACTCGCGCGTGCGCTTGCGCGTCATCTCCACCAGACCCAGTTGCGAAAAGCTGCCCGACATGGTTTTGACGCGATCGCGCGCGAGCTGCTTGTGCAGTTCGGCGAGCACGGCGTCCTGATGCTCTTCGCGCACCATGTCGATGAAGTCGACAATGATGATGCCGCCCAGATTGCGCAGGCGCAACTGGCGCGCGATGGCCCAGGTGGCCTCTAGGTTGGTCTTGAAAATCGTGTCGTCGAAATTGCGGGCACCGACGAAGCCGCCGGTGTTGACGTCCACCGTGGTGAGTGCTTCGGTCTGGTCCACGATGAGGTAGCCGCCCGATTTCAAGTCGACCCGGCGCCCCAGCGCCTTGGCGATCTCCTCATCAATCGAAAAGAGGTCGAAGATCGGGCGCTCACCCTTGTAAAGCTGCAGCTTTTCGGCGGCGGCCGGCATGAATTCCTGGCCGAACGCCTGCAGCACGCCAAACTGCTCGACCGAATCGATCCGGATGGTCTGCGTCTCGGCGCCTACCAGGTCGCGCAGCACGCGCTGCAGCAGGTTCAGATCCTGGTGCAGCAGCGACGGGGGCGGCAACTGGAGCGACGCGGCCTTGATGCGGGCCCAGGTCTTGCGCAGGTACGCGATGTCTTCCGCCAGTTCGGCGTCGCTGGCATCTTCTCCGTTGGTGCGCAGGATGAAGCCGCCGCCAGATTCGCCGGCCAGCGCATGCAGCCGTGCCCGCAATGCATCGCGCTGCGCCGATGGAATCTTTTGCGAGACGCCCACATGGTCGTCCTGCGGCAGAAACACAAGCAGCCGGCCGGCGATGCTGATCTGCGTGGACAGCCGCGCGCCCTTGCTGCCGATCGGATCCTTGATGACCTGCACCATCAACGCCTGGCCCTCGAACACCTGTCTTTCAATCGGCACGGGCGGCTGCCCGTTGCGCGCGATCAGCGGTGGTTCTCCATCGGGCTGACGGCGCCACACATCAGCCACGTGCAGGAAGGCGGCGCGCTCCAGCCCGATGTCGATGAAGGCCGATTGCATGCCCGGCAGCACACGCACCACCTTGCCCAGGTACACGTTGCTGACGCGACCGCGCTCCAGCGTGCGCTCCACGTGCAACTCCTGCACGGAATTGTTTTCCACCACGGCCACGCGGGTTTCCTGGGGTGACCAGTTGATCAGGATGTCTTGTTGCATGACAGGCCAAAGGCCTTGAGGAGTTGTGCCGTCTCGAACATCGGCAGTCCCATGATGCCAGAATAGCTGCCGCTGAGACGGGAGATGAAGATGCCCGACCGGCCCTGTACCGCATAGGCCCCCGCCTTGCCGAGCGGCTCGCCGCTGGCGACATAGTGGGCGATCTGGCTGCGCGTCAGCGCGGTGAAAGTCACGCGCGACTGACTCAGTGCGCACACGCGCTTGCGGCCAAGCTGCACCGCGACGGCGCTCAGTACGCGATGCGTGGTGCCCGATAACTCGCGCAACATGCGCCGCGCATCGCGCTCGTCCAAGGGCTTGCCGTAGATGGTGCGGCCCAGCGTCACCGTGGTGTCGCAACACAGGACGGGCGCGGGTGGCAGGTCGCGGCGCTGCAGGCGCGCCAGCGCCGCATCGAGCTTGAGGCCGGTGACCCGCTGGACGTAGGTGGCGGGCGCCTCGTTGGGAGCCACGGCCTCGAGAGCCTCGGCATCCTCATCGGCATCGGGCAGCAGCAGCTCGAAGCGCACCCCCATCTGCGCCAGCAACTGGCTTCGGCGCGGGCTCTGCGAGGCGAGGTAGATGAACTCACTCACGATGGTAGGGATGGCCCGCGTTGATGGACCACGCCCGGTAAATCTGCTCGATCAGCAATACGCGCGCAAACGCATGGGGCAGCGTCAGATCCGACAAACGGATGCGCTCGTGGGCACTTTGTTTGAATGCCGGCTCCAGTCCGTCGGGCCCGCCAATCACCAGGGCGATGTCAACGCCGCCCTGCTGCCACTGCTTGAGTTTGGCCGCCAGCGCCGCCGTTGTGACCGCGCTGCCGTGCTCGTCCAGCGCCACCACGCGAGCCCCCTTGCCGGTGCTGGACTGGATGGCCGCCTGGATGCGCTCACGCTCGGCCGCGTACAGCGTCTCCAGCGTCTTGGAGCCGCGCGGCTCGGTCTTGACCGTTTTGATCTCGACCTTGCAGTCCGGCGGAAAGCGCTTGGCGTAATCGTCGCAGGCCGTCTGCGCCCAGTCGGGCAGGCGCTGGCCGACTGCCACGATCACCAGCTTCATGACAGGACGTGCGCCGACCTAGCCTCAGGCCTTGCGCGCGGGCGCTCTCTTGGCGGGCGGTTTGGCGCGGGGTCGCACCGCTGCCTTGGGCGCGGCATTTACCGACCTCCCGGCCGCGGTTTTCGCGGCCCTGGCTGCCGTTTTGACGGCAGACGAGCGCCGCAGCGAGGGGGAGGTTTCCGCATTGACTACTGTTTTTGCAGCAGACTTCCCTGATTTGGCCTGGGCTGTAGCCACTTTTGATTCAGATTTTTTGGCGACGGGCTTTCTGGCGCCGGACTTGGCCACCGGCTTGACGGCGGGTGCCACCTCGGGCCTGGCCGCGCCGAACTTCAGGCGCACCGGGGTGCCGCCCCAGATCTCTTCGAGGTTGTAGTAGGCACGAATGCTGGGCTGCATGACATGCACCACGGCGCGCCCACAATCCACGATGATCCATTCACCATTGGCCTCGCCCTCGGTGCGGGGCTTTGGAAAACCGGCGTCGCGCACCGCATCGCGCACGCTGCTGGCCAGTGCCTTGGTCTGACGGTTGGAGGTACCGGATGCGATGATGACTCGTTCAAACAGCGCGGACAGGTGCTCCGTGTTGAATACCTGCAGATCCTGTGCCTTCACGTCCTCCAGCCCGTCGACGATGGCGCGCTGGAGTTTCTGGGTCTCTTTTTTGGCAGTGGTTTCGGTGGTCATCAAGAAGCAAGGTAGAGGTGATGTTGTTCAATATAGCGTGCAACGGGGGCGGGAACCAGATCGTCTACCCGCTGGCCCGTATTGTGAGGCTTGGCGGCCAGCGCGCGAACCTGGGTGGCGCTGACAGGCATCAGGGGCACCTGCAGTGGCTCAAACCGCCCCTGCGGATAATTATCTGGATCGAATCCGGCGCCAACGCTTTCCGGTTGTTGACGTTCTGCTATTGAAACTATAGTAATCTGCAAAAGATCCTGCCACCGATGCCAAGTGGGCAAGGCGCGCGCCTGGTCGGCCCCCATGACGAGATACAACTGGGCACCGGGCTGCTCCGCCGCCAGTTCGCGCAGGGTGTCGATCGTGTAGGTGGGGCCGGCGCGCAGCGTTTCCCGGTCGTCCACCACCACGCCAGGCAGCTCGCCAAATGCCAATCGGCACATCGCCAGACGGTCGACCGCGGGCGTCAGCGGCCTGGGCTTGTGCCAGGCGTGACCGGTGGGCACGACGCGCAACTCGTCGAGCTGCAACTGCGCCAGCGCGGCCCGCACCAGCGCAACGTGGCCGTTATGCGGCGGATCGAACGCGCCGCCGAACATGCCGACACGACGTGCACGCATGCTCAAACCCACTCCCGCCGGGGCAGGTAGCACGTGTACAACGCCTCTTCGGGCGAACCGGCCTCGACCTGATGCTGGTAGGTCCAACTCGCCAGCGGTGGCATGGACAGCAGGATCGATTCGGCGCGACCACCCGATTGCAGCCCGAAATGCGTGCCGCGGTCCCACACCAGGTTGAACTCGACATAGCGCCCGCGCCGGTACAGCTGGAAGTTGCGCTCGCGCTCGCCATACGGCGTGTCCATGCGGCGCTCCACGATGGGCTGGTAGGCAGCCAGGAACGCGGAGCCGACCGACTGCATCATGGCCAGGCTGCGTTCGAAACCGAGCTCGGCAAAGTCGTCGAAAAACACACCCCCGACGCCGCGCGCCTCGCCCCGGTGCTTCAGAAAGAAATACTCGTCGCACCACGCCTTGAAGCGCGGGTATTTGTCATCGCCAAACGGCTGCAACGCGGCTTTACAGGCCTTGTGGAAATGCACTGCGTCTTCCTCGAAACCATAAAACGGCGTCAAGTCCATGCCGCCACCGAACCAGCACACCGGCTCCTGCCCCGCAACCGTCGCCGCCAGCATGCGCACATTCATGTGCACGGTCGGGACGTAGGGGTTGCGCGGGTGAAACACCAGGGAAACGCCCAGCGCCTCGAATGGCGCGCCAGCCAGCTCGGGCCGGTGCTGCGTCGCTGCGGGCGGCAGCCGAGGCCCGGTCACATGCGAAAAGCCGCAGCCGGCGCGTTCGAACACCCGGCCGTCCTCCAGAATCTGCGTGATGCCGGAACCCTGCAGCAACTCGCCCGGGGGTTTCTGCCAGGCATCGGTGAGAAAAGGTGCACCGTCCAGCGCCGCGATGCGCGACGTGATGGTTTGCTGCAATTCCAGCAGATAGGTCCGCACCGCATGGACGGTCTCATCGCTATGCGTCATCATTTGACCGCACGATGCCCGATATCGCGGCGGTATTGCATGCCGTCGAACGAGATGCTGCGCGTCACCTCGTACGCACGCTGCTGCGCCAGCCTGATGTTGTCACCCAGCGCCGTCACACACAGCACTCGGCCACCCGACGTACGCAGCACGCCGTCCTCCAGCGCCGTGCCGGCGTGAAACACGACGGCGTCGCCCGCTTCCTCAAGCAGCCCGGTAATCACGTCACTCTTGCGCGGGCTCGCCGGATAGCCATGTGCGGCCAGTACCACGCCGAGCGCCGTGCGCCGGTCCCACTGTAGGTCGACCTGGTCCAGCCGGCCATGCAGACCGGGCTCGGTCGCGGCCCACAGGACTTCGAACAGGTCCGACTTCAGCCGCAGCAAGATCGGCTGCGCCTCCGGGTCGCCCAGGCGGCAATTGAATTCCAGCGTTCGGGGCTTGCCCTTGGCGTCGATCATCAGCCCGGCGTACAGGAAGCCGGTGTAGCTGACACCGTCTTTTTCCATTCCCTTGATGGTCGGCAAGATGATCTCGCGCATGGTGCGCGCGTGCACATCGGCCGTGACGACCGGCGCGGGTGAATACGCTCCCATGCCGCCCGTGTTGGGGCCCAAGTCACCATCGAGCAGGCGCTTGTGATCCTGCGAGGTGGCCAGCGCCGTCACGTTCTTGCCGTCACACAGCACAATGAAGCTGGCTTCCTCGCCATGCAAAAACTCCTCGATGACCACGCGTGGCACCGCCTGGCCATCCGCGCCCGCGTTGTGCGCGACACCCGTGTCATCGCGCAACATGAAATCGATTGCCGCATGTGCCTCTGGCGCGGCCATGGCGACCACCACACCCTTGCCCGCCGCCAGCCCGTCCGCCTTGACCACGATCGGCGCACCCTTTTGATCAACGTAGGCATGCGCCGCGGCCGAGTCGGAAAAGGCCTTGTACTCGGCGGTAGGAATACCGTGGCGCTGCATGAACGCCTTGGAGAACGCCTTGGAGCTCTCCAGCTGCGCTGCCGCCCGGGTAGGGCCAAACACGCGCAGACCGTGCGCGCGAAACTCGTCGACCACGCCCGCGGCCAGCGGCCCCTCCGGTCCCACTACAGTAAGCGCTATCTTGTTGGTAGCAGCCCATGTGCACAGCATCCTGATATCGGTGATGTCTATGCATTCAAACCGGTCGTCCAGCGCGGTACCCCCATTTCCCGGCGCCACGTAAACCTGCTGTACCCTGGGCGACTGCGCCAGCTTCCACGCCAGCGCGTGCTCGCGGCCACCACCGCCGATCACGAGAACCTTCATGCGCTTGCCGCCTCGTCGATATTGGCGTTGTGAAACACCTCCTGGGTGTCGTCCAGATCTTCCAGCGCATCGAGCAGCTTTTGCATGCGGGCGGCTTCATCGCCGCCAAGGTCGAACGTGTTTTCGGCGCGCATCGTGACGCCCGCCACTTCCGGCTTGAGGCCGGCAGCCTCCAGTGCACCCTTGACGGCTTCGAAATCGGTATAGGCTGTGAGCACCTCAATGGCGCCGTCATCGTCGGCGATCACGTCGTCGGCGCCTGCCTCGAGTGCCACCTCCATGACCTTGTCCTCGGAGGTTCCGGGCGCAAATATCAGCTGGCCGCAGTGCTTGAACTGGAATGCCACCGAGCCTTCAGTGCCCATGTTGCCGCCAAATTTGCTGAACGTGTGGCGCACTTCGGCCACAGTGCGCACGCGGTTGTCAGTCATGGTGTCCACGATGATGGCGGCGCCGCCGATGCCGTAGCCCTCGTAGCGGATTTCCTCGTAGGTGACCCCTTCGGCATTGCCGGTGGCCTTGTCGATGTTGTATTTGATGCGATCGGCCGGCATATTGGCGGCCTTGGCCTTGTCGACGGCCAGCCGCAGGCGCGGGTTGGTGCCGAGATCACCACCACCGGCGCGGGCCGTAACGGTGATCTCACGAATGATGCGCGTCCAGATTTTTCCGCGTTTCTCGTCCTGGCGGCCCTTGCGGTGCTGGATATTCGCCCATTTACTATGTCCGGACACGGAGAATCCTTTGGTATTGAATTAATCTACACCACTGATTTTACTTTTCAACAACCCCCACACCCGAGGAACCCCGCGCCATGGCCGAACCGATGCTGATTGCCAAAAACGCCACCACCCTGTGCGAGTTGCTGCCCGCACTGGCGAATCGCCACGGCCTGATCACGGGAGCAACGGGCACCGGCAAGACGGTCACGCTGCAAACCATGGCCGAAGGCTTCTCCAAAATCGGCGTGCCGGTATTCATGGCTGACGTCAAGGGCGACCTGACAGGCATCAGCCAGCCCGGCAGCATTGCAGGCAAGCTGGCCGACGTGCTGCACGAGCGCGGCATCGCCCTGCCCGAACCGCTGGCCTGTCCCACCATGCTGTGGGACGTGTTCGGCGAGCAGGGCCATCCGGTACGCGCCACTGTCTCCGACATGGGTCCGTTGCTGCTGGGGCGCATGCTCGACCTGAACGACACCCAGGCCGGCGTGCTGAACCTGGTTTTCAAGATCGCCGACGACAACGGCCTGCTGCTGCTCGACCTGAAAGACTTGCGCGCCATGCTGCAGTACGTGGGCGATAACGCCGGCCAGTTCACCACGAAGTACGGCAACGTGAGCGCGGCCAGCGTGGGCGCGATCCAGCGCGGCCTGCTGCAGATCGAGAGCCAGGGCGGTGAGAAGTTCTTCGGCGAGCCGATGCTCAACATCGCGGACTTTATGCAGACGGTGGGCGGCAAGGGCGTGATCAACATTCTGGCGGCCGACAAGCTTTTGAACTCACCGCGCCTGTATGCCACCTTCCTGCTGTGGATGCTGTCGGAGCTGTTCGAACAGTTGCCAGAGATTGGAGATCCGGATCAACCGAAGCTGGTGTTCTTCTTTGACGAGGCGCACCTGCTGTTCAACGAGGCGCCCAAGGTGCTGGTAGAGCGCATCGAGCTGGTGGTGCGGCTGGTGCGCTCCAAGGGCGTGGGCGTGTATTTCGTGACGCAGAATCCGCTGGACATTCCCGACAGCGTGCTGGCACAACTGGGCAACCGCGTGCAGCATGCGCTGCGCGCCATTACGCCGCGCGACCAGAAGGCCGTGAAGGCCACGGCGCAAACCATGCGGCAAAAGCCGGGGCTGAAAATCGAGACCGCCATCACCGAGCTGGCCGTGGGTGAGGCACTCGTGAGCCTGTTAGATGCCAAGGGCCGCCCCAGCGTGACTGAACGGGCCTACGTGCTGCTGCCGGGCAGCCAGATCGGCCCGATCACGGCGGCGCAGCGCCAGGCACTGATCGCGGGCTCGCTGGTGGCCGGTGTCTACGAAAAAGTGGTGGACCGCGAATCGGCCTATGAAGTGCTTCGGGCTCGCAGCGCCTCCGCGCCGGCCAGCACCGGCCAGCCCGGCGCCGCACAACAAGGCGCACCCGGCGGCATTCTGGGAGGCTTGGGCGATGTGCTGTTTGGCTCCGCCGGCCCACGCGGTGGCCAGCGTGATGGGCTGGCCCAGTCCATGGCTAAATCGGCCGTGCGCACCATGGGGTCGACCGTCGGGCGCGAAATCATTCGCGGCGTGCTGGGCGGCATCTTCGGCAGCAAGAAACGTTGAAACGGCCGCCGGCTATGTCTCCACTGCAACTCCCCACCTATGACGATGTCGCCGCTGCGGCCCGCCGGCTGGAGGGCCATGCGCACCGCACCCCCGTGCTGCGCTCGCGCACTGCCGACGCCCTGCTCGGCGCAAAGCTGTTCTTCAAGTGCGAGAACTTCCAGCGCATGGGGGCGTTCAAATTCCGCGGCGCCTTCAACGCGCTGTCGCAATTCACGCCCGCACAGCGCAAGACGGGCGTGTTGGCCTTCTCTTCGGGCAACCACGCACAGGCGATCGCGCTGTCGGCGCGCATCCTGGGCATGCCGGCAGCGATCCTGATGCCGCTGGATGCGCCTGCCGCCAAGCTGGCGGCCACGCGCGGCTACGGGGCTAAGGTCATCACTTATGATCGTTTTACCGAAGACCGCCAGGCCATCGGCGAGCGCCTTGCCTCTGAGCGCGGCATGACGCTGATCCCGCCCTATGACCATCCCGATGTGCTGGCGGGCCAGGGCACCGCAGCCAGGGAACTGTTCGACGAGGTCGGCGAGCTCGACCACCTGTTCGTGTGCCTGGGCGGTGGCGGCCTGCTGTCCGGCTCGGCGCTGGCCGCGCGCGCGCTGTCACCTCGCTGCAAGATTTACGGCGTGGAACCCGAAGCCGGCAACGATGGACAGCAATCCTTCCGCAGTGGCGAGATCGTGCACATCGACACCCCCAAGACGATCGCCGACGGCGCGCAAACACAGTTTTTAGGTCAGTACACCTTTGCCATCATTCGTCGCGACGTGGACGACATCCTGACGGCCACCGACGAGCAACTGATAGAGGCCATGCGTTTTTTTGCCGAGCGCATGAAAATGGTGGTGGAACCCACCGGCTGTCTCAGCTTCGCGGGTGCGCAGCACGGCGGTGTACCGCTGCAGGGTGCGCGCGTCGGCGTGATCATCAGCGGCGGCAACGTGGATCTGGAGCGCTTCGCTCAATTGCTGGGCCCGTGATCGCGCAGGCCACGCATCATCCGGTTTAAATCAATCATCGGGACCTTTATGACGACCTTCGCCCTGCTGCTCTTTCCCGCGCTGACCCAGCTCGACCTCACTGGCCCCTACGAAGTGTTCTGCCGTTGCCCTGGCGCGCAGGTCCGTCTGGTGTAGAAATCCCTGGACCCCGTGATCACCGAACACGGCATGCGCATCCTGCCGACCACCACCTTCAAGGAATTGCCGCAGGCCGACGTGCTCTGCGTGCCCGGCGGCTTCGGCGTGAATGCCCTGCTGACCGACGACGAAACCCTGGACTACGTGCGGCAACTGGCGGGCGGAGCGCGCTACATCACCTCGGTCTGTACCGGCGCGCTGGTACTTGGGGCGGCTGGCCTGCTGCGCGGGCGCCGCGCGACCACGCACTGGACCGCGATCGACTACCTGCCGGCCTTCGGCGCCACCCCGGCGACCGGCCGCACCGTCACCGACGGTCGGGTGATCACGGGCGGCGGCGTCACGGCCGGCATCGACTTCGCGCTGGAAGTGTCGGCCGCCCTGCATGGCCGCGCGGTGGCTGAAGCCATCCAGCTCAGCATCGAGTACAACCCGGCGCCGCCCTTCAACGCCGGCCATCCGGATGTGGCGCCGCCCACCATCACGGCGGCCGTCCGCCAGAGTTCGCTGCCGCGCCAGGCAGAGCGGGCTGCGCAAGTGCGCCTCGCGGCGGCACGGCTGGACTGATACCCTGCAACTGACGCAATTTTTTGAAGAAAGACGACAACACACCATGCCCACCCTACCCGCCAATGTGCACGTGATCACGCACCCGCTGGTGCAACACAAGCTGACACTGATGCGCAGGAAAGACGCATCGACCAACACATTTCGCCGCCTGCTGGGCGAGCTGAGCAGCCTGATGGCCTATGAGGTTACGCGCGACATGCCGATGCAGGACGTGCAAATCGAGACTCCGCTGGAAACGATGACGGCCCGCGTGATCGATGGCAAGAAGCTGGTGTTCGTCTCGATCTTGCGCGCCGGCAATGGCATTCTGGAAGGCATGCTGACCGTGGTTCCCGGCGCACGCGTCGGGCACGTGGGCCTGTACCGGGACCCCAAGACGCTGAAGGCCGTGGAGTATTACTTCAAGATGCCGCAGGACATGCAAGAGCGCGACATCGTGATCGTCGATCCGATGCTGGCGACCGGCAATTCGGCCATCGCCGCCGTCGAGCGGCTCAAGGAACTGAGCCCGAAGTCGATCAAGTTCGTCTGTCTGCTGACCTGCCCCGAGGGCATTGCCGCGCTGCACGAGGCACACCCGGATGTGCCGATCTACACCGCCGCCGTCGACCGCCAACTCAACGACCACGGCTACATCCTGCCCGGCCTGGGAGACGCTGGTGACCGCATCTTTGGAACAAAGTAGGCTGCAATGAAGCGTGTCTTGAAGGTCTTCGGATATGCCGTGGCGGTAATCGCCGCGCTGGCCGTCCTGCTTGTGGCCGCCGGTCACCTCGGCATGCTGGCGGGGCATGCGCCCGCCGACCTGGGCGTGAAGGATGGCCGGCTTAAACCGCCCTCTCTCACGCCCAACAGTGTGTCCAGCCAGGCCGCACTGTATCCCGACAACCCACAGCGGGCGTACGCCGAAGTCGCGCCGTTCAAATACACGGGCGATGGCAAGGCCGCGATGGCGCGCCTGGCTGGCATCGTC
>JBDTCK010000036.1:0-2820 GCA_039923645.1 Rhodoferax sp.
TTTGGCCGCGACCTGCCGCGCCTGGTGCAGGCGCTCGGCTTGCCGGTGCGCAGCGCCCTGCTGAAGGGCCGGGGTAGTTACCTATGCCTGCATCGGCTGGAACTGGCGCGACATGACGCGCATTTTCCTGATCGCAGTTCACTGCGGGCGTTGGCCAAAGTTGAACAATGGGCCCAAGTGACGCACACTGGAGATCTGGCGGAGATGACGGGGCTTGACGAGCGCTCGCCACTGATCCCTCTGATCACGTCGACCCGCGAGAACTGCCTGGGTGCCCAATGTCCCCAATTTCGTGCCTGCCACGTCAACCTGGCACGACGCGAGGCACTGGCCGCCGACGTGGTGGTCATCAACCATCACCTGTTTTTTGCGGACCTCGCGGTGCGCGAATCGGGCATGGCCGAACTGCTGCCGACCGTACGGGTGGCGATTTTCGATGAGGCGCATCAACTCAATGAAACTGGTGTGCAGTTTCTCGGCACGCGCCTGAGCACGGGGCAGCTGCTCGATTTTGCATGCGACACGCTCGCGGCGGGCCTGCAACTGGCACGCGGGTTGGTCGATTGGCAGCAGGTGGTTTCGGCGATCGAGCACGCGGCGCGCGCACTGCGACTGGCGGTAGGCAAGGCGTATGCGGGTGCCAAGTTGCGCTGGGTCGGCGCCGTACCCGAAAGCGTGAACGTGAACGCCTGGGCCGAGGCGATGGAGGAACTGCGTGGCGCCTGCAACCAGGCCATGGTGGCGCTGGAAACCGTCAGTGAAATGGCGCCCGATTTCGTGCGGCTGCATGAGCGTGCCCGCCAGTTCGCCGAACGGGTGGCGTGTTTTTCTGACAAGTGCGCGCTGCAGTCCGTGCGCTGGATCGATGTCGGCACGCAGTTGCGGCTGGTGGAGTCGCCGCTGGATATCGCCAAGGCGGTGCAAACACGGCTGCTGCAAGAACCTCAGGCGGCACAGCCCACCAAGGCCTGGATCTTCACCTCCGCCACGCTGGGCGACGATGCGCAGTTGAGCTGGTTCACGGAGCCGTGCGGACTTGCCGCGGCAGAGATTTTGCGGGTGGGCAGCCCGTTCGACTACGGGCGTCAGGCAGCCGTTTACGTGCCGCGCCATTTACCGAAGCCAAGCGATCCGGCGCACGGTGCGCAAGTCGCCGATCTGGTCGAAATGGCAGTGCGCCAGCTTGGTGGCCGTACCCTGGTGCTGACCACGACGCTGCGGGCGCTGCGCGGCATTGGCGAGGCCTTGCAAAACCGCTTTGAAGGCGCCGGTCTGGTCGATGTCCTGGTGCAGGGCCAATTGCCCAAGCGCCGCCTGATGGAACGGTTTCGACAGGGCGACGCGGGCGGCGCACCGGGCTGCGTGCTGGTAGCGTCGGCGTCGTTTTGGGAAGGAATCGATGTGCCGGGCGATGCCTTGCAGCTGGTGGTCATCGACAAGTTGCCATTTCCGCCACCGAATGACCCGCTGGTGGAGGCGCGCGCGCAACGCCTCGAGGCCGCGGGGCGCAGCGCATTCAATGACTATTTTGTGCCGGAGGCGGCTGTGGCACTGAAGCAGGGGGCCGGGCGCTTGATTCGGCACGAGTCGGACTGCGGTGTCCTGGTGGTCTGTGACACTCGGCTGGTCAGCATGGGCTACGGACGGCGCCTGCTGGGGGCACTGCCGCCAATGCGAAGGCTTGCGTCGCAGGACGAGTTTGTCGAGGCGCTGGCGGCTTTGAATGCCGGGCGCAGGACGCGGTCTGACGTCACCAGATCTTCCACCATGGATCCGACTTGGCTTTGAACCCGCCACTCAGATAGGTGCTTTTCGGATAACTCTTTTCCATGACACGCTGGGTGTCATCGCGCAGTTTGGTCATGCCCAGTGCGTCGTAGGACTTGATCATGATGTACAAGGCTTCCTCCAGCGCAGGAACATCACGGTAGTCCTTCAAGGCGACCTCGGAGCGGTTGATGGCCGCCACATAGGCGCCACGCGTGTAGTAGTAGCGCGCTACGTGTACTTCATAGGCAGCCAGCGAGTTGACGATATAGGTCATACGCTGGCGTGCATCGGGCGTGTAACGCGAATCGGGGAACCGGCTCGCCAGCTCCTTGAAGGACTCGAACGAATCCTTGGCCGCCTTCTGGTCGCGCTCGGACAGATCCTGGTGTGTCAGGAAAGAGAACAGACCCAGGTCGTCATTGAAATTGACCAGACCCTTGAGATAAAGCGCGTAGTCCATGCCGGCACTGGTGGGATGCAGTTTCATGAACCGGTCCAGCGTGGCGATGGCCTGTGCCTGATCGCCGCTCTTGTATTGCGCGTACGCCTTGTCGAGTTGCGCTTGTTGCGCCAGGGGTGTTCCCGCCGCACGGCCCTCCAGTTTTTCGAACAGGGGAACGGCCTTTTCATACCCACCCGAGTCCATCTCGTCCTTGGCTTCCGAGTAAATCTTGTTGGGGCTCCAGCCAATGGTCTCATCCTTGGTCGTGGTGGAGCAGCCCGATACGAACGCGCCCAGGCTCACCAGCAGCAACACGGGGACAACCGATAATTTGGCACGAAGTGTCACAGGTAACTTTCTTGAAACAAAGCCGGTTGATTATATCGAGCGCCCCCGCGGGCGAGGAACCGCTGCAGGCCCACGAAGATGCGGCGGAGACAGGGCCCGAGGTCGAACTGCGCGCGCTCACGATAGGCGCGGCCCAGCACGGCGAGCGGCTGGACCGGGCGCTGGTGGCGCTGGTGCCGGAGTTTTCGCGCAGTTACCTGCAGCAGTTGATCGAGGCCGGCGCGGTCAGCATCAACGGAGCGGTATCCCGCAAGCCCTCC
>JBDTCK010000037.1:0-19337 GCA_039923645.1 Rhodoferax sp.
AAGCGTGACCAGCTGGTCGGCCGTATCCAGGAACGCATGGGCATCACCAAGGATGTGGCCGAGCAGCAGATCAAGGACTGGGAAAAGCGCAACCCAAGCTACGTCTTCGACAAATCCGAGTAGACCCCGGCGGCTAGCGCTCGCGCAACTGCCCTGCCACCAATGTCAAGGCACGGTCCGCGTGGGCCGCCAGGACGCGGTTCTGTTCAGCAACCAGCAAGGTGACGCCTTCGCGCTTGAGCGCTAGCAACGCTTCGACGATGGCCTCGACCAGCAACGGGGCGATCCCCTCGCAGGGCTCGTCGAGCAGCAGCAGTGTGGCGCCAGTCATGAGGGTGCGCGCGACCGCCAGCATCTGCTGCTCGCCGCCACTCATGCGCCCGCTCGGCCGGTCCATCATGTTGGCCAGCGCCGGAAACAACTGCAGCGCCTGCGCCTCGCGCGCTGGCGCATCGGCGTACGCCGCCACGTGCAGGTTTTCTCGCACCGTCAGGCCCGTGAACAAGCGACGGTCCTCGGCCACATAGCCCAGCCCGGCACGCGCGCGCCGGTACGGTTCCCATCGCTCGATGCTTTGATTTTGATAGCTGATAGTGCCCGTGACACGTGGGCTCATGCCCATAATGGCTCGCAACAGGGTGGATTTGCCGGCCCCATTGAGCCCCTGCAGCACCACCAGCTCGCCTCCGCTGACCTGCAGCGACACGTCGAACAAGGCCTGTGCAGCGCCGTACCAGACGTTGAGGTCGCGCACTTCAAGCATGGCGGGTTCGCGACAAGGCCGGATGCAGCGCGCCCGCACCCGCCTCGTGGGGTCGCGAATAGATGGCGTGATCAGCGCGCGGCGTCATGGTCTGTCCATATCAAAGGAATGGCCCAGGTAGCGGCTGCGCACCTCGGGATGACGCGCGATATCCAACGGCGTACCCTGCGCCGCGAGTCGTCCTTCGATCAGTACCAGCACCCGATTGGCCACACCGAACACCGCGTCCATGTTGTGCTCGGTGTAAAGCACGGCCACGCCCTCAACCGCAAGCGACCTGACCAGCTGCATCAGCGCCACGCGCTCGGGCTCGGCCAGGCCGGCGGCGGGCTCGTCCAGCAGCAGCAGTCGCGGCCTCGGCGCGCCATGGGCGTGAGCGTCCAAGGCGCCCGGCGCGCCTTCGCCCAGCCCGGCCAGCGCGATGCCCAGCTCCAGCCGCTTTTTGGCGCCATAGGACAAGCCGAGCACGTCGGCATTCGCCACAGACTGCAGGCCGACTCGCGTCAGCAACTGGTTGGCAGCCTGCACCGCCGCCGTGTCAAGCACGTTCCAGGCCGGTAGCCCGCGCCTGGCAGTCATGAGCAACTGCAAATTTTGTAGCACCGTGAGCGCCTCGAAGGTCTGCGCCACCTGAAACGTGCGCGCTACGCCGCGCCCCAGCCGCTGCGCGGGTGCCAGGGCGTCGATGCGCTGGCCTGCCCACACCACCTCACCACTGGTTGGCCGGTGCTGCCCGGCGATACAGGCAAAGCAGGTTGATTTGCCCGCGCCATTGGGGCCGATCAAGGCCACGCACTCGCCGGCATGCACTTCAAAGCTGACGCCATCGACCGCCCTGACGCCGCCGAAGTATTTGACAAGATCGCGTACCTGCAGCATTACCGGCCTCGATCTGACGCCGGTGCCGGCGCATGCCGAGGGCGCTGCAATTTGGAGAGCAATCCGAGCAGCCCCGACGGCGACAGCACCATGATCAGCACCACAAACACGCCGAGCGCACCGCGCCAGTAATCAAAGCCTTGCCCCAGTTCTGCGCTGGCCCAGGTCAGCACCAGGCTGCCCACCGCGGCGCCCCACAACTGATGCATGCCGCCCAGCAGCACGACCAGCAGCGCATCGAGCGAGGTTGACACGCCCGCGCTGGACGGAAACACGGCCCCCTTGTGCGCGGCAAACAGGCCACCCGCCAGGCCTGCGAGCACCGCGCTCCCGACAAAGATGCGGTACTTGATCCACCCCACGGACAGGCCCGAGGCTGCGGCCCGCTGCGGCGCATCGCGCACGGCCTGCAGCGCGGCGCCAAAAGTGGAGCGCCCGAGCCGGCGCAGCGCCCAGACGCTGAGCAGCGCCAGCAGCACCAGCAGCGCGTAAAACGGCGCGCGCGTGCCGTCGGTGACCAGATTCAAACCGATGACGCCGTTGTCGCCCCCGGTCAAACCCACCCACTGTGTGGCAGTGGCCCACACCACCTGCGCCAGCGCCAGCGACAGCATTGCCAGGTAGACGCCACCGCTGCGCACCACGGCCGCGCCGAACACGGCCGCGACGACGAAGGCCGCCGCGCAGCCCGTGGCCAGCGCCAGCGGCAGCGTTGCACTCCAGGCGGTACCGGCGAGGGCCGCGCCGTAGGCACCCAGGGCAAAAAATGCGGCGTGGCCAAAACTGACCAGGCCACCCAGCGCCATCATGGCCTGCAGGCTGACCCCGAAAATCAGCAGGATCAGACCATCCGCCGCGAGTGAGCGCCAGTAGTCACCAGCCTGCCATGCCACGAAACAAAACACCACAGCGACCACGAAAACAATAGCGGTCCACCAAGGACTGGCGGGGGCCAGCATGAGTTTTTGCGGAATTTCGGCAGGGCCCGCATCAAGCGGCTGCCCCAGCAACCCGAGCGGGCGCAGCGCCAGCACCACGGCCATGGTCAGGAACACCAGCACCAGCGTGGCCTGCGGAATGAGGCTCAAACCAAAGGCGTGGATCAGCCCGATCAGCAACGCCGCAAGAAACGCTCCGCTGATGCTGCCCAGGCCGCCGGTGACGACGACGACAAAAGTCTCGACGATCACGTTCATGTCCATCTGCAAATTGGCCGGCTCGCGCGGCAGCGACAGGGCGCCGCCCAGTCCGGCCAGCACGCAACCCAGCACGACAGCCCCGAGCAGCAACGGCTTGGGATTGACACCCAGTGCGGCGAGCATGCCACGGTCCTGGGTGGCGGCGCGCAGCTGCTGGCCAAAACGGCTCCAGCGCAGCAGCGCGTGCAGCCCGAGCCAGACCAGCGGGCCGAGTGCGATGGTGACGAGCTGGTATGCCGGGAAGAACTGGCCCCAGAGTTCGATGGAACCCTTCAGGCCCGGAAAGCGCGGTGCGAACACCTCATCGGGCCCGAAGCCCCAGCGCATCGCGTCGTGCATTGCCAGCGCCAGGCCAAAGGTGGTCACCAGCTGGTACAGCTCGGGCACGCCGTACATGCGCCGCAGCACCAGGAACTCAACCGCAGCCCCTACCAGGCCTGCGCACAGCGCCGCCAGGAGCATGGCGAGTGCGTAGAGCGCGGCGCTCTCGCCCCACGCCGGATACCAGTCGGTGACCCAGTGCGCAGCCAGCAGCGCGCCCAGCATGAAAAAGCTTCCATGGGCGAAATTGATGATGCGGGTGACGCCGAAGATCAGCGTCAACCCGGCCGCCATCAGGAATAGCGTGGTGGCATAGCTCAGGCCATTGAGGAACTGGATGGCGACAAAAACCACGGGCCGCTTACTCGAGCCAGGTCGTGAAGTCGGCGGCCGCGATCCGCGGTGTGCGGTAGCTGTTCACCAGCGCTACCTCGTCGGCGTAGCCGAGCGACATGCCGCACACCAGCATCTCGTCGGGCCCGGCCCCAACGTGCGGCAGGATGATCTTGGCAAAGCCGTTCCAGGCTGCCTGGGGGCAGGTGTGCAGGCCGTGGCCGCGCGCCGCCACCATGATGTTTTGCAGGAAGGCTCCGTAGTCCAGCAGGCTGCCGCGTTCCAATACGCGCCCCATCGTGAACATCAGGCCCACGGGCGCATCGAAGAAACGGAAGTTGCGCTGGTGCTGCGCATGCATCTTGTCCTTCTCGCCCCGTGCAATGCCCAGCAGGCCGTACAGGCCCCAGCCGTTTTCGCGGCGCCGGTCGATGTAGGGGCTGACCCAGTTCCGCGGGTAGTAGTCATACTCTTCGCGGTACTCGGCGCCCAGCGCGGGGTTCGCGCGGATGGCGTCGTGCGCGGCGCAGACCTTGTCAACCAGCGCAGCGCGGCTGGCGCCGGCAAGCACATACACCTTCCAGGGCTGGGTGTTGGTGCCCGAGGGCGCACGCGCCGCTACCTGCAGCAGGTGCGCGATGGTCTCGCGCGGCACGGCTTGCGGCAGGAAAGCGCGTATCGACATGCGGCTGTCGATGGCTTGGTCTACGGCTGCGGCCGCCGTCGCCGCATGGCCCGGTTCATTCGTGACGCTCAAGCAAGTTTCTCCAGAACGGTTTTCAAGGGGCCGGGCAGCGGCACGGGCCGGCGGGTGTGCCGGTTCACATAGACATGAACGAAATGCCCTTTGGCGGCCGTCGTGGTTTCATTCTCGGCAAACAGGCCGATTTCGTAGCGCACGCTCGAGGTGCCAAGGGCCGCCACCCGAATTCCGGCCCGCACCGCTTGTGGAAAGGCAATGGGCGAGAAGTAGTTGCAGTGCGTCTCGACCACCAGGCCGATGGTGTCGCCCTGGTGGATGTCGAGCGCGCCCTGCTCGATCAGGTAGCTGTTCACCGCCGTGTCGAACCAGCTGTAGTAGATGACGTTGTTGACATGGCCGTACATATCGTTGTCCATCCAGCGGCTGCCGATGGGGCGAAACACGGGGTAGGCACTCGCCGGCTCCGGGATGATCTTGGGGGCGTCGTTCATGGCCGGGTATTTTGCCAGCGTTGCCAGTACGCCAGCGCCACGCGGTAGGTGTTGATCTGCACCTGGACGGTCTCGCGGATATCGACGCCATAGCCGCCCGCCATGACAAAGGCCGTTGGCACGCGGCGCTGCCAGGCCCACTCGAACACGCGCCGGTCACGCGCTTCCAGTCCGCCATAGCTGAGCTTGAGCCGCCCCAACCGGTCGCCCTCGAACGGGTCGGCGCCGGCCAGGTAAATCACCAGGCCCGGATCGAACCGGCGGCCCAGCTCGTCGAGCGAGCGCTCCAGCGCGTCCAGATAAGGCGCGTCGCCGCAGCCGTCGGGCAGGCTCACGTCCAGATCACCACACTCCTTGCGAAACGGCAAATTCTTCTCGCCATGCAGGGACAGGGTGAATACGCTGGCATCGTCGCGAAAGATGCTGGCTGTGCCGTTGCCCTGGTGCACGTCCAGGTCGACCACCGCCACCTGCAACGGCGCCTTGTGCAACCGGCCCCACTCGGCCTGCATCAGCCGGGCCGCCACGGCGACGTCATTGAAAAAACAAAAGCCGCCGCCCTTGTCGGCATAAGCGTGGTGCGTGCCGCCAGCCATGTTGGCGGCCAGCCCAGGGCGGCCGTCGCCGGCGAAACCCATGGCCTCGCGCACGGCGGCCACGGTGGCGCCGACCGAACGGCGCGAGCGCTCTACCATCGCCCCGCTCCAGGGGAAACCAATCTCGCGCATGGCCGCCGGTTGCGCGGTCAGGATGCTGCCATCGTCCAGCGCATTGATGTAAGCCGGACTGTGGGCCAGCGCCAATTCGCCATCGCTGGCGCGCGGCGCCTCGCGCATACGTACTTGCGGAAACTCTTGCGCCACCCGGTCCCGCAGCAAGCGGTACCTGGCCATCGGGAATCGATGCCCTTGCGGCAAGGGCAGCACGAAGTGATCCGAATAGAACGCGAGCATCCCGCGATTGTGTCCAACTGGCTTCTAGGAAGTCACACCTAATATGCTGCGTTGCAGCATTAAACGCTTGTAATAGCTGGGGATAACCCTATAATTCATTCCATGCTGCACTGCAACATAACACGGAGCCCGAGCCGGATTCAGAGCAGATATTGACCCCATTACCCTCACTACTGGAAAGATTAATATGTTGACCGCTGAACAAATCCTGGCCGCCCACAAGGCCAATGTTGAAACCCTGTTTGGTTTGACCACCAAAGCCTTCGAAGGCGTTGAAAAACTGGTCCAGCTGAACGTGACCGCTTCCAAGGCTGCGCTGGCCGAAGCCGCTGACACCACGCGAGCTGCCCTGAGCGTCAAGGACGCCCAAGAGCTGCTGGCACTGCAAGCCGGCCTGTTGCAACCCCTGGCCGAGAAGACTGCCGCGTACAGCCGTCATCTGTATGACATCGCTCAAGGCACGGGCGCCGAGTTCACCAAGGCTTTCGAAGCCCAATCCGCAGACACGCAGCAGAAATTCGCCGGCCTGATCGACAGCGCTGCCTCGAACGCCCCTGCTGGCTCGGAAACGGCTGTTGCGGTGATGAAGAGCGCCGTGGCTGCTGCCACAAACGCTTACGAGTCCGTGCAAAAGGCCGTCAAGCAAGCCACCGACATGGCCGAAGCCAACTTCAACAGCGCCGCAGCAACTGCCGCCAGCGCCACGAAGTCGGCCACCGCCAGCGTTGCTGCAGGCGCCCGCAAGCGTTAATTCGTAACGATTGTCTCCTCGGATCTTTTCGCGGCCTTCGGGCTCAGGGATCCGTTAAGGCCTCATCGCAAGATGGGGCCTTTTTTTTATGGATTGACGGGCCTGGCCCCAGCCTCGATCAGTTGCTTCAACTTCGGCAGCAACTGCCGCATGGCCTGCCGGCCGGCCTCGATGGCGCGGCGTCGCGCTGCGAAGTCCGAGCTTCTCACGCCACTCAGGGGCGGACGCACCACCAGATCCGCGTCCCGCAACTCGTAGCGGTTGATGCTCTTGCTCATGATCGCAAAGGTCTGCAACAAAATCTGCAGAGTGTCATCTGCGGGATTGCCCTCGGGTGGGCTGGAAATATCCACGGCAACCACCAGCTCGGCGCCCATCTGGCGCGCATAGTCCACCGGCACAGGCGCCACCAGCCCGCCGTCCACATAGTTACGGCCTGCGATCCTCACGGGCTCGAAGATCGCGGGCACCGCGCTGGAGGCGCGCACGGCGGTACCGGTGTCACCGCGCTGGAACAGCACGCCCTGCCCGCTGTTCAGGTCGGTCGCGACAATGCCCAGGCGCAGGGGCATGGCTTCGATCGGCCGTCCACCAACCTGCTCATTCACATAGCGCGCCAAACCGTCGCCACGCAGCATGCCGCGGCCAAACAGCGGCAGCATCCAGTCGGTGAACGCGGCCTCCTCCATCGACATCGCCACCTTCTGCAGTTGCGCGCCAGTCTTGCCGCTGGCGTACAGCGCCGCCACCAGGCTGCCAGCCGAAGTTCCCACCACAAGGTAGGGTCTGATGCCGGCCTCCTCCAGCACCTGGATCACTCCGACATGGGCGAAGCCGCGCGCCGCGCCGCCACCCAGCACCAGGCCGATGCGCGCCGGGCGCTTGGGTACAGGAGGTGGCACTGCCACGGGCGGCTCGGTTCGCGTCGGCGGCGCGGCGCCGGGGCGCATGGCGCAGCCGGCAAGGAACAGGCCGGCAGCCGAGGCCGCCGCAGCAAGTAGGAGCCGACGCTGTGAACGTGCGACGATTTTTGGGCGCAAAGAAGGTGTATTGGGCTGCATGTTTATCCCGGTGGATTATCGTAGCCGCACCCAATACGCCATCCACCATAATTGACGTCGAGGTCAACGTCACCCCACTTTCTTCAGGAGCTCAGCATGGAAATCAAAGGCAAGGTATTCATCGTCACCGGCGGCGCATCGGGCTTGGGCGAAGGCACGGCGCGCATGCTCGCGAGTGAGGGCGGTACCGTGGTGATTGCCGACATGCAGGCGGACAAGGGGCAGGCGGTTGCCAGGGAAATTGGCGGCGCGTTCGTGCGGTGTGACGTCAGCGACGAGGCCAACGGCCAGGCCGCCGTCGCCAGGGCCACGGCCATGGGTAAGCTGATGGGATTGGTCAACTGCGCGGGCATCGCGCCTGCCGAGAAGACCGTGGGCAAGAACGGTGCGCATGCCTTGAGCGTGTTCAGCAGGACCGTCATGGTGAACCTGGTCGGTAGCTTCAACATGATCCGTCTTGCGGCCGAGGCCATGTGCAAGAACCAGCCCGAGGCGACCGGCGAGCGCGGCGTGCTGATCTCGACCGCATCGGTCGCCGCGTACGACGGGCAGATCGGCCAGGCCGCGTACAGCGCCTCCAAGGGCGGCATCGTCGGCATGACGCTGCCGATCGCACGTGACCTGGCGCGCAACGGCATCCGGAACATGACAATCGCGCCGGGCCTGTTCGGCACGCCCATGCTGTTCGGCATGCCCCAGGAAGTGCAGGACTCGCTGGCCGCCAGCGTGCCGTTCCCGAGCCGCCTGGGCACGCCGCAGGACTACGCCAAACTGGCGCGCCACATCTTCGAGAACGACATGCTCAATGGCGAGGTGATCCGGCTCGACGGCGCGGTTCGACTGGCACCGCGCTGAGGCGCATCGGCTTGCCGGTCGCTTCACTTTTAGTAGCTATCAGCGACCATCAATCAAGGGCGAGGAGCCTTTATTGTTTAAAACCACGACGCGCCGCAACGCCCTTCGATGGGGCGCCGCTGCCGCACTGGCGCCCGGCGCGTATCTCGCGGACTGTGCCGGCGCACCACTCCTGGACGACACGGCACCCGCGCAGCCCGAAGCCGCGTCGGGCTATACCGACAAGCCCGGCTGGAGCGGCAGCCGCTTCGCGGTGGCCGCGGCCAATCCGCTGGCCACCGAGGCCGGCTGCCAGATCCTCAAGGCCGGTGGCTGTGCCATCGACGCGGCCGTGGCGGTGCAGATGGTGCTGGCGCTGGTCGAGCCGCAATCCAGCGGCTTGGGCGGCGGCGCGTTTTTGCTGCATTTCGACGGGCACACCGCCGAGGCCTTCGACGGACGCGAAACGGCCCCTGCGGCCGCCGGCGAGAACCTTTTTCTGGGCGCCGACGGCAGACCGATGCCCTTCCATGAAGCGGTGGTCGGCGGCCGCGCCGTCGGCGTGCCAGGCACCGTGCGCATGCTCGAGATGGCGCAGCGCCAGCATGGCCGGCTGCCGTGGGCCAGCCTGTTCGAACCGGCCATCCGGCTGGCCGAGGGCGGTTTCAAGGTCAGCGCGCGGCTGAACGGCCTGCTGCGGGACGACAAGTACCTGCGGCGCGACCCGGTTGCCGGTGCCTACTTTTACAACACAGATAGCAGTCCGCGCGCGGTCGGCCACCTGCTGCGCAACCCCGCGCTGGCCGAAATACTAAAAAATATTGCAGCCAACGGTTCCCGCGGCCTGCTGGAGGGCGCGGTGGCGCAAGCGATCGTCGACAAGGTGCGCCAGCACCCGACCAACCCGGGGCTGCTCACGCTGGCCGACCTGGCGGGCTATCAAGCGCAAAAGCGTGCGCCCATCTTCAGCCGCTATCGGGTCGGCGCGCGCGAGTACCGCCTGTGCGGCTTTCCGCCGCCGAGTTCGGGCGCGATCGCCATCGACCAGATCCTGGGCATCCTGAACCACACGAACGCAGCCGCCCTGCCGCTGCAGGAAGGCCTGCCGTCGGCGCAGTGGCTGCATCTTTACACCGAGGCTTCACGGCTGGCCTTCGCCGACCGCGCGCGTTACGTTGGAGACCCCGATTTCGTGCGCCCGCCAGCGGGCAGCTGGGCCAGCCTGCTCGTGCCCGGCTATCTGGCGCAGCGCGCGAGCCGGATCGACCTACGCCCCGGCGCGCCAGCGATGAAGGCCGTGAGCGCAGGCGTGCCCGGCGCCGTGCAGACCAGCTACGCACCCATGCCGATACAGCCCGAGCACGGTACCTCGCATATCAGCATCGTCGATGCGTATGGCAACGCGCTGGCCATGACGACGACGATCGAAGACGCGTTCGGCGCACGCCAGATGGTGACCACCAACGCCGCACTCGGCGGAGGCTTCCTGCTCAACAACGAGCTCACCGACTTCAGCTTCACACCGGCCGACGCGCAGGGTCGCCCGGTCGCGAACCGCGTGCAGCCGGGCAAGCGGCCACGTTCATCGATGGCGCCCACGCTGGTGTTCGACCACGCCAGCGGCGCACTGGTGCTCAGCACCGGCAGTCCGGGCGGCGCGATGATCATTCACTTTGTCGCCAAGACGCTGTATGGCGTACTCGACTGGCACCTGACCCCGCAGCAGGCCATAGCCCTGCCCAACTTCGGCACGCTCGGTGGCCCGCTGTTGCTGGAGGACGGCCGCTTTCACGACGCCACCGTGCAAGCGCTGCGCGGGCGCGGCCACCGGGTGCAGGAACATGCGCTGACCAGCGGCCTGCAGGCGATCATGCGTGGCGAAGTCCGTGGCGGGGCGAAGTGGCTGGGCGGCGCGGACCCGCGACGCGAAGGCGTGGTACTCGGCGAGTGACCGGAATACGAGTCGACTTGGCGACTAGTCCACGTCCAGCGTTGGAAGCGCGCTATTTATTTGGTAGTGTCGTTAAAGATCTCATCGCACTGTCAGTCGACTCAACGGCGTGCGGATCCAGAATCACCGGGGAAAGTTGGATCCGCATGCGGTGCCTCACCGAAATCCGCCATCGCCGATGACGACTCCGGCCGCCAGCAGACACTTGCAGCCGGGCGGACGCCTCCCGCAATTCAGGATCGCTGTTCAATCGGCTCCATAGCATCTAAGATCAAGGCACACCCGCGAGGAGAGTTACCCCATGGACAGGTCAGACTCGGACACACTCTTCACCGGTTCGATTCCGGAGCTCTACGACAGCCTCCTAGTTCCATTGATTTTCGAACCCTATGCCGCCGATCTCGCGCGCCGTGTGGCAGCTCTCGCTCCGTCGCGCGTGCTTGAGATCGCTGCCGGCACGGGTGTGGTCACGCGTGCGATGGCGCATGCGTTGCCCATCCAGGTTGACCTGGTTGCAACCGACCTGAATCAGTCGATGCTGGACCGTGCCGAGGCAGTCGGCACGAGGCGCCCAGTGCAGTGGCAACAAGCGGACGCGACGTTGCTACCGTTCGACAATCAGGTGTTCGACGTCGTCGTGTGCCAGTTCGGCGTGATGTTCTTCCCCGGCAAGGCGCGCGCGTTCTCCGAGGCACGGCGCGTGCTGCGTCGCGGCGGTGTGCTGTTGTTCAACGTCTGGGATCGCATCGAGGAAAATGAGTTTGCGAATACGGTCACAGCAGAGCTTGCCGGCCTGTTCCCCGATGACCCGCCACTCTTCATGGCGCGCACGCCGCACGGTTATTTCGATCCTGCCGCAATCAGTCGCGACCTCGCAGCGGCGGGGTTCAACGCAGTGCCACGTTTCGAGACCATTGCAGCGCGTAGTCGCGCTTCGTCGGCCCATGTGCCCGCCATGGCGTATTGCCAGGGAACACTCTTGCGCAACGAGATCGAGGCTCGTTCCGGTGCCAGTGTGGCGCAGGCCACCTCAGCGTGCGCCGCCGCGATCGCCGGACAATTCGGCACTGGGCCGGTTGACACAAAGATCCAGGCGCACATCTTCAGTTGTGTGCAGGGCTGACGGGGCCGTGCGCTGCTGAGCGTTATGCCGGCATCGGCGCGCGGTTAGGGCAGCCCCACGCGGCGATTGGAATCGCGAATGGCCCACAGGCATTGGCTGACGCTTTGCGCTTCCGCCAGCGATGCAGCGCCGGCGGCACCAGGGATACCGTCTGGCAGAAGGTTCCGATGCAGCTGGCCCGTGGGTTTGCCGCCCTCATACCTGGCGTTCCCGGTTAACTGACAATGCTCAATGTCGACACTGTTTTCTGAAGGAGCAACCCATGCATACCCACCACATGAGCGCGTGGAGCCACACACACCAGTTCGACCAGGGCAATAGCGCGGGTGAGCGCGGCACGCGCGCCGTGATGTGGATCACGGCCGCCATGATGGTGCTCGAGATTGCGGCCGGCTGGGGGTACAACTCCATGGCCCTGCTTGCCGACGGTTTCCATATGAGCTCGCATGCGGTCGCGATCGGCCTGAGCGCCTTCGCCTACGCGGCGGCCCGGCGCTACGCGGGCGACCGGCGCTTCGCGTTCGGGACCTGGAAGATTGAAGTGCTGGCAGGCTTCGCCAGCGCCATCTTCCTGCTGGTGGTCGTGGTGCTGATGGTGGCGGGTTCCATCGAGCGACTGGTATCGCCGGCGCCGATTCGCTACCAGGAGGCCATCATCATTGCCGCGCTCGGATTGGTGGTGAACATCGCTTCCGCTTTCATCCTCGGCACCGCGCATCATCACGACCAGGGCGGCCACCATCATCACGCGCTTCACGCGCTTCACGCGCATCAGGCGCAGCACGGCCATGGGCATCACCACGACCTGAACCTCCGATCCGCGTACGTCCATGTCATGGCCGACGCCGCGACCTCGGTGCTCGCCATCCTGGCGCTGGTGGGCGGCTGGCTCTATGGCCTGGCCTGGCTGGATCCCATGACAGGCATCGCGGGGGCGATCGTCGTGGCGTTGTGGGCCAGGCGTCTTATTGCGGATACCGGCAAGATCCTGCTCGACCGTGAAATGGACCACCCCGTGGTCGATGAGATTCGCCAGGCCATCGCACAGGATGGCAAGCTGGGCGAGACATGCATCGCCGACCTGCACGTCTGGCGTGTCGGCAAGTCATGCTATTCGTGCGCCATCAGTCTCGTGACACATGACGAGGAATTGACTCCCGAAGCGGTACGCGGCTGGCTGTCGCAGCATGAAGAAATCGTGCATGCAACCATCGAAATCCACCAGTGCCCCGAAGGGCATACCCACTAGACACAGTTCGCCCCGCGGATAGCGCTTCATGCCCAGAACTTCCATCGCTGCCGCCGGGCAAATTCCCAGAGGGTTTGAACCTCCGCTTTGTCAGCCTGCTGCCGATGTTCATGGTCACGACCCTGGGCATTAGCGTCACCGCCGTCGGACTTATCCAACGGCCGCCCGAATCGATCGCCCTCATCGTCAGCTGGACCGCTTTGGCAAAGACATTTGCGGTGCGCCGCGGTACGCACTGGTCGCCGACATCACAACCCATCGCCTTCTCGGTGCTTCCGTCGGCCTGCGTCAAGCCCTAGACAGCGTCGGCGCCTTCATCGGTCCTCTGGTCGGTGTCGGCTTGATGCTGCTGGTGGCCATGAACATCATCTATAAATGAGCACGGCTCCAAACACAACTCCTGATCGGCCGCACACGCAGGAAGGGTGGATGGCCACGGGTAATTCTGCCGCAATATAAATCGCGCCCAAGACCCAATTCGCGCCACAATGCATTCGTGGACACGCTGGACGCCGTCCCGCCGATCACGATCGGACTCCAGAACGCCGGTGACTCACATACCCGGCGCGTTCGGGTCGTCGTGATCCTCGGCGGTCTGGCATCGATCCTGTTTGGTGCTCCCTGGGTCGCATTTTTTGCCATTCGCGGTGAATGGATGGTTACAGGCGCTGATTGTGCGGTGATCCTGGGCGGCGTCGTCGCCATCCGAATGGCGCGGCGTGGTCGGCTGCGCGGCGCCGCCATTTTGCTGGTGGGCAGTCTGTTTATCCGCCTGTTTGCACTGACACTCTTTTTCGACATTCCAGATGCCCAGGTACCGCGCTCAATCGAGCATTTCCTGATACCGCTGGCGGTAGCCGCCTATTTGATGCTCAAGCATGAAAACGTGTGGCTGCGGCATGGCCTGGCCTGGGGCTGCCTGGCCAGCGTGGTCTTTTTCTCCAGCTCGCGCTTCGCATTCGCAACATCGCTCGTCATACCCGATAGTGTGCGTGGACCCGCCACCTGGATCACCAACTCGGCTGCCATGCTGTTGCTGTTTCTGCTGTTGCAGATTTTTGTCGCGGACATTGATCGGCTGGAGGCCCGTTTGCACCGCGCCCGCGTGCGCACGGTTGCGCTGGTGCACCTGGCCACACCGAGCCAGTTCGACGACTCTCTGACGCGGCTCGATGAATCCATTGCCTCGACGCTCCCCCAGAATGCCTGCCAAATCACTGAGGCGGAGACTCAGGCCTGGCAGCGCACTCGAGTTGGACGGGCCCGGCTCACCATCCTTGCCAGCAGCAGCCTGCTGATCGCCTTGGGTAGCGTGTTCGGCGTCTATTTCATCCTGGAGGGCATATGGCCCATGGCGCTGTTCGATGGTGCCTTCGTCGCCTTGGGTCTGGCACTATGGATGCTGACACGCCACCACCAGAGCGCAGCCACCATCGGCTTGGTCGTTGGCATGATGCTGATTTTCAGCGTGATTTCGGTCATCCTTGACGTCCCCACACTCAGTGTGCCGCGCGCCATGCACTACTGGTTCCTGCCCTTGTCCCTGGGTGCCTATTTTCTTCTGCGGGATGAAAACGCGTGGATCCACAACGGCCTGCCCTTCGCCTGCCTTGCCGCCTTTGTCGTTCTGGGCAGCAGCAATTGGGGTTTCGTGACGAACTACATCGTCCCCGACAGCGATCGACCCGCGCCCTGGCTGAGTTGCACCTGTGCATTGGGTGTGCTGTATTTTCTTGTTTACATTCTGGTGGGTGACATCAAGCGTCTTGAAGACTGGTTGAGTCACGCCGTCGGCCAACTCCTCGGACGCGATCGGGCTGGTTAACCCGGGCTAGACGCTTCAGTCACTGGCGCCGGACGGGGCGCGTCTTTTGCGGTGCGCGCCGCAAATGAACTGACACATCGATCGTCGCAGCCGACCTGCGCCGCGAAGGCGTCGTGATGGGAGAATGTGGCCATGCTGAATTTAACGGACGACCAGTAGCAGCACACTACGATGGGACACGGCGATGGACGACCCGAAGAGCCAGAAGCAATCACTCTCTGCGAGCAACGTCGCGGAGCCCGGGTCGCATCGCCCCCTCCCCGCAGGCTACCGCCAGGGCATCGTGACGGCGATCACCGTCTTCATCGGCTTCTCATTGGCATTCCTGCGGTTCTGGGCATTCGAGGCACCTGGCGACTGGACGCCCCGCTCTGTCATGGCCACCATCGCGATATGCGTCCCTATCGCAATGGAGATTTATGCGCTCTTCAGGGCACTTCGGGTGGCGGACGACGACGAAACCGAATACGCGAAAACCGTGCGCTGGTTCATCACATCGATCGTCGTCATGCTCGTTGCCGTCTTCATTTCAGCGGCCGTCTTGTCGGATGCCTAGTAGCGGCAGGAGTCGCCGACCCGCGTCGCGAGAGCGTTGTGATGGGTAAGCAAGAAATAATTAGCAACCGGTGGAATCACACATCAATCGCCGCGGCCGACCCCGTCTGCTTGCGTAACTCGAACTTCTGTATCTTGCCGGTCGCGGTCTTGGGGATCTCGCCGAACACCACGGTGCGCGGCACCTTGAAGCCGGCCAGGTGCTGCTTGCAGTGAGCCACGATCTCTTCGGCCGTGGTCGTCGCGCCGGCCTTGAGTTCAACGAAGGCGCACGGCGTCTCGCCCCATCGCGCGTCAGGCTTGGCCACCACAGCGGCCGTGAGCACGGCAGGGTGGCGGTACAGCACGTCCTCGACCTCGATCGATGAGATGTTCTCACCGCCCGAGATGATGATGTCCTTGCTGCGGTCCTTGATCTTGATGTAGCCGTCGGGGTACATCACCGCCAGGTCGCCGCTGTGGAACCAGCCGCCCGCGAAGGCTTCCTCAGTGGCCTTCGGGTTCTTGAGGTAGCCCTTCATCGCGATGTTGCCGCGGAACATGATCTCGCCCATGGTCTCACCGTCCCAAGGCACCGGTTTCATCGTCTCGGCGTCGAGCACGCGCGCGTCGCGCTGGAGGTGATAGCGCACGCCCTGGCGCGCGTTCAGGCGGGCGCGCTCGCCGATGTCGAGGTCGTTCCAGGCATCGTGCTTGGCGCAGACCGTGGCCGGACCGTAGACCTCGGTCAGGCCATACACGTGGGTCAGATCAAAACCCATCTGCTCCATGCCTTCGATCATGGACGCGGGCGGCGCGGCGCCGGCCACCATGGCCTTGACGCCCGCCGGCACGCCGGCCTTCATCGCGGCGGGTGCATTGACCAGCAGGCCGTGCACGATAGGCGCGCCGCAATAGTGCGTGACGCCATGCTCGCGAATAGCCTGAAAAATAGCCTGCGCCTCGACCCGGCGCAGGCACACATTGACGCCCGCGCGCGCCGCCACCGTCCAAGGAAAGCACCAGCCGTTGCAGTGGAACATGGGCAGCGTCCACAAATACGTCGCATGCTTGGGCATATCCCATTCGAGGATATTGGAGATTGCATTGATCGCCGCCCCCCGGTGGTGGTACACCACGCCCTTGGGGTTGCCCGTGGTGCCGCTGGTGTAGTTCAGGGCGATCGCGTCCCACTCGTCGGCGGGCAGACTCCAGGCAAATTGCGGGTCGCCGCTGCCCAGGAAGTCCTCGTAATCCAGGCTGCCAATCTTTTGCACCGGACCGGCGTAGACCGGGTCCGTCACATCGATCACCAGCAGCGGCTCCTTGCCTTCGCGCAGAGTCAACGCCTTTTGCATCAAGGCCGCAAACTCCGGGTCGACGATCACCACCTTGGCCTCGCCATGGTCGAGCATGAAGGCGATGGTCTCGGCGTCGAGCCGGGTGTTGAGCGCATTCAGCACGGCGCCGGCCATCGGAATGCCGAAGTGCGCCTCGACCATGGGCGGCGTGTTGGGCAGCATCACTGCCACCGTGTCGCCCTTGGCTATGCCGCGGCGGGTCAGCGCGCTGGCGAGGCGGCGGCAGCGCTCGTACAACTCGCCCCAGTTGCGGCGCAAGCTGCCGTGCACCACCGCCAGGCGGTCAGGATAGACCTCGGCCGTGCGCTCGATGAAGGACAGCGGCGACAGGGGCGCATGGTTGGCCTCGTTGCGCGGCAGATCACGGTCAAAAATGGATGTCATCGCGGGCCTCCTTGGAGCAGTATTGCATTAGCGCAGTTTGACACCAAACTTGTGGCGGGCGATAGCCCGGCGATGGGTCAAAATACCGGGGTGTCCATTCCCCAGTCTTTCATCCAGGAGCTGATTGCCCGCGCCGACGTGGTGGAGATCGTCGGTCGCTATGTGCAGCTCAAGAAGGGCGGCGCCAATTTCATGGGGCTGTGCCCGTTTCACGCCGAGAAATCACCTTCGTTCAGCGTCAGCCCGTCCAAGCAGTTCTACCACTGCTTCGGCTGCGGCAAGAACGGCAATGCCGTCAGCTTCCTGATGGAGCATGCGGGCATGAACTTTGTCGAGGCCGTGAAGGACCTGGCCCAGCAGTACGGCATGCAGGTGCCGGAAGACGATGCGTCGCCGCAGGAGCGGGCGCGTGCCACCGAACAGCGGCAAAAGCAGGCGACCTTGTCCGACGTACTGGAGAAGGCCTGCGACGCCTACAAAAAGCACCTCAAAAGCTCGCACAAGGCGGTGGATTATTTGAAGGGCCGGGGCCTGTCGGGCGAGGTTGCCCGGCAGTTCGGCCTGGGCTACGCGCCCGAAGGCTGGCGTACGCTGGCCAGCGTCTTCCCCAACTACGATGACCCGCTGCTGGCGGAGAGCGGCCTGGTCATCGCCAGTGCCGACGAAGACACGGGCGAGGAAAAGCGCTACGACCGCTTTCGCGACCGGGTGATGTTCCCGATCCGCAACGTCAAGGGCGAATGCATCGGTTTTGGCGGGCGCGTGCTGGGGGATGAAAAGCCCAAGTACCTCAACTCGCCTGAAACCCCGGTGTTCAGCAAGGGCCGTGAGCTGTACGGTCTGTTCGAGTCGCGCAACGCGCTGCGCGAGCACGGCTACGTGCTGGTGACCGAAGGCTATATGGACGTGGTTGCGCTGGCGCAGCTGGGCTTTCCCAACGCCGTGGCCACGCTGGGCACGGCTTGCACGCCCGAGCATGTGCAAAAGCTGTTTCGCTTCACCGATTCGGTGGTGTTCAGTTTCGACGGCGACGCCGCCGGTCGCCGCGCCGCGCGCAAGGCGCTGGACGGCGCGCTGCCCTACGCCAGCGACGTGCGCAGCGTCAAGTTCCTGTTTTTGCCATCCGAGCACGACCCGGACAGCTACATCCGCGAGTTCGGCAAGGACGCGTTCGCGCGCTATGTGTCCGAGGCCACGCCGCTGTCGCGCTTCATGATCGAGGCGGCGCGGGACGGCTGCGACCTGAACAGCGCCGAAGGCCGCGCCCACCTGGCCAGCAACGCCAAACCGCTGTGGAGCCAATTGCCCGAGGGCGCGCTCAAGCGCCAGCTCTTGAGCGAGATTGCCGATCTGGTGCAGCTCAGCAGCCGGGAATTGACGGAGGTCTGGAACGGCCCGCCGAAGTCCGGCAAAGGTGATGCCGGCTACAGTGGCAAAAAATACAAAAACGATAGCTACCAACGCAGACCCTATAAGGGCTATGGCCACGAATCATCACAAGAATTTGGCGCGCGCACACGCCCGGGCGGGCGCAGCGCACCGGCCAGCCGGGCCGATCACGCCGCGCGCATTTTGCTGACCCACATGGCAGCCTGGAGCGGTCTTTCCAGCGAAGACCGCACGATGCTGTGCGAGCTGCCGGCGCCGCATGGCCCCCTGTTTGCGTGGCTGGAGGGCCAGCTCTACGAGCACGGTCCGCAGCCATGGGGGGCGCTGCGCGAGGGTCTGCGCGAGCACGCGTCGGAGCAAATCGCGCTCAGGCTGATGTCCGGACCCGAGACGCAGGCGGCCGATGCCCCGGAAACACTTGATGTGGCGGCGGAGTCAGGCGCCGAGCTGCGCGCGCTGCTCAACCGGATGTTGGTGGAGCGGCTCAAGGTGCTGGAAACCGAGGCGATCGAGGCCTCCAAGGCCGATCCGTCAGCGCTGGAGCGTTACCGGGCATTGCGGGACCGCCGCCTGGAGTTACAGGAATCAGGCAGCGCCGTCCCTTGAAAATTGGCCATAAAGGTATAATGTAAGGCTTACTGACAGCAAGAGCGACAGCAGCACCTCCGGGCCGGGCCGACCGATGAAACAACTTCACAACGGGCCAACCAACCGCAAGGACTGCATTCCAAATGTTCGCCCAGACATCTTGCTGATGAAAACGTCCGGGGGTTGTCCCTCTGTCACGTCGCCCGCGCCGGGAATTTGCGGCGCACGCTTTTTTTGTTCGTCCTGTCTTGAAGCCCAGAGGTTTATTCATGCCTGCTCAAAAATCCGCCCAATCTGCCGCGAAGCCGGCCGCCAAAGCCGTGTCCAAATCAACGGCAAAACCTGTCACCGCAGGGTCCGCCAAGACTGCAACGAAAGCCCATCCAGTGTCCGCATCGAAGTCGCCCGTCAAGGAAGAAATGAAAAAACCAGCCAAGGCTGCTGTCCCGGTGGAAGAAACACCGAAGAAAAAGCCCGGACGTCCGCCCAAGGACGTTGCCTCTGCCGCATCCGACACAGCCGGTGCCAAGCGCGGCCGCAAGCCCAAAACCCCTGACAAGCCTAAGGGCGACGACACCGACCTGAGCGACGTGGAGGCCGAATTCGCCGAGGAGCCGGCGCCGACCACCGAGAAGGTCAAGCCGC
>JBDTCK010000038.1:0-11022 GCA_039923645.1 Rhodoferax sp.
CCCTTGATTGGTATCAACCAGGGGCGCCTGGGCTTTATCACCGATATTCCGCTGGAAGACTACCAAAGCGCGCTCATTCCGATGCTGCGCGGCGAGTACGAAGAGGATCACCGCAGCCTGATACATGCCCGGGTCATGCGGGACGGGAATTGCTTCTTCGATGCCCTGGCCATGAACGACGTGGTGGTGAATCGTGGGGGCACCTCGGGCATGATGGAGTTGCGGGTCGAGGTGGACGGCCATTTCGTGGCGAACCATCGGGCGGACGGGTTGATCATCGCCACACCCACCGGCTCCACGGCCTACGCCCTGTCGGCGGGCGGCCCCCTACTGCATCCGTCGATCCCGGGCTGGCTGCTCGTTCCGATTGCTCCGCATAACTTGTCAAATCGACCTGTAGTCCTTGCTGATCAAACGGAGGTAGCTATTGAAATAGTAGCAGCGCGCGAGGCCAGTGCCAACTTCGACCTGCAGTCGCTGGCCTCCTTGCAGCGCGGCGACCGCATCATCGTGCAGCGCTCGCAGCATCGTGTACGCTTCTTGCACCCCAAAGGATGGAGCTACTTCGACACCCTGCGCAAAAAGCTTCACTGGAACGAAGGAGGTTCCTAAAAGTGGCCCTCAAACGCCTGACCCTGCGCGACTTCATCATCGTGCATGAACTGGAGCTCGATCTGGCCGATGGTTTCACGGTCCTCACAGGCGAGACCGGGGCCGGCAAGTCCATCCTGATCGGTGCGCTGCAACTGGCGCTGGGGGCGCGGGCCGATGCCGGCGTGGTGCGCGAAGGCGCCAGCCGCACCGATGTGTGCGCCGAGTTCGAGAGCCGGCCAGACCTGGAACGCTGGCTGGACGACGCGGGCTTCGACCTGTCGGACACCCTGCTATTGCGCCGCACGGTCGATGCACAAGGCAAGAGCCGCGCCTGGATCAATGGCAGCCCCGCAACCGCCACCCAATTGCGGGACATCGGCGAGCACCTGCTCGACATTCATGGCCAGCACGCCTGGCAAAGCCTGACACGGCCAGATTCGGTGCGCGGCTTGCTCGATGCCTATGCAGGCATCGGCACCGACCCGCTCGGCAAATGCTGGGGCAGCTGGCGCGATGCGCAAAAGGCGCTGACAGAGGCCCGCGCCGCACAGGAAAGCCTGCAGCGCGAGAGTGAACGCCTTGCCTGGCAGATCGGCGAAGTGGACAAGCTCGCCCCCGCTGCTGACGAATGGGACGAACTGAACACGAACCACACCCGCCTGTCGCATGCGCAAGCGTTGCTGGAAGCGGCGCAGACCGCGCTGGACGCACTGGAGGACGACGAAACGGGCGCCCTTTCGGCACTGGCGCGCTCACACGCCGCACTGCAAAATCAGGAGCACGTCGAGAACGAGTTTCGCGGGCTGGCCGAAGTTTTGGCGTCCACCCTGGCGCAGGCTCAGGATGCCACCCATTCGCTGCATATGTACCTGCGCAAAACCAACCTGGATCCGCAACGCCTGGCAGAACTCGATGAACGCATGTCCTTGTGGATGTCCCTGTCGCGACGCTACAAGCGCATGCCCGAGCAACTGCCCGGCTTGCTGGCGTCGTGGAAAGACGAGCTGGCCAGGCTGAACGCGGCCAGCGATCTGCCGGCACTGGAGGCGGCCGAGCAGAAGGCGCAGGCCGCCTACATGGCCGAGGCCCACAACCTGTCCCAGGCCCGCGGCAAGGCCGCGCCCCGACTCGCAAAAGCCATAACCCAGGCCATGCAGGGCCTGGGCATGCAGGGTGGCGTGTTCGAGGTGGCGCTGCAAAAAACCGAGCGGCCGATGCAAAGCGGCCTGGAAGAGGTGGGGTTCCTCGTGGCCGGCCATGCCGGCAGCACACCGCGCCCGGTGGGCAAGGTGGCCTCCGGTGGCGAGCTGTCTCGGATTGCGCTCTCGATCGCCGTGACCACGAGCCAGCTGGGATCCGCCCAGACCCTGATTTTTGACGAAGTGGATGCCGGTGTCGGCGGTGCCGTAGCAGAAACAGTGGGACGCCTCATGAAGCAACTCGGGCGTGACCGCCAGGTGCTGGCCGTCACGCATTTGCCACAAGTCGCAGCGTGCGCCGACCATCATCTGGTGGTTGCCAAGCAGCAGGGCGCCAACGGCACTCTCAGTACCGTGGCACCAGTTACCGGCGAGCAGCGCGTGGCTGAGGTGGCGCGCATGCTGGGCGGCGAGCGCCTGTCCAACACCACGCTGGCTCACGCCAAGGAAATGCTGGAGGCCAGCGTGACTCAAGCCGTGCCCAGACCATGAGCCGCAGGGCTGGCGACAACACAGATGCCGCAGCGCGTAGCGCAGGCGGCCCGGCGGTTGCCCCGATGAGCACGGAGGTTGTTCTCATTACCGGAATGTCCGGCTCGGGCAAGTCTGTCGCCCTGCATGCCCTGGAAGATGCAGGCTACTATTGTGTGGACAATCTTCCCCCTGAACTGTTGCAGGCCTTTGTCGCACTGGAGCAGCAGCGCCGCGCCGGCCGGGTGGCGATCGCCATGGACGTGCGCAGCGCGGCCTCTTTGCCGCAGGTACCCCGCCAATTGGCCGAACTGCGAGAGCAAGGCATACAGATCAAACCGCTGTTTCTGGACGCCACCACGGATACGCTGGTGCGCCGCTTTTCCGAGACGCGGCGCATGCACCCGTTGACGCGCCAGGCCGTGGGCAGCAATCTGGAAGACCGCGAGCGTGCGCTGGTCGAGGCCATCGAGCTGGAACGTGAACTTCTGTCAGATCTGCGAGAGCAGGCCCACGTGATCGATACCAGCATGATCCGGTCGTCCCAGCTGCAGGGGTATGTCAAATCGCTGATTTCAGTCCCTGCCAGCCAGTTGACGCTGGTGTTCGAGTCATTTGCCTTCAAGCGCGGCATCCCGGTGGACGCCGACTATGTGTTCGATGTGCGCATGCTGCCCAATCCGCATTACGAGTCCACCCTGCGCGCTCTGACAGGACGCGATGAGCCAGTTGCCGCCTACCTGCGACAGCAGTCCGAGGTGACCCAGATGCTGGGCGACATCCAGCGGTTTCTCGATGCGTGGCTGGACGCGCTGGCGCGCGACCACCGCAGTTACGTAACGGTGGCAATCGGCTGCACCGGCGGCCAGCATCGTTCGGTCTATCTGGTGGAGCAATTGGCTAACCTCTTTGCGAGCCAATGGGTGACCCTCAAACGTCACCGCGAACTGGACGTGGGCTGAGCCCGGCCAGGCCGGGACTCAAGCCTGACTCAATAACTTGCGGACCGGCGCCGGCAATCCCAGACCCGGCCACTGATCTGCGGTAAACCATGCTCCATCAAGACCGGCCAGCGCGCGGGCAGGCAATTGAGCGGCGACCGGATGCAGGTGCAAGTCCTTGTGCGTCAGGAAGTGGGTAAATGCCGGCGCGTCGCACAGCCGCCCCTGAAATTGCCCCGGTAACCGGGCTTGCAGCGCCTCGCGGCTCTCGAACACTGGCAGGCAGTACAAGCCGGCCCAGACGCCCGGTGTTGGCCGCTTCGCCAGCCATACGGCGCCATCCGCCGCATGCGCCTGCAGCAGCCAGAGCGATTGCGCGCTGCGCTTGAGTTTGCGGGTCTTGACCGGATATTTTTCTGGTTCCCCCCGTTGCTGCGCCGCACAAAGCGCGCGCAGCGGACAGATCAGGCAACCCGGATTACGCGCCAGGCATACGGTAGCCCCCAAATCCATCAAACCCTGTGTATAGCGCGGCATGGCCTGCGCAAGGGAGCGCCGCGGCAACAAGGCGGTGGCCCGGTCCCACAGTGCGCGCTCGTTGGCGACGATGGACAGGTCTGCATCAAAACCGAGCACCCGGGTCAGGACCCGTTTGACGTTGCCGTCGAGGATTGCAACCCGCTCACCAAAACAAAAAGCCGCAATGGCGCCGGCAGTGGAGCGCCCGATGCCCGGCAGCATTTGCAGCTGCTGCGAAGTGGGGGGAAACTCCCCGCCATATTGCACCGCCACCACGAGGGCACAGCGATGCAGATTGCGCGCGCGGCTGTAATAACCCAGCCCGCTCCAGAGCCCCAGCACGTCGTCCAGGCTGGCCGCTGCCAGCGCCTTGACATCGGGAAATCGCTGCAGGAATCGCGCGAAATAATCGAGCACGGTCGTCACCTGCGTCTGCTGCAGCATGATCTCCGAAAGCCAGACCCGATAGGGATCCCGCGTGTTTTGCCATGGCAGGCCGTGGCGACCATGCGCCGTTTGCCAGCGCATTACACACGTGGCGAGATCCGGCGGCTGGGCGTTCATGCGGGTTGAAGTGCAGCAACAACTACCGGTTCGCTGGGGGTTGGCGCACCAAGCAGGCGCTCCGTCAAAACCATCAGTTTCGCATCGAGCTGATTGACCACCGCCTCTTGCCGGGCGAGTTCAGTGATGCGTTCATCCAGTCCCGTGGCAGCCTGCTGGATGCGCTCGATGGCTTCCAGGCGGCGGCTGAAATTGCGACGACGCTCACGCAGCTGCACATCAAGCCGGGCGGCGGCTGACTTGTTCCATAGCTCGACGTCACTCAGCGCAGCCTCATAGACCGACCGCAAGCGCGTTGCCAGTGCCCGTACCAGCCGATCCGCAAATTCGGGCGTTGCCAGCTTGAGCGCATTCGACACGCCCAGGTACTGCAAGTGGCTGCGCTCGATCAACTCCAGTTCGCGCCCGAAGTGCAGCAGGTCCAGCTCCTCGGGTGGTTGCAACGAGAATCCGTGCTCCGCATTCAACTGGCGAAAGATTACAACGAACATGGTCTGGATCTCACCACCGGTCGCTTGGGCGTGGTCCAGTCCCTCGCGCAAGCGATGAAATGTCTGGTTATAGGCCCTCTTGACCCCCAGTTTGATGCCGCGCTGGCGTAGCACCCGGTTCAGATCGCCCAGCTCCGCCTTGAGCGTGGACGCCCCGAGCATCCGGAACAACTCCCGTAGCAGCTTGAGGTGAACCGACCGCATCGCATGAATCTTCGCCCCGCTCACATCAAATTCGAGCTGCTCCTGCTGGATTCGTGCCTTCATGTGGTTGATCACCGCCGCATTCTTGCCGCGAAGGCTCCTGAGCTCCAGCGCCTGCTCCGCAAAGTCGCGACGGCGAATCTCGATCACCTGGCCGGCCTGGGCACGCAACGCAGCAATGCCCGTCGACACCTCCGAGCGCAAAATGAACTGGCGCCGGCCCAGCAGTCCCGACCCCAGCACGGCTTCCAGGGCCGGCAGGCGGCTCTCCTGCAGCAACGCTTCATCATCGGTCACCTTGGCCAACAGCCCCTTTTGTGCGGACACGGGGAAGACGTGCTCCGCGGAAATACCCAGGATCTCGGCCGTCGCGGTGCGCTGGCGTTCGATTTGCTCGCGCACTTGCGCAGTCGTGCTGAGCTCGTCCCACAACGTGTCTATCTTGTTGAGTACGACCAGTCGCGCATCCGCGTCGACCTTGCCCTTGCCAGTAACCAAATGCTCCCGCCAGATAGTCATGTCGGACTTGGTCACCCCCGCGTCGGCCGCCAAAATAAAAACAACTGCCTGTGCCTGCGGTATCAGGCTCACCGTCAATTCGGGCTCGGCGCCGATGGCATTGAGACCAGGGGTGTCGAGGATCACGAGCCCCTGCTTGAGCAGAGGATGCGCCATATTCACGATGGCGTGGCGCCAGCGGGGCACCTCCACCAGGCCATAGGCGTCCAGCGGTGGGTTGTCCTCGGGCATGGAGTCGTGCCAAAAACCCAATGCCCGCGCTTCTTCGCGGCTGACGATGCGCACCTCTGCCACTTTCTCCAATGCCCGTGCAAGCTCGGCGGGATCGAGAATATCGAGATCGATGCGCGTCCATGTCTCGGGCACGGCCCGCCACTCCGTCAACGCTCTCGGTTGAAGCCGCGTCTCGATGGGCAGCAGACGCAGACAGGGTGGGACGTCGGGGTCGTAACCCAGTTCGGTCGGGCACATCGTGGTGCGTCCTGCACTGGCCGGCATGATGCGCCTTTTATAGCCAGCAAAAAAAATCGCATTGATCAACTCCGACTTGCCACGCGAAAACTCACCGACAAACGCAACCATGACCCTGTCCGCACGCATCCGGCTCTCAAGCTGGTGCAGGCGCTCTTCGACGGCTGCGTCGAGCAGTTCGCGGTCCTTCATCCATCGAGCCAACATCTTCAGGCGCAGGGCGACATCACGCCGCCACGTACCGTCTTGATCGAGTTGCTCGCCGAAGGAATTGCGCACTGTGTCTCCCACCTGGTTCTGGGTTATAGCATCGACGGGGCCGCCCCCCTCAGTGCTTCTGGCATACCGGGCAAAAATAGGTGGACCGCTGGCCCTGACGCAACAGCTTGATGCTCGCTCCGCAAACCCTGCATGGCTGGCCGGCACGGGCGTACACCATGGCTTCCAGCTGGAAATAGCCGCTCTGGCCCTGCGCATTGGAAAAATCGCGCAGCGTGCTGCCCCCTTTCTGGACGGCCCGTGCCAGTACATTCCGTATCGCGGCATGCAAACGGGCCGCCTTGGCGGCACTGATACGGGCACCGCGCACGGTGGGACGCACCCCGGCCTGGAACAGGGCTTCACAGGCGTAGATGTTGCCCACGCCCACCACCACCTCGCCGGCCAGCAGGATTTGCTTGATCGCTGCCTGGTGCCGCCTCAGCCCCGCATGAAACGCCTGAAGGTCAAAATCGGCGCTCAATGGCTCCATGCCGAGCTTGCCAAGCAACCGGGCCGCAATTGGCGCGGTTTGATCGGCGGCGTACACCACGGCGCCAAAGCGGCGCGGATCGTGCAGGCGCAGAACGCCCCGGTTCGTCATCAGATCAAAATGATCGTGAGCGCCCGCCGGCGGCTGGCTGGCGGCGAAACTCAGACTGCCCGACATGCCCAAATGCAACAGCAACAAGCCCCGATCAAGGTCGAACAGCAGATATTTGCCCCTGCGGCGCACACCCTCCACGGTTTGTCCGCAAAGTCGGGCCGGGTCGCAACCCAGCGGCCAGCGCAACGGCTTGCCCAGGCGTACGCCCTCGATACGCGCCCCGGCAATCCGATCGGCAAGGCTCAGCCGGGTGACTTCAACCTCGGGTAGTTCAGGCATGGATACGAGTTATTAACAAGCTTGGATTATTATGGTTCGGATGAAGCGATTTAACCGCCTTGCAAGCCGTCTTGTAGTAACTGTGTTAGCCGCCATGGCGGCGGGCGCCTTGGTGGCGCGGGCTGAAAGTCCCGCCGACAGCAAACCTGCGCCGCCGCCCGCCAACTCGGCGATGGATGCGGATTTGTTTTACCAGCTTTTGCTGGGAGATCTGAAAGCCGAAGAAGGTGATCCCGGCGCAGGTTACTCGCTGTTTCTTGATGCCGCGCGCAAAACCAATGACGCCGCGCTGTATCAACGTGCCGTGGACATTGCCCTGCAGGCCCGCTCTGGCGAGTCGGCGCTGCAAGCGGCCCGCGCCTGGCAAAAGGCCCAGCCCCAATCGCGCAAAGCGACCCGGCTGGTGCTGCAGATCCTCATCGCGATGAACCGGGTGGAAGACAGCGCCATCCCGCTCAAGGCCGCGATTGCGATGACCGCACCGGACGAACGCAACAGTGTCATATCGGCCATTCCACAAATCTACGCGCACACGCCGGACAAGAAATTGGCAGCCACCGTGGTGGAAAAGGCCCTGGATACCTATTTGACGCAGCCCGCAACAAACGCGGCAGCGTGGACCACGGTGGGCCGCATGCGGCTGGCTGCCGACGACACGGCGGGCGCTCTCGATGCGGCGCGCCGCGGACAGGTGCTGGATCCACAGTCTGAAGGCCCCGCCCTGCTGGCCCTGGAGATGACAGGTCCCACGGTGCCGCAGGCCGAGCCTATCGTGCTCACCTACCTCGCAGGCAAACCCGCGCCCGAGGTGCGCATGGCCTACGTGCGCGTGCTGCTCAATGCCCGGCGCTTTCGGGAAGCGGGGCAGCAACTGCAGATCTTGACCACTTCGCAACCCGATTTTGCACAGGCGTGGCTGGTCCAGGGCGCGCTGCAAGAGCAGGACAATCAGGGCGCCTCTGCTGAAGCTTCACTCAAGCACTATGTGGACATGATGAAGGCGCAAAAGCCAGGCGAAGAGCGCGACCGCGGCCTGATGCAGGCCTACCTGGCGCTGTCCCAGATCGAGGAAAAGCGCAGCGACTATCCAGCGGCCCAGGCCTGGCTGGACCGGATCGACAATTCAAAGGACCTTCTCAGCGTGCAAAGCCAGCGCGCCTCGATTCTGGCGAGGCAGGGCAAGCTCGGCGATGGGCTGGCACTGATCCGCGGCACGCCCGAACGCACTCCGGCAGATGCCAGGGCCAAACTGATGGCGCAAGTGCAACTGCTGCGCGACAACAAAAAATACCAGGACGCTTACGATTTGCTGGGAACCGCGTTGACGCAGGATCCGAAGGACGCCGATCTGATCTATGACCAGGCGATGCTGGCGGACAAACTGGGCCGTGCGGACGACATGGAGCGACTGCTGCGCCAGTTGATCGTCATCAAACCCGACGACGCGCAGGCGTACAACGCCCTGGGCTACTCACTGGCCGATCGGGGTGAGCGTTTGCCCGAAGCAAAACAGCTGATTCAAAAGGCGTTGCAATATGCTCCGACCGATCCCTTCATAGTCGACAGCCTGGGCTGGGTCGAGTTTCGGATGGGAGACAAGGAAGAAGCCGCACGTCTTCTGGAGGGCGCCTACAAGACCAAACCCGATACCGAAATCGCAGCCCATCTCGGTGAAGTCCTGTGGAGCCTCGGACAGCGCGAGCGCGCCATCTCCGTCTGGAAAGAGGGCCAGCTTGCCGATACCAAGAACGAAACGCTGAAGGCCACCCTCAAGCGCCTGCGCGTGAAACTGTGAGGCGGCACTTCCGGCCGGGGTGCTGGTTGCTCGTAGTTACTATATTATTTATAGCTGGATGTGCAGCCCCGATAAGGGCTACAGATCAAACAAATCAAAATAATGCATTCTGGAGCGGCCGTCTCGCTCTCACGGTCGATGCCGACCAGTCGCAGTCTTTCTCAGCGGGTTTCGAGCTCAAGGGCAACGCTGGTGCCGGCGACCTGTCGCTGTACAACCCGCTGGGCAGCACGCTGGCCATACTGGCCTGGGCGCCGGGTTCAGCCACACTGCGATCGGACAACCAGACCCGCAGTTTCGATTCCCTTGACGATCTGGTTCGTCACGCAACAGGCACGGTGATTCCCGTAGCCGCTCTATTTGACTGGCTGCAGGGCATCAACACGCCCGTACCGGGCTGGCAGGCCGACCTGTCGCAACTGGCTCGCGGCAGATTGGTGGCGCGCCGGTCGATGCCCCTGCCAACGGCCGAGTTGCGGCTGGCGCTTGAAAAGCAGTTGCCAGAATAATCACGCCATGAAGGCGCTGTACGACATTCCGGCCCCGGCCAAACTCAACCTTTTTCTGCACATCACGGGGCGGCGACCCGACGGTTACCATCTGCTGCAGGCGGTCTTCATGCTGATCGACTGGTGCGATACGCTGCACTTCGAATTGCGCAGCGACGGAATCATCAGCCGCGAAGACCTGGGCCCTGCGCTGCCCAGCGATGATCTGACGCTGCGCGCAGCACGGGCGCTGCAAGCCTTTGCAGCCGCCCCGCTCGGCGTACACATCGGCGTACACAAACAAATACCGGTCCAGGCCGGCATGGCCGGCGGATCCTCCGATGCAGCTTCATGCCTTTTGGCCCTGAACCGCTTATGGAATATTGGTCTGCCACTATCAAAGCTGGAGCATGTCGGTTTGAAACTTGGCGCCGATGTGCCTTTTTTCCTGCGCGGGCACAACGCCTGGGTACAGGGCATTGGCGAGGAAATAACACCCTTGAGCGACGAATTGCTGCTGCCGGCGGCCCGGTTTGCGGTCCTCAAGCCACAAGCCGGCCTGGAAACACGCCGCATTTTCGAAGCGGGCGACCTCAAGCGAGACACCCAGACTGCTATAATCTCAGGCTTTGCTGCGGACCCGTTTGGCTTTGGCCAGAATGACTTGCAGCCGGTTGCCCAAAGGCTCTGCCCCGAGGTCACGCAGGCACTTGAGTGGCTTGCGGCGCGAGGATTGCGGGGCCGGATGACAGGCTCTGGCAGTGCGGTGTTTGCGCAATTGCTGCATGAGACGGATCTCACGCCCGCGGCACCAGTGCCCACGGGCTGGACGGTCCGGGCGTGCAGCAATTTGGCTGTTCATCCTCTGGTGGGGTGGGCAACCAGCGACGATTGATCGGTGGACGGCTGGAATCCTCAAGATTTCAGCCGTTGACCCGTGTAGGGGAGTCGCCAAGTTGGTTAAGGCACTGGATTTTGATTCCAGCATGCGAAGGTTCGAATCCTTCCTCCCCTGCCAAATGTGTTGTACGTTCCGGATGGTCAATCTACCGGCACAAACCTGACTGGATCGCTGCGATGCTCGTGCATGCTGCTCACCCCCCCGATTTTTTGGTTTTTACCGGCAACGCGAATCCGCGCATGGCTGCCGACATCGCACAGCACCTCGGCATAACGCTGGGTGCCGCGGCGGTCGGCCGGTTTTCGGACGGCGAGGTGACGGTCGAGATCAATCAGAGCGTGCGCGCGCGGGACGTGTTCGTAGTGCAGAGCACCTGCTCTCCTACCAACGAAAACCTGATGGAGTTGTTGATCATGGTGGACGCGCTCAAGCGCGCCTCGGCGGAGCGCATCAGCGCGGTCATTCCCTATTTCGGCTATGCGCGCCAGGACCGCCGGCCGCGTTCTTCCAGAGTTCCGATTACCGCCAAGGTGGTTGCCAATATGCTCCAGACGGTAGGCGTGGCGCGGGTATTGACGATGGACTTGCACGCCGACCAGATTCAGGGATTTTTCGATATCCCGGTGGACAATATTTATGCGTCACCGGTTTTGTTGGGTGACTTGCGACAGAAGCAATACGAAGACCTGATCGTCGTGTCGCCGGACGTAGGCGGCGTGGT
>JBDTCK010000039.1:0-27788 GCA_039923645.1 Rhodoferax sp.
ATCGGCCTGCTGGTGGCCCACTACCAGCCCGAACTGGCCGAAACGTTTTTCAATTCGGTCACCACCCGGATCCTGCACCGCACGCATTTCCACAACGACTTCATTTTCGTGCGGCCCGTGGTCAGCACCGAGTACATCGAGAATCCCGAACGCACCGCACGCCCCACCTACCACTCCTACTACCCGACGCGCGAGAACATGCGCGAAATGATCAAACAACTGGTGAATGACTTTGCGCTGCGCCGACCGTTCGAGGATCTGGATCGCGATGCAGAGTATGTTTTGCAGGCCATGAAGCGGCGCCTGGGCGACGCCAGGCTGCGCGCCAATTTCCAGTTTCAGGTGCTGTCGGGCCTGTTCTTTCGCAACAAGGGCGCCTACGTGGTGGGCAAGATCATCAATGGCTTCGCCGAGATTCCGTTTGCGCTGCCGGTGCTGCACAACAAAAATGGCAAGTTGGTGATCGATGCGGCGCTGTTTGGCGAAGACGATCTCTTGATGCTGTTCAGCTTTGCGCGCGCGTACTTCATGGTCGAGATGGAAATTCCTTCGGCCTGGGTGCAATTCCTGCGCAGCATGATGCCGCGCAAACCACGCACGGAGATATACAACGCGCTGGGCCTGGCCAAGCAGGGCAAGACGCTGTTCTACCGGGATTTTCTGCAGCACCTGCACTATTCCACCGACAAGTTCCGGATTGCGCCTGGCATCAAGGGGATGGTGATGCTGGTGTTCGATCTGCCCTCGTTCCCGTTCGTGTTCAAGCTCATCAAGGACTACTTCCCGCTGCAAAAGGACACCACGCGCGCGCAGGTCAAGGGAAAATACCTGCTGGTCAAGCAGCACGACCGCGTGGGCCGCATGGCCGATACGCTCGAATACAGCCTGGTGGCATTCCCGCGCGAGCGCTTCGAGGACTCGTTGATCGCCGAGATCGAGAAGTTCGCGCCCAGCCAGCTGGAGATCAGCGATCGCGACGGTGATGGTCACTTCGAGGTCATCATCAAACACCTGTACATCGAGCGGCGCATGATCCCGCTGAATATTTACCTGCAGGAAGCCTTCGACGCGGGGCTTGACGACCCGCGCGCGAGGGCGCAGGTGGAACACGTTGTGGTCGAGTACGGTAATGCCATCAAGGACTTGGTGGCCGCCAACATATTCCCGGGTGACATGCTGTGGAAGAACTTCGGCGTCACGCGTGATGGCAAGGTCGTTTTCTACGACTACGACGAGATCGAATACATCACCGACTGCAACTTTCGCCGCGTGCCCGAGCCGCGCAACGAGGAAGAGGAGATGAGCGGTGAGGTCTGGTACACGGTTGGCCCGCACGATGTCTTTCCCGAAACCTTCGGCCCCTTCCTGCTCGGCAATCCAGCGGTGCGCGAGGTTTTCCTCGAGCACCACGCCGATCTGCTCGACGCCACCTTCTGGCAGGCGCACAAAGAGCGCATTGCACAGGGGCATGTCTACGACGTGTTCCCTTACGAGCAGAAAAAGCGCTTCAACCCGCAAGACGGCGAAACCGATTTGTCGTAGTCGCGCGGCGCGACCGTATCGCCTATACTCGCGCTGCCCGGGGTGCGCAGGATCTGCGCTGAGATGGTTTCCAAACCCGCGAACTTGATCCGGCTTGTACCGGCGTAAGAAGAGCCAGACTGCGGTCTGTCCCCCCTCGGGGGGCGTCATGTCGTCTTCCAAGTGTTCGCGTTGCTGTCACCGTCCTCTGGTGCAACGTGTCACTCAACCGGAGACCTTGCCATGAACGCGCCTGACAAACTAGCCCAATTCATCAACCTCACGCGTGAGCCGCTGCCCGCATCGCGCAAGCGCTACGTTACGGGAGCGCATGGCGTGCAAGTGCCGCTGCGTGAAATCCTGCAAAGCAACAGCGAGACGTTCGCCGTGTACGATACCTCGGGCCCTTATACCGATCCCGATGCCGTGATCGATGTGCGCCAGGGCCTGCCGACGCCGCGCCAGCACTGGATCGATGACCGGGGCGACACCGAAGCCTACACCGGCCGCGCTCCGTTCGCGCTGGACGACGGCGCCAAACATGGCAAAACCGACACACTGGCCGCATTGCGGGCCCAGGCCGCGGGATTGCAGCGCGGGCCGCGACGTGCGCGGACCGGCGCCAACGTGTCGCAGATGCACTATGCGCGCAAAGGCATCATTACGGCCGAGATGGAATACGTGGCGATCCGCGAGAACCAGAAGCTCGAATGGATGCAGCAGTACCAGCAGGACGCCGCGCGCGAAAAGCGCCTGGCTGGCAATAGTTTTGGCGCCGCGATCCCGAAGATCATGACGCCAGAATTCGTGCGCGACGAGGTGGCACGCGGACGCGCCATCATCCCGGCCAACATCAACCATACCGAGCTGGAGCCGATGGCGATCGGGCGCAACTTCCTGGTGAAGATCAACGCCAATATCGGCAATTCGGCCGTTACCTCCAGCATCGAGGAAGAGGTGGAGAAGCTGGTCTGGTCGATTCGCTGGGGCGCCGACACGGTGATGGATCTGTCCACCGGCAAAAACATCCACACCACGCGCGACTGGATCGTGCGCAACTCCCCGGTGCCGATCGGCACGGTACCGATCTATCAGGCGCTGGAAAAAGTGGGCGGCGTGGCCGAGGACCTGACCTGGGAGATCTTCCGCGACACCCTGATCGAGCAGGCCGAGCAGGGCGTGGACTACTTCACCGTGCACGCCGGCGTGCGCCTGCCGTTCATCCACCTGACCGCGAACCGCGTGACCGGCATCGTCTCGCGCGGCGGCTCGATCCTGGCGAAATGGTGCATCGCACACCACAAGGAAAACTTCATCTACACGCACTTCGACGAGATGTGCGAAATCCTGAAGGCCTACGACGTGAGCTACTCGCTCGGCGACGGCCTGCGACCGGGTTCGGGCGCGGACGCGAACGACGAAGCCCAGTTTGCCGAACTGCGCACCCTGGGTGAGCTGACCCAAAAGGCATGGAAACATGACGTGCAGGTCATGATCGAAGGCCCCGGCCACGTGCCCATGCACATGATCAAGGAGAACATGGACCTGCAACTGGAGCATTGTCACGAAGCGCCGTTCTACACGTTGGGCCCGCTAACGACCGACATCGCTCCCGGCTACGACCACATCACCAGCGGCATCGGCGCCGCCATGATTGGCTGGTACGGAACCGCCATGCTGTGCTATGTCACACCCAAGGAACATCTGGGTCTGCCGGACCGTGAGGACGTCAAGACCGGCATCATCACCTACAAGATCGCGGCGCACGCGGCCGACGTGGCCAAGGGGCACCCGGGCGCACGCGCGCGTGACGATGCCTTGTCCCGGGCGCGTTTCGAGTTTCGCTGGATGGATCAGTTCAACCTGTCGCTGGACCCTGATACGGCGCGTAATTTCCATGACGAAACGCTGCCCAAGGATTCGTCCAAGGTCGCGCATTTCTGTTCTATGTGCGGCCCCAAGTTCTGCTCGATGAAAATCACCCAGGAAGTGCGCGAATACGCCAAATCCCTGGGCGTGACCGACGAGCAGGCCCTGAGCGAGGGCATGCAGAGCATGTCTGAAGAGTTCAAGCGCAAGGGCGCGGAAATCTACATCCCGATCAGCAAGGCTTGAATTGGTCAACCGATCCTGCCACAATTGACGTTTACGTAAACGTCAATCTAGAATTGGCGCGGCAGGCTGTTCTTTTGGAAGGAAAAAATCATGTCTGATTCCATCGTGATCGTCGGTGCGGCACGCACGCCCATGGGCGCTTTCCAGGGTGACTTTTCCAGCCTCGCGGCGCACGACCTGGGCGGCGCGGCCATCAAGGCGGCGGTCGAGCGCGCCGGCATTGCGCCCGATCTGGTGGGTGAGGTGCTGTTCGGCAATTGCCTGATGGCGGGGCAGGGCCAGGCCCCAGCGCGCCAGGCGGCGTTCAAGGGCGGGCTGCCGCAGAGCACGGGCGCGGTCACGCTGTCCAAAATGTGCGGCTCGGGCATGAAGGCCGCGATGCTGGCGCACGACATGCTGCTGGCGGGCAGCTTCGACGTGATGGTGGCCGGCGGCATGGAGAGCATGACCAACGCGCCCTACCTGCTGCAAAAAGGGCGTGGCGGCTATCGCATGGGCCACGACCGGATTTTTGACCACATGATGCTCGACGGCCTGGAAGACGCCTACGAGCCCGGCCGCTCCATGGGCACCTTCGGCGAAGACTGCGCGGCCAAATACAACTTTACTCGCGAAGCACAAGATAAATTTGCCATAGCCAGTGTCCAGCGTGCCAAGGTTGCTACAGAATCAGGGGCATTCAAGGCCGAGATCACGCCCGTCACGGTCAAGACCCGCGCCGGCGAAACGGTGGTCGCCATCGACGAAGGCCCGGGCAAGGTCAAATTGGACAAGATCCCGGCGCTCAAACCCGCATTCAAGAAGGACGGCACCATTACCGCCGCGTCCAGCTCGTCCATCAACGACGGCGCCGCAGCCATGGTGCTGATGGGGGCCGGCACCGCCGCCAGCCTGGGCGCCAAACCGCTGGCGCGCATCGTCGGCCACAGCACGCATGCGCAGGCACCCAACTGGTTTGCCACAGCGCCGGTTGGCGCCGTGCAAAAGCTGCTGGCCAAGACCGGCTGGAGCGTGACGGATGTGGACCTATGGGAAATCAACGAAGCCTTCGCCGTCGTGCCGATGGCGTTGATGACCGAGCTGTCGATTCCGCACGAGATCGTCAACGTCAACGGCGGCGCCTGCGCCCTCGGCCACCCGATCGGCGCCAGCGGTGCCCGCATCATGGTCACCTTGATGCACGCCCTGCGCGCCCGCGGACTCAAGCGTGGCATCGCCACCCTGTGCATCGGCGGCGGCGAGGCAACGGCGCTGGCGCTGGAACTGCTGTAGCGCGCCGCCGCCAGGCTGGCGCCTGCGGCTCAATCTTCAGAATTCGGCATGCACCCGCAGCGCCACGAGGGACACCGGGCCGCGGTCCCGGTTATAGGCCGGATTGACGACATGCTGGGCGTCCAGGGTGACGGCAAGGTGCTTTTGCACCTGCCAGCTGTAGTAGATCTCGGTGATTCGTTCCGTGGCGTAGTTGAGCTGTCCGTCGCCGATCAGCACGCCCAGGCCACCGGCGGCGAAATAGGCGCGCGCCGCGCCCGATAAACAGTTCACTACGGTCGCCACACCCACCGTGTCGTCGTGCCGCCCCCAACGATCGCCGTTCAGGGAAAGCCCCGTGGACAGTGAGCGGTTGATGTCGGTGAACTCATAGGTTTCCTGACTGCCGTTGTTCACGCTGGCGCGGGCAAAAACGCCCAGGTCGGGCGCTACTTCCTGCTCGATATTGAGCACCGCCCCGGCGCGCGACGCGAACCGCCGTACCAGCGAGGTGTCGGGCACCGCGGTTGTCGGCTGCGCCAGACTCAGCGCATTCGCGTAGCTGCCCATGTCGGCGCGGTTCACAAAACCGAGCAACTTGACTTTGCCCGGATGGCCCTCGATCTCATGGCGCGCTTCCAGCTCACCTAGCCATTCGTATTGCCTGAAACGGGGATCCAGCTGCTCGCCATTCGGGACAGTCGAGAGATCGAACAAGCCGGTGCGCAGGGTCCACCACGACCGGGTCCATTCCACGGCCGCGCCCACGGTGTAGCCCCAGGCATCGGCCGCGTAGTCGAATGCGCCACCGTCCACGACGGACCAGTTGAGGAAGTCGGCGCGCGCGTCGTGCGCGTAGGTGTTGGTGTCAAAAATGTCGACCACCGAAAACTTGCCAATCGTCACGGTGACGTTGTCTGCCGACTGGCTGCCACCGAGCTGATTCGCCCCGGCCCGCACAGGCACGGCGGCGCCGCCCAGATCGATGATCTGGCGGATGAACGCGCGGGGCAAGCGAACGTACGGTGTGTTCTCGCCCACCCGGTTGGCTTCGCCACTGGGAAAGCCGGCAACACCGACCGTGTTGCTCAGACCGAAGCCCTGGTTGATCTCGGGGTTCAGGTACAGCGCACCGCCCTGCCACAGGCGTGCCCCGAGGAACAGGGTCACGTCGGTGCTTTCCGCACTGTCGCTGCCCAGCGACAGGCTGTTGCCGCCGCTGTAAGAGGCGTGGAACGCAGGGTGCCACTGCGTGGTGTTGGTCAGCTGCCCATGCAGGCTCCAGGTTTGCACCGATGCGTCCTGGGCGCTGGCGCCGGCGACATCGTCCGGGTCTGCTGCTGCGGCCGCCATCGCACCGCATTGCAGGGCGGCAAGACACAGGGCCGTGAGCCAGGCCTTCATGGAGCGGGTTTTAAGCGGGCGCCTGCGAATGTCGGGTCGCGTTCCGGCGAAGTGGACCGGGCGTTCGACAGGGTTGCCTGCAAGCAATGGTTGGGGCAGAAATTTCATGTTGCTCTACTTCATTGTCAGATGAGCGCCTGCGAGACATTCACATCTGCACTGCCGTGATCGCAACACGGCATGCGATAAATCAAAAGAGAAGTAGAGGGAAGCTACCAGAACCGCCTGCTCCCATGCCACTACCCGCCAGGTCCGGCAAGGTAGCAGCGACATGTGACGCTACGACGACCCTGCCAGTTCGTGGTCGACGCAAGATCGACTGCCAGAACCGTTCATGGAGATCACTCCGTAACAAAAAGAGGCTGGCACTATAGCAGACCATGGTCGGTGGCAGGATGCGGCACGATAATGGACGCTCACGTCAACGCCAATCCGGACCCTTTCACACCATGCTGCTGACTCCCGACCAGGAAATGATTCGCGACGCGGTGCGCGTGTTTGCTCAGGAACAGTTGTGGCCCAACGCCGCGGCATGGGACAAGACGCATGAATTCCCCAAGCATGCGCACCAGGGCCTGGCGCAGCTGGGTGCCTACGGAATTTGTGTTCCCGAGGAGTTCGGCGGCGCCCAGCTGGACTACGTGACGCTGGCGCTGGTGCTCGAAGAAATCGCGGCCGGTGACGGCGGCACCAGCACGGCGATCTCCGTCACCAACTGCCCCGTCAACGCGATCCTGATGCGCTACGGCAATGCAGCGCAAAAGAAACAATGGCTGACCCCGCTGGCGCAGGGCCAGATGTTGGGCGCGTTTTGCCTGACGGAGCCGCATGTGGGCAGCGATGCGTCAGGGCTGCGCACCTCTGCGATCCGGCAGGGCGACGGCTACGTAATCAACGGCGTCAAGCAGTTCATTACCAGCGGCAAGAACGGCCAGGTCGCGGTCGTGATCGCGGTCACCGACAAGGGCGCGGGCAAAAAAGGCATGAGCGCGTTCCTGGTGCCGACCGATGCGCCCGGCTATGTGGTCGCACGGCTGGAAGACAAGCTGGGCCAGCACAGCAGCGATACGGCGCAGATCAACCTCGACCACTGCCGCATTCCGGCGGAGAACCTGATCGGCATGGAGGGCGAAGGCTACAAGATCGCGCTGGGCGGACTGGAGGGCGGGCGCATCGGCATTGCCGCGCAGAGCGTGGGTATGGCGCGCAGCGCGTTCGACTGCGCCGTGGCCTATGCGAAGGAACGTACGAGCTTTGGCACTTCCATCTTCAATCACCAGGCTGTCGGCTTCCGGCTTGCGGAGTGTGCTACGAAGATTGAAGCGGCACGGCAGTTGATCTGGCACGCCGCGAGCCTGCGCGACGCGGGCCGCCCGTGCCTCAAGGAAGCCGCCATGGCCAAGCTGTTTGCCAGCGAAATGGCCGAGCAGGTGTGCAGCGTCGCAATCCAGACGCTGGGCGGCTACGGCTATGTGAGCGACTTTCCGGTCGAGCGCATCTACCGCGATGTGCGTGTGTGCCAGATTTACGAGGGCACCTCGGACGTGCAGAAGATCATCATCCAGCGCTCGCTCTGATACGGTGAGTTTTCGTGATGTGGACCGCGCGGCGCGTTCCATTGTTTCCGTTGGGTAAAGGTTCACCCCGCTGTCGCCTGCGAGCCCTTCCGCGGCGTTAGAGTGGGCAGGCACACCACTGGGGTTTGCCGACAACCACAAGGAAGACAGGATGAAAACCTCCGTTCGCACCACCCTGGCGCTGCTCGCCCTGACCACGGCCGCCGGCGTCTTGACCAGCAACGCGTTCGCGGCCGACACGCCGTGGCAGAAGGCCCATCCGCGCCGCGATGAGGTCAATCACCGCCTGCATGTGCAGAACAAGCGCATCACCCATGAAGTCAAGGAAGGCGAAATGACGCATCAGGAAGCGCACCAGCTACGCGCCAACGACAGGGGCGTGCGTGCGCAGGAGCGGTCCATGGCCAGGCAGGATGGCAGCCACATCACGAAGGCCGATGACCACGCCCTGAACCAGGAACTGAACGCGAACAGCAATACCATAGGCCATTGATCGAGTTCACAAAATGGCAGCCCACCCCAGTGTTTCCGTTGCGTAAAGGCTCGATCGGCTGTCGCCTGCGGATCCTGCAGCGGCGTTAGAGTGGGCAGGCACCCCACTGGGGCTTGCCGAAAACCACAAGAAAGATCACATGAAAACCTCCGTCCGTACCATCCTGGCCGTGCTCGCTGTGAGCGCCGCCGCCGTTCTGAGCAGCAATGCCTTTGCCGACCCGATGTGGGATCAAGCTCACCCGGGCCGCGCAGAGATCAACCATCGAATCGAGCACCAACATCAGCGCATCGACCAGGCGGCTCATGAAGGCAGAATGCGCCCGCGCAAGGCAGACCGGCTGCGTGCCTTCACGCAGGATGTGCGGGCGCAGGAGCAGGCCATGGCCAGCCGCCACGGCGGGCACCTCACCGCGCCCGAGCGGGGCCGATTGAACCACGAGCTGGACCGCAACAGCGCAGCCATCGGCTCATAAGCAGGCTCCCAATGACTACCGGCCGCGTCCCATCCCTTCTCGCACTGGTCGGGCTGCTCGGCGCCGTCCTGCTGGGCGGGTGCGGCACACCGAGCGTGGCGGGTGCCGCGCCAGCGGCAGAGCGGCCGGCGCAACGGGGCGCCGTCGCGGACTTCAAGGCAGTCAATCAACTGACCTGGGGTGCCAACACCACCACGTTCCAGCAGTTTCAGGGTGCCGGCCTTGACCAGTACCTGACGCGCCAGCTCCATCCGGGGCCAGCGCGGCTGCCGCCCGATGTGCAGGCGCAGATCGACGCGATGACGATCAGCCAGCGGCCGATGATCGAGCTCGTGCAGGAGATGGCGCAGTGTCGCAAGGAGGCCGTTGCCCTGACCGATGACGAGCAGAAAAAGGCGGCACTTCAGGCCTGGCAACGTGATATGAGCGAGCTCGGGCGCGAGGCCGCGACGCGCGAGATCCTGCACGCGTTGTATTCCCCTAACCAGATTCAGGAGCAGATGACGTGGTTCTGGATGAATCACTTCAACGTGTTCGAGAACAAGGCCAATATCCGGGCTACCGTCGGTGACTTCGAGGAAACTGCGATCCGCCCGCATGCGCTCGGCAAGTTCCGGGATCTGCTGGGCGCGGTGGCACATCACCCGGCCATGCTGGTGTACCTGGACAACGTGCAAAACGCCGCCGGCCACATCAACGAGAATTACGCGCGCGAAATCATGGAGCTGCACACCATGGGTGTGGGCAGCGGCTACAGCCAGCACGATGTGCAGGAGCTGGCGCGCTTCATGACCGGCGTGGGGGTCGACTTCGGCCCGCAGCGGCCGTATCTGATGCGGTTGCCCGGCTATGAGCGCGAGGGCGCGTTCGAGTTCAACCCGCGTCGCCATGACTTCGGCCCCAAGGAGTTTCTGGGCCAGCCCATTCGCAGCCACGGCCTGGCCGAGTTCGACGAGGCACTGGACCGGGTGGCGCGCGCACCGGCCACAGCGCGCTTCATCAGTCACGAGCTGGCCGTGTACTGGCTTTCCGACAATCCGCCACCGGCACTCATTGAACGCATGGCGCAGACCTTCCAGCACAGTGATGGCGACATCGCCGCGACGCTGCAGACCCTGTTGACCTCGCGCGAGTTCGCGCAATCGGCCGGCCGCAAGTTCAAGGACCCGATGCGCTACGTGATCTCGGCCGTACGGCTGGCTTACAACGACAAGACCATCCTCAACGTCCGTCCGATGCTGAACTGGCTGAACCGTATGGGCGAGCCGATGTATGGCCACCAGACGCCCGACGGTTACCCGCTGGACGCGGCATCCTGGAACAGCCCGGGCCAGATGACCACGCGATTTGAAATCGCCAGGGCCATCGGCTCGGGCAGCGCCGGCCTGTTCAAGAGCGACGACCCGCAACCACACGAGCGCGCGGCCTTCCCGCAACTAGCCAACGCGTTGTACTTTGATGCCATGAGCAAGACGCTCAGCCCGGCCACGCGACGCGCACTCGATGAGGCGGCGTCGCCCCAGGAGTGGAACACGCTGCTACTGTCATCACCCGAGTTCATGAACCGCTGACCTTTCGCCTGGAGTCGCCATGCAACGTCGCAACCTGCTCAAATCACTCGGTACCCTGCCGCTGGCCGCGGGCACCGGCCAGCTGTGGGCCGCGCCGGCCGCGCAATCGCGTCTGCTGCTCGTATTCCTGCGTGGTGCCTACGATTGCTGCAACCTGCTGGTGCCGACCTCGAGCAGCTTCTACTACGAGTCGCGCCCCGACATCGCCGTGCCGCGCCCCGGAGCCGATCCGAACGCTGCGCTGTCGCTGCAAGCCGACTGGGGCCTGCATCCGGCGCTGCGCGACACGATCTACCCGCTGTACCAGAAGGGCCAGGTGGCGTTTGTCCCCTTTGCCGGCACCGATGACACCTCGCGCAGCCATTTCGAGACACAGGACAGCATCGAGCTCGGGCAGCCGCTGGATCGACCGCGCGACTACCACTCGGGCTTCCTGAACCGGCTGGCCGGCGTGGTGGGTGCAGCCGCGCCGATCGCCTTCACGAACCAGCTGCCGCTGTCCATGCAGGGCAAGGTCCAGATCCCCAACGCGGCGCTCAAGGTGGTGGCGCGCAGCGCGGTCGACCCGCGCCAGAGCCAGCTCATCGCCTCCATGTACCAGGGCACGGCGCTGGCCTCGCATGTCGACGAGGGATTCTCGGTGCGTGACGAGGTGACGCGCGAGATGACCACCGGCATGGATGCTGCGGGCCGCAACGCCTTGACGACCAAGGGCTTCGGCGGCGAGGCGCGCCGCATCGCGCGCCTGATGAAGGATCGCTACAACATTGGCTTCGTCGATGTCGGTGGCTGGGACACCCACGTGAACCAGGGCGGTGCGCAAGGCTACCTGGCGAATCACCTGAACGATTTGGGCCAGGGGCTGGCCGCCTTCGCGCAGGAAATGGGTCCGGCCTGGCAGGGCACCACGGTGGTGGTGATCAGTGAGTTCGGGCGCACCTTCCGGCAAAACGGCAACCACGGTACCGACCATGGCCACGGCACGGTGTACTGGGTGCTGGGGGGCGGTGTGCGTGGTGGGCGTATCGTGGGCGACCAAGTGCGGGTCGAGCAGGCGACGCTGTTCCAAAACCGCGACTACCCGGTCCTCAACGAGTACCGCAGCATCCTGGGCGGTTTGTTTGCGCGCCAGTTCGGGCTTGGCCCCGTCCAACTCGACCAGGTCTTTGCCGGCGTCAAGCCGCGTGACATCGGGCTGATCTGAACCCTGGCGCCGACCTTGGGGCCGGCATGTGCATCGTGTGTGGCCGCAAGCGCCGGCTCGTGGCGTCCGGTATTCTCTGATGTCTGAAGTGCGTTACTTCGGATCACAGCCAGGAGAACATTCATGCCCATCACCAAAGGTCACAAGCAACTCGTTGACGAGGCCATGGCCCAGGTCAAGACCTATTCAGTGGCCGAGGTGCGCGCGCGCCTCGGCGCGCCCGACGTGCAGATCGTCGATATCCGCGATGTGCGCGAGCTCACGGCCGGCACCGTGGTTGGCGCCTTGCACGCGCCGCGCGGCATGCTCGAATTCTGGGTCGACCCCGCCTCGCCGTACTTCAAGCCGGTGTTCGCGGACGAATCCAGGGAATACATCCTGTTCTGCGGCGCCGGCTGGCGCAGTGCGCTGGCGACCAAGGCGCTGCAGGAGATGGGCATGACCAATGTGGCGCACATCGATGGCGGCTACGCCGAGTGGGTCAAGCAGGGCGCGCCCACCGAAACGCTGGAGCAGCGCAAGGCCGCCAAGGCCGCCAAGGCCACCAAACCCACCAAACCCACCAAACCCACCAAACCCACCAAGGCTTGAGCAGCGCCAGCGCCGCCGCCGAGGGGGCCTGCCCCTGCGCAAGGCTGGATGCGCGCGGCCACCCCGTGTCGTATGCATCCTGTTGCGCGCGCCATCTGGATCACAAAGCCGCAGCGCCAGACGCCGAAACGCTGATGCGCTCGCGCTACAGCGCCTTCGTGCTGCAGCGCCGCGACTATCTGCTCGCCACATGGCATGCCCGCACCCGGCCCGCCGGGCTGGACTTCGAGCCTGGCGCGAAATGGCTGGGGCTGGAGGTGCGGTCGCAGCGGCAACTGGACGCCGATCACGCCGAAGTCGAGTTCGTCGCGCGCCACCGTGTCGCAGGCCGCGCGGTGCGCCTGCACGAGCGCAGCCACTTCGTGCGCGAGGACGGCCGTTGGTACTATGTGGACGGTGTGATTCTCTAAATTCTTGTAAAAAGTGGCTGTAGACCTTATGGGATATACGTAAGTAGCTATGAATTATCAAGCGGTGTTATTCGATTGCGATGGCGTTCTGGTGGACTCCGAACCCATCACCATCGGTGTGTTGCGCGACCTGCTGGAGGAAATAGGCTGGACCTTGAGCATGCAGGAATGCATGCGCATTTTCGTCGGCAAGGCAGTCAAGGACGAGGCGGCGCTCATCGAGGCGCGGACCGGTCAGCCGCTTTCCGAGGCATGGATGGCGCGCTTTCGCGAGCGCCGTAACCAGGGCCTGCTGCGCGACCTGCAGCCGATCCGCGGCGCCGTGCAAGCTGTGGCCTTGCTGCACGAGCGCTTCGAGGGTCGCCTTGCCTGTGCGTCCGGCGCCGATCGTGTCAAGGTGGAGTTGCAGCTGGAAAAGTGCGGCCTGATGCCATATTTCGAAGGTCGCATCTTCAGCGGGCATGAGCTGCCCCGCTCCAAGCCCTCGCCCGATGTCTATCTGGCCGCTGCTGCGGCGTTAGGCGTCGCTCCCGCCCGCTGCGCGGTGGTGGAGGACACGGTGACCGGCGTCGCAGCCGGCGTGGCGGCGGGTGCGACCGTATTCGGCTTCAGTCCGCCGCAAGCCGGCCATGATGCGCCGTCGGCGCTGCGGGGCGCAGGCGCGCGACATGTCTTTGTGGCGATGGAGGAGTTGGCGGAACTGCTGACATAGGAAGCCGATGCGCGAGTGACTCCAAGGTTTCACCCAGCGGTGAGGGAAGATGCCGCGATCAAGCCGCCAGACACCAAGTTGCCTATCGCGCCATTGCCGCAGGGCAGAGGGGCGTTTTGCCCTGCGGCGCCTGGTGCCCACGGAAATTGTTATTGATTGACTGTTCGGGGCTGAGCCACAGTTGTGCCTGCGCGGCACAGCGCTCCCCAAAGTCGAACAGCGCGCGCATGTGCGCCGGGTCGAAGTCGACGAAAGTGTCCAGCGGGTAGTCCGCCGGGATTTCGGTGAGCTCGAATTGCACGTCGAAATGTCGCGTCAGGACGGTGGTGTCGACGATGGCCTCGCGCGTGCGATAGGTCATGCTGGCCAGAAAGCTGGCGGATAGCACGTCGAGCGTTTTGAAGGGACTCGTCGTGGGCAGGTGGGCGAGCGGCCCGTTGATGATCATGTACAGACGGGCACCCCGCAGCTGCGGCACATCGCGCGGGTGCACGGCGGCGATCAGTGGCGCAACGAAGACGGGCGTCGTCACACTGCCATCGACATGCATCTCGTCGTAATGCTGCGCTCCATCGCGTACGGGGATCAGCACCGGCGGGAACACGCCGGGCACGCTGGCCGAGGCAACGAGTACATTGCGGAACAGCTCCCGCGCGGCAGGGCCACCGCGCGCGGCGATCACGCCCATGTCCCACAGGACGGTTTCCTGCTTGTCGAGGTCGGTCGTCGCGATAATCAGGCGGCGCCCGTGTGCGCTCTCGCGTGCCACCGCGTCGATCATCTCTGGCGTGACGAAGCCGTCCACCAGATCAAACAGCGGATTGCGCTGGCCCGCGCCGGCAGGCCACATCATCAGGCCGAGCAGGTTCAGCGTGGGAGAGTTCAGCAAGGGCTGGCGTTGGGCGCCGGCAAAAGCGGTCTCCAGGCGATCGTCCCAGGCCGGCCCGAGAAAGGCGAAGGGTGCGATCAGTGCACCGGCACTGACGCCGGTGACCAATTCGAAGTTGGGCCGTGTATGGGCGCGGGTCAGCCCGACCAGCACCCCGGCACCGTACGCACCGCCCGAGCCGCCGCCAGAGAGCGACAGCATGTCAAGGCTGCCGCCGTTCGCCGCGTTGCGCAGGTCCGCGAAGAAGCGCGGTGCGCGCGCACGAAAGGTCGCTAGGTCCAGGCTCAGCAATCGCACGTCGGGCGCGTAGTCCGCAGGCTGGGCCGCGTCAAGCAGCGCAGGCGGCGCATCGAGCCGCGGAACGACGCTGCAAGCCGCCAGCAGGACGGCCATCGCTGCCAGTAATGACCACCGTGCCAGCCAGCCCAGTAGGTTTTGCCTCATCGACCCTCCTGTAGCCACTCACGCCAAAGGCTGCCGTGGCAGACGCTTAACGCAGGACCCGCTGCACCACGGCGATGAGCGCGCCCAGCACGCCCAACACTGCGATCATGCCAAAGTGGTCGATGCTCGCCAGTAACGTCGACTGCTGGCTCACCATTTGCGCCACCTGTGCCAGCGCCACCTGCGCTGCCTGCGGGGCCGCCGTTGTCGTGCCGAGCGCCTGCTCCAGGTGTCTGAGCGTGTCGACGAAGTTTGGGTTGGAAAGGCTGACGTGGGCTGCAAGCGTTTCGTAGTGCACCGCGCCGCGCCATTGCTGACCGACGGCCGCCAGCGCAATGCCCAGTGCAATACCGGCTTGCGCCATCATGTTCTTGAGTTGCTGCGCGTGCGAGAACACCGACTCGTCATGGTCAACCTCGCGAAAGGTCTGCATGGCCGACACCGGCAGCACGGTCAGCAGGAAGACACTGTTCAAGGCCAGTGCGGGCAGCACGTGGAGCCACAGATCGGTCCCGGTGTCGACGCGCGCGAGCAGCACACCCGACAGCGCCAGCGAAAGAAATCCGACCACAAAGAACTTGCGCGGCGACGGATGTCGCGGCAGCACGCGCGACACCACAAACCAGGTCAGCAACGCGGCCGCCAGGCCCACCGCCTCGACTTCGCCCACCGTTTGCCACGCAAATCCGAGCGCACGCTGCAACATGATCGGGACGACGTAGTTGTTGGCGCCGAGCATCAGGTAGGCAAAGCCGAAAGCCGCCATCCCGCCGAGGTAGCGCGCACTCCACATCTCGCGCACGCGCAGCAGTGGTTGCTGTAGGTGCTGCTGCTGGTAAAGATACAGTGCCAGTCCGGCCAGCCCACCCGTCAGCATTAGCGCGATCGCCGGGATATTGCCGTAGAAGTCGTAGTACAGGCTTTGCAGCGCATAAAGCAATGCGAAACTGGCGCCGAGCAGCAGCAACTGGCGCCAGGGTGAGACCTGCGAGCGTACATGGGGAATGTCGCGTGGGCCGCCGTCCAGCACCAGACCCGCGAGCAGGAAAATACAAACCCCGAGCCCTGCGATCGAGACGTAGATCGCGGACCAGGTGTCTTGCGACACGGCCACCGACGCGAGCCAGGGCGCAGCGGCGATCGACAGCGCCACGCCCGTCGCCAGAAACCGGATACCGACGAAGCGCTGCGGCCCCGCCAGTTTGTGCTGGATGAGCATGCGTGCGGCCGTGAAAAAGGCACCACCGCCCAGCCCCATCACCGCGCGTCCGAGCAGGAATTGGGTATAGGTGTGGCTGGTGGCACACAAGAGCGAGCCGGTGACCGACACGACGGCCGACAGCTGGAGGAACGAGCGCCCGCCAATGCGCTCCACCCACCAGCGCTGCATCGAGATCGCCAGGATCGCCAGGCTGGCATACACCGCGGCGACCAGACTGAATTCCTGCGGGCCCATGCCGACTTCGCCCATGATCGGCGCGGCGGCGAACACGGTCATGCCCGACTGCAGGAACTCGGTGATGGTCAGCACGAAGATCGTCACGCAGACCAGACGATTCGATGTCAGCTTGTTCATGGCGGTGCTCTGCCGCGTCAGGCGGGCAGTTTGCGGAATGCGATCGCGAACCGGTTCCAGACGTTGATGGTGCTTATCAGCAGCGTCAGGTCCACCAGCTCTTCCGGTGTGAAGTGGGGGCGTACGCCTTCCCACTCCGCATCGGGCACGTGAGTGTCGGCAACCCGCGTGACCGCCTCGGTCCAGGCCAGCGCGGCGCGTTCGCGGTCGCTGAAGAAGGGCGTCTCGTGCCAGACCGACAAACTTGCGAGGCGACGCGCGTCCTCGCCCCCTTTCAAAGCGTCGGTGCTGTGCATGTCAACGCAGTAGGCGCAGCCATTGATCTGCGAGGCACGCAGCCGCACCAGCTCGACGAGCTGCTTTTCCAGACCGGATTTGCTGATGCGCTGTTCGAGGGCACGAAGCGCCTTCATGGCTTCGGGACCGGCTTTGTAGAAGTTGAGACGGGGTTCCATTTGGTAATTCCTTTACTGAGTTAATGCCCCGAGACCGAGGCGGGTTGGGATGGGCTCTACGATATAGATGACAACAATGATGGAGAAGATGGCAAAATTACGAAGGACTGTTCTATTTTTGAGACAACCAACATGGACCTGAACGACCTGCGTTACTTTTCGCTGATCGTCGAACATGGCGGCTTCAGCGCCGCCGAGCGCGTCACGCACATCACCAAGTCCAAGCTCAGCCGGCGCGTGTCGCTGCTGGAGGAGCGCATGGGCGTGCGGCTGGTGCAGCGCAGCACCCGGGGCATGTCACTGACCGAGGCCGGGCGCGCGTTCTACCAACACTGTGCGGCCATGATGGTCGAAGCCGAGGCGGCCCAGCAGGCCGTTGCGCAGCTGCGCGCGGCGCCGGCTGGCACGGTTCGGATGACCTGTCCGGTGGCGATTGCACAGTTCTACCTGCCGCGCATCATGGCCAGCTTCATGCGCGAGAACCCCAAGGTGCGAGTCGAGATCGAGTCGACCGACCGCACGGTCAACCTCATTGAAGAGCGCATGGACATCGCGCTGCGGGTGCGTGAGAGCGGCCTGGAGGACCCCGCACTGGTGACGCGGCGCATTGCCTCCGGGCGCATGGTGCTACTGGCCAGCCCATCGTATGTGGACGGCAAGGCGCCGATCCTGGAGCCGGCGCAGATCGCGGCGCTTGACACCATCGGCGGTCTGCGTGAGGGGGCCGAGCAGAGCTGGGTGTTGACCGCTTCGGACGGGCGCAGCCAGCGCGTCGCAAACCGCCCGCGCCTGCTTTGTTCCGACTACACGGTGCAGCTTGCCGCGGTGGCCGGCGGCGTTGGCATAGGGCTGCTGCCGCTGCGCATCGCGTGGTCCGGGCTCGAGGACGGTTCGCTCGTTCGCGTGGCCAAGGAGTGGGCGACACCGGAACAGCTCATCCACCTGGTGTTTGTCAGCCGCCGCGGCATGCTACCTGCGGTGCGTGCGTTGATTGACCACATCGTGATGCACATTCCGACCGCGTTGGCGGGCTGAGGTCCGGCGCAGTGCTGGCTGGGCATGACCGTTTCGCATCGGCACAATCCGCACTCAAGTTAATGTATAAAAAGTGGCCGAAGCCCATATTGGGTATAAAGAAGATACTATATTAGTAATAGCATTGGGATTTGACTGACACGGCGTGTTCCATCTGCGGCGCTGTCTCTTCGCCGAGCCAAGCTCTCGTTCCCAGGACACACAGCCAGTTTCGGGCTGATCGCGCACGCGGCTATCGCTTGACCGCGGATCACGACCACACTCCACTGAACTGGGACGTTATCGTGGGCGCGGCAGTATTTGCGACGACGAACTTGTGAGCGCTGAGTCTTCAGTTGGCGTACCCCGGCAAGTCGCGGTCGACCACGCGCATCATCGCCTCGAAGAACAGGCGCTCGCGCTCGCCGCGCGGATGGCGATCATCTGCTCCGGGTGTCAGAACGCGGTCGATGACCTCTTCGCTCAGGATGTTCAGCGGCTTCCCGGTGGACATCGCCAGCACCTGGGTTCGGCAGGCACGCTCCAGCTTGTAAAGCCGCCGATAGGCCTCCCCCATGGTGCGTCCGACGGTCACGACGCCGTGGTTCTTCATGAAGAGGATGGTCTTGTTGCCCATCAACGCAGCCAGGCGTTCGCCTTCCTGCACAGTCGCCGCCAGGCCCGTGTAGGTGTCGTCATAGGCGATCTGACCATGGAAGAATGCTGCGGTCTGCGTCGCGGGCAAGAGGCGATTGTCCTGCAGCATGTTCAACGCCAACGCCCAGGTCTGGTGGGTGTGAAGTACAACGCGTGCTCCGGTGATGCGGTGCAGCGGTGCGTGGATGCACTGCGCGGAAAGCTCGACCACGCCCTGGCCCTCGAGTGTGCGCCCGCTCTCGTCGAACACCATCAGATCGCTGGCGCACGCCTCGGACCAGTGCAAGCCAAAGGGCAAGATCAGATACTGGCCGGAACGCCCGGGTACCTCGACGGTGAAATGGTTGTCGATGCCCTCATCAAGTTCATGCAGGACCGCCATACGAAGCGCGGCAGCAAGATGGACGCGCGCCTGCGCATTCGGGTCGGTATGCGTTGCGCTGTGCAAGCTATGGATGGTCATGATGGGTATCCTACAAACCGCGATTCTCGCGCATCGCGACCGCGACCGGGAACGAAGACGAAAATCTCAGTCGCATTACTACGCTTGCAGCACGCTGACGCGGTAGTCTGCGCAACCGGACTCGCTCCAATACCAGCGCAGCGAAGCTCGCTTGATGAACTGCACGGTGCGCATGCCTTCTTACGCAAGGTTGTTGGCGGGGTCAGTGGTGCCCGTGAAAATGTCTGTCATCTATACCAAACGGGTCACTGTTGCCGCTGCCGATTGGTCGTTAAAATTTTCCGATGACCATCTTCATCGCTCTGGCGCGCGCCGTCAACGTCGGAGGAACCGGCAAGCTGGCCATGCGCGACCTGAAAGTCATCTGCGAACAAGCGGGCTGCAGACAGGTGCAAACCTACATTGCCAGCGGCAATGTCGTGTTTTCCAGCGGTCAGACCGAGGCGCGGGTGCAGGTGGCGCTAGAGACTGGCCTGGCTGCGCATGCGGGCAAGCAGGTGGGGGTGCTGGTGCGCACGGCCGTCGAGATGCAATCCGTACTGGCGCAAAACCCGTTTCCGGACGCACCGCCGAATAAAACGGTCGCGATATTCCTGAACGCGCCGCCGCCCGCTGACGCCGCGTCGAGTGCCGTCGGCCAGCAAACAGAAGTCATCGCGCTGGGGCAGCGGGAGCTGTACGTTTTTTACGGCGAAGGCATCGCCTCGTCAAAGTTGAAGATTCCGGCCGCCAAGGGGGGAACGGCGCGCAACATGAATACGGTGGCGAAGCTGGTGGACATCGCCATGGGGGTTTCCGAATATCCGGATTGAATCGACTCGCAGTCTCAAAGAACGCGATCGCCAGCGCACTCACGGTATGGCCCTCATATCCAGTCTTTGTTTAGGCGCCACTGACATTACTTGTTGGGGTTTTCACCATGCTTCAAATGTGCCCCGGGTGGTAGTGCTGCGGCCCGGATCTGCTCCTTCGAGTTCACATTCTGTAGCGACTGTGCTGACCGGCGCCTTGCCGGGACCTGCCCGAATTGCGGCGGCGAATTGCTCTCACGCCCTCGGCGGGCGATTGCCAAACTTGCCAAATTTCCGGCTTCAACTACTCGTGTGTTCAAACCAACCTGCGGGTTGCGCAGCCCCACCGTGATCTTCGTCCAGCAAGGGCAGTTGCCAGTGCAGCGAGCGCGTGCAGGCGACGGCTCATCGGAAATATGAACGATTGCACGCTCTCACGAAATCGGCTTCATCGTCGCGATCGAAGGCCATCCGGGCGTGCTGATCTGCACCACGACGAGTCCTCATGCGCGCACTCCCTATTTCCCGCGCTCGCTCACGCGCTATGCTATGAGCCTTCATTCCGCACCACACATCATGCGCAGTTTCGACGATGCACAGGGCAACCGCTGGGAAGCCGCGATGCTGGAGGCTTCCTACGGCACCATGCTGGTAATTTTCAGCCGGATCGGTGGCGACGAGGTGTTGAAAAACACGATCGACGCGGCCAGTCTTCCCGAGGCGGAACAATGGCTTGCCGAAATGGACGAGGCCGGCCTCAGGACCACGCTGGTCGAGGCCGTTCCCTGGAGCTGATCCGGCTTAGCGACTGTTCGCGCCCGTCGAGATCACCAGTCCGATCAGTGAACTGGCAAAGATGAGACCCACAAGCGCGCGGTAGGCCATACCCCAGCCGCGCCATCGGACCGCACGGACACCGTACAGAAACCACGCAATGGCGACTGCGAACAGCAGCGTGCCGCCCGCAACCAGGCCAAACCGGCCCCCGAGGGTTCCCGCAATCACCCCGGCGTTGCCAAGGTTGAACAAGCCCCATTGCCACCACGTAACCCGGCCGGATGGCGGATCCTGCGCCAGCCACGCCTGCCCGGCGCCGAACGCGCACTGCATGACGCCCACCACCAGCACCAGATAGGCCACCATCCAGACGAGGTGTTCGGTCGGCTGGTACGCCACCGCGGCTGCGGTCGCGCCACCCACAATGACAGCCGCAATGCCTACTGCCACGAACGGCAGTGCGGCGACGGCGCGCGGGTTCAGCACCGCATCGTGGCCGTCTGCCGAATGCCGTCCGCGATGCCTTCTGCGAGGCCGACATTGTTGTGTTGCAACACCTGCTCGGCCCGGTAGCTCGATCGCACCAGCGGCCCGGCGACGACCTCGAGGAAGCCCTTGGCGAGCGCCATGTCGCGGTACTGCTGAAATTGCTCGGGTGTCACGAAGCGTTCGACGGGCAGGTGGTTGCGCGTGGGCCGCATGTACTGGCCCATCGTCACCACGTCCACGTCGGCCGCGCGGATGTCGTCCAGGGTGCGGTCGATCTCGGCGTCGGTCTCGCCCAAGCCCAGCATCAGGCTGGTCTTGACGATGGTCTGCGGCGCATGGTGCTTGGCAAACTTGAGAATGCCCAGGGTCTGCCGGTAGCCCGCGCGCGCATCGCGCACGGGATGCGTCAGCCGCTCGACCGTTTCGATGTTTTGCGCATAAGTCGCGAGTCCCGCATCAATCACCTTGGCAACGTGTTCGTGCCGCCCGGCGAAATCCGGGGTCAACGCCTCGACCGAGGTCTGCGGCGTCCGGCCGTGGATTGCGCGGATGCAGGCCGCATAGTGACCGGCGCCGCCATCGGGCAGGTCGTCACGATCGACCGAGGTCAACACCACGTATTTCAGTTGCATCAGAGCAACCGCGTCGGCGACGCTCGCGGGCTCCTGCGGATCGAGCCAGCCGTGCGGATTGCCGGTGCTAACCGCGCAGAACTTGCAGGCGCGAGTGCATACCGAGCCCATCAGCATCAAGGTTGCGGTGCCGCGCCCCCAGCATTCGGCGATATTCGGGCATTTCGACTCCGCGCACACCGTCGACAACTTGTGGGTCTGCACGATGTCGCGGATTTCCTGATATTTCGCGCCGGTCGGCAACCTCACGCGCAGCCAGGACGGCTTGGGGGCTGCGTCGGGCACGCTACTGAACGCGCTCGGGCGGATACCGTCCTTGATCGCGCGGGTGCCCTGCGGGCTGATGAACTTGCTGCCCGGCGTCGGGCGGGTGTTGCTGCTGGGTGCATCCATAAGGGTTCCAATACGGGGAAACAGGCGGGCATGAAGTATTCGTCCGCGTCGGTGATTTTAGCGGTCGGCATCAGTCCCCGGCCGGCTCGTTAGAGTCCCTCACTTCTCGATGTGGATTCTCCAATGACTGCAGAACACAAGGGACGACGCGCGCAACATGAACCAGATAATGAAGCTGGGCGACGCGGCGATAGGCCTTGTTGACTCTGTCGATTGAATGAACACGCTGACTCGAACCCGAGCGCAGGCGTCGTTGCCGGCGTAAAGTCGTCGGCAACCATTGGGCCGGTTTTGCCATGTTCTTTCGTCTTGCCGCTGACGGCACCCTGCTGTTTCACCTGGCATTCATCCTTTTTGCCGTTTTCGGCGGGGCTCTTGCCGCGCTGCGGCGCTGGGCACCGCTGGTTCACCTGCCGGCGGTGGCCTGGGCGGTCTTTGTCGAACTGACGGGTCGCATCTGTCCGCTCACCTATCTGGAGAACTACCTTCGCATCCGGGCCGGCCAGTCGGGCTATGCGCAAGGCTTTGTCGAGCACTACCTCGTCGGCGTCATTTATCCATCCGGCCTGACCCGTGATATCCAGTTCATGCTTGCCGTTGGGGTCGTCGTGATCAATCTGGCGATCTATGGCTGGATTGCACGGTGGTGGCGGACGCGGCATTGACGTCGCCTACGACCCCACCCCCTCCCGAAACTTCCCCGGTGACACCCCCGTCCACTGCCGGAACGCGCGGATAAAGCTCTTCTCGTTGCGAAAGCCCGTGGCGGCCGCGACCTGCTTGACCGGTTTCGCGCTGCGATAGAGCAGCGCCTTGGCGCGTTCGCAGCGCACCTCGTTTTTCAAGGCCTGCAGGCTCGCACCCTCCTCGCGCAGTTGCCGGTGCAGTGTGCGCGGCGACATGGCCAGCAGGGCCGCCACGCCGTTTGCGTTGTGGGTCAGATGCGGCCGTTCGGCGAGCGCCTGGCGCACCTGCTGCACCAGCAGTCGGTCGCGCCGGTATTGCAGCACCGTCAGGGGCAGCGCGCGCTGCAGCATGACGCGTGTGGCGGCCTCGTCGCGCACCAGTGGCAGGGCCAGGTACTGCGCGTCGAAGTTCAAGCTGGCGGCGTCGGCCCCGAAACCCACCGGACCGGGGAACAGTAGCGGGTACACCGATGCGTGCGCCGGTGCCGCGAACGGAAAATCCACCTGCGCAAGCGCAATGCGCGAGTCGATCGCCCAGCAGGCGAAGCCGTGCAGGTAGCGCAACAACGTGACGAGGCAGAACTCGCGCAGTTCGCCCAGCGCGCGACACTCTTCGATACGCAGGGTCGCGCTGCCGCCCTCGAGCTCGAGTTGCAGCAGCACGTCATCCGTCAGCAGCCGATGCTGGCGGCACCAGCGTTTGAGTGCCACGCCCAGTGTGGGGGCGGTGACCGATGCGCGGCACAGCAGGCCATAGCTGCCCCAGGGCAGGCGGCGACCGAACCAGCCCAGCGCCTCGTCGTCGAGCTCCTGCATCGCATGGGCGGACAGCGCTTCGAACTGAGCCGCCGTGACACGGCCCGCGGCCTCGCGCAGACCTTGCGGCGTGATCTGTGCCTGGCGCAATGCGCCTGCCGGATTCACCCCGTAGCGCGCATAGGCCGCCACGATGGCCCTCACGAAAGCCATGGGCGTGGCAGCAGTACGGCTCGCGGGGGCGAATCCGGCGCTGGGGCGGGAGGGCACTGGTGTTGGCACGATTTGCAACTATTGTGGCCGCAATTGCGATGGGCACGGGTGTAGGCTCACAGTCGGATGGCGGCGCCGATCGGTATCGGCCCACGCGCACCCCTTTGCAGGAGACATGTCATGACAGACTCCGGACTTGCCCAGAGCATTGATCGCGGCACTACCGACGTGCCCTTGATCGAGCAGACCATCGGTGACTTTTTCGATGCCATGGCGGTGCGCCAGGGTGAGCGCGAGGCGCTGGTCAGCGCGCACCAGAAGCGCCGCTTCAGCTATACCAAACTGAGGGCCGAGGCCAACCGCCTGGCCAGCGCGCTCTTGCGCTCGGGTCTGGCGCCGGGCGAGCGCATCGGCATCTGGTCGCACAACAATGCCGAATGGGTGCTAATGCAGCTCGCCACGGCCAAGGCGGGCCTCATCCTGGTCAACATCAACCCGGCTTACCGCACAGCCGAGCTCGAATACGCGCTGAACAAGGTGGCCTGCCGGGCGCTGGTGACGATGGCGCGCTTCAAGACCAGCGACTACCTGGGCATGTTGCGCGAACTCGCGCCCGAGTACGCGCATGCGCAGGCTGGCCAGCTGGCTGCGGCACGGCTGCCGCATCTGCGCGCGGTGTATTGGATCGATGAGGTCGGCGTGGGCGCAGACGAGCCCGAGTTCCAGCGTTTCTCGCAGCTCCTGGCCAGCGGCGACGCGGCTGATCTGCGTGTGACCGAGGTGCAAAAGACGCTCAAGGCGAGCGACCCGATCAATATCCAGTTCACCAGCGGCACCACGGGCTTCCCGAAGGGCGCGACGCTGACGCACCGCAATATCCTGAACAACGGGTTCTTTATCGGCGAGTGCATGAAGCTGACGCCGGCGGACCGGCTGTGTGTTCCAGTGCCGCTATACCACTGCTTTGGCATGGTGCTGGGCAACTTGGCCTGCCTGACGCACGGTAGCTGCATCGTGTACCCGAACGACGGTTTCGATCCGATCACGGTGCTGGAGACGATTCAGGCGGAGAAGTGCACCGCAGTACATGGCGTGCCCACCATGTTCATCGCCGAACTGGACCACCCGCGCTTCAAGGAGTTTGACATGTCCAGCCTGCGCACCGGCATCATGGCCGGTTCGCCGTGCCCGACCGAGGTGATGAAGCGCGTGGTGGGCGAGATGAACCTGCGCGAAATTACCATCGCCTACGGCATGACCGAGACCAGCCCGGTGAGCTGCCAGAGCTCGACCGATACGCCGCAGGACAAGCGCGTGTCCACGGTCGGCACGGTGCAGCCGCACATCGAGATCAAGATCGTAGATCCTGAGAGCGGCGCCACGCTGGCACGCGGCATGTCCGGCGAGTTCTGCACGCGCGGCTACTGCGTGATGCACGGCTATTGGGAGGATGAGGCGCGCACGGCCGAGGCGATCGACAAGGACGGCTGGATGCACACCGGCGACATGGCGACGATGGATGCCGAGGGCTACGTCAACATCGTGGGGCGCATCAAGGACATGGTGATCCGCGGTGGCGAGAACATCTACCCGCGCGAGATCGAGGAGTTTCTGTACCGCCACCCCAGGATCCAGGATGTGCAGGTGGTCGGCCTGCCCGACAAGCGCTATGGCGAGGAGCTGTGCGCCTGGGTTATCGTCAAGCCGCACCAGAAACTGACTGAGGACGAGGTGCGCGACTTCTGTAAGGGCCAGATCGCGCATTACAAGGTGCCCAAGTACATCCGTTTCGTGAGCGAGTTTCCGATGACCGTGACAGGCAAAATCCAGAAGTTCAAGATTCGCGATGCGATGAAGGAGCAGCTCGGACTGGCAGACGAGAAGACCGCCTGAATCCAATCGCAACCACCGAAGGGCAGAAGAACCGAATGAGCACGCTAGAGACCCAACTCAATCCCCGATCTGCCGATTTCCAGGCGAATGCGGCCGCCATGCGCGAACTGGTGGCCGATCTGCGCCTGCAGGTTGCCAAGGTGGCGGAGGGCGGCGGTGAAGCCGCGCGCGCCAAACACGTGGCGCGCGGCAAGCTGCCGCCGCGTGAGCGCGTGCAGATGTTGCTGGATCCGGGCACGCCGTTCCTGGAGTTGTCGCCGCTGGCGGCCTACGGCATGTACCGCGACGCGGCGCCGTGCGCCGGACTGATTGCGGGCATTGGCCGTGTCAGCGGCGTGGATTGCCTGATCGTGTGCAATGACGCAACCGTCAAGGGTGGTACCTATTACCCCTTGACGGTGAAAAAGCACCTGCGCGCCCAGGAAGTGGCGCAGCAAAACAACCTGACCTGCATTTACCTGGTCGATTCGGGCGGCGCCAACCTGCCGAATCAGGACGAGGTGTTTCCCGACCGTGACCATTTCGGGCGCATCTTCTATAACCAGGCCAACATGAGCGCGCAGGGCATCTCGCAGATCGCGGTCGTGATGGGTTCGTGCACGGCGGGCGGCGCCTACGTGCCGGCCATGAGCGACGAGACCATCATCGTGAAGAACCAGGGCACGATTTTTCTGGGCGGGCCGCCGCTGGTGAAAGCCGCGATCGGCGAGATCGTCTCGGCCGAAGATCTGGGCGGCGGCGACGTGCACACACGCTTGTCGGGCGTGGCCGATCATCTCGCGCAGAACGATGCCCATGCGCTGGCACTGGCGCGCCAGTGCGTGGCGAGCCTGAACCGGCGCAAGCGTACAGATGCCGCGCTACGCGCGCCGGTGGCGCCGCGCTACGACGCGGCAGAGCTGTATGGCGTGATTCCCGCCGATACGCGCAAGTCTTATGACGTGCGCGAAGTCATCGCCCGTATCGTCGATGGCAGCGAATTTCACGAGTTCAAGGCGCGCTTCGGCACCACGCTGATTTGCGGTTTCGCACACATCGAAGGCATGCCGGTGGGCTTTGTCGCGAACAACGGCATTTTGTTTTCCGAGTCGGCGCAAAAGGGTGCGCACTTTATCGAACTGTGCTGCCAGCGCAAGGTGCCGCTGGTGTTCCTGCAGAACATCACCGGCTTCATGGTCGGGCGCAAGTACGAGAACGAAGGCATCGCGCGCAACGGCGCCAAGATGGTCACGGCCGTGGCCACCGCTGCCGTGCCCAAGTTCACCATCATCATCGGCGGCAGCTTCGGCGCCGGCAACTACGGCATGTGCGGGCGCGCCTATTCGCCGCGCTTCCTGTGGATGTGGCCGAACGCGCGCATCTCGGTGATGGGCGGCGAGCAGGCCGCGGCCGTGCTGGCCACCGTGCGGCGCGATGGCATCGAGAGCCGGGGCGGCAGCTGGAGCGCGGACGAAGAGGCCGCCTTCAAGGCGCCGATCCTCAAGCAGTACGAAGAGCAGGGCCACCCCTACTTTGCCACCGCGCGCCTTTGGGACGATGGCGTGATCGACCCGGCCGACACGCGCCGCGTGCTGGCGCTGGGTTTGAGTGCGTCGCGCAACGCGCCGATTCCCGACACCCGCTTCGGCATCTTCCGGATGTGACGCACGAGCACCATGGATACGCTGCTGCAGCTCTGGAACACCTGGCTCCCGCACGCCACGGGCGCCTTGACGCAGGGCACGCAAGGCATGGACCTCTCCAGCCTGCTGGCGCTGGCGGCGGTGCTGGGCTGGGCCAGCGGGTTGCGCCTGTACGCGGTGGTGTTCCTGATCGGCCTGGCGGGGCGCATGGACTGGATGGTGCTGCCCTCCGGCCTGCTGCTGTTGCAGCATCCGGCGGTCTTGCTGGCGAGCGGCTTCATGCTGGTCGTGGAGTTCTTTGCCGACAAGATCCCCGGACTGGACTCACTGTGGGATGTGCTGCATTCGGTGATTCGCGTGCCGGCCGGCGCCGCGCTGGCGGCCGCCGTGTTCGGCGCCGACCATGCCACCATGGCCATCGTGGCGGCCTTGCTGGGTGGGTCGCTGGCGGCCACCTCGTTTGCGGCCAAGGCCAGCACGCGCGCAGCCGTCAACACCTCGCCCGAACCGTTCTCGAATGTGGCGGTGAGCCTGTTCGAGGACGGCCTCGTGTTAGGCGCCCTGTGGCTGGCCACCCAGCACCCGCTGATCTTCGCGTTCGCGCTGGTGGTAACGCTGGTGCTGACGGGACTGTTGCTGGCGGCGCTGTTCAAGTTTCTCAAAGCGGTGACGCGCCGTGTCGCGTCCTGGTTCTCGGCCGTACCGGCCCGGTGA
>JBDTCK010000040.1:0-10498 GCA_039923645.1 Rhodoferax sp.
CGGTCGCACGGCCGCTTCCCAGGCCGGAGCCTCATCGTTCGCGGGCGGTTGGTAGGGCTGGTCGAAGAACGGGTCACGCGGTGCGTGGTTGGCCCGTGGGTGACGCGGTGCGCGCACGGGCGCCGCATCAAGGACGTCACGTGGATCGCCGGTCTCCCCGGCATCGCGCCAGGCTCGCCGGCCGTCGTTGATGCGGCCCTGGTCACGGATCCGGGGGGTATCCTCGTCAAATTCGAGCGGCTCGAGCTCGATCTTGGTCTTGATCAGCTTTTCGATGTCGGCCACGAGGCGGGCGTCGTTGCCACCACCCGCAAAGGTCACCGCCAGACCCGAGGCGCCCGCGCGGCCGGTACGGCCGATACGGTGCACGTAGTCTTCAGCGTTGAACGGCACATCGAAGTTGAACACCGCCGGTACATCCTTGATGTCAAGGCCGCGCGCGGCTACATCGGTGCACACCAGGAGGTCAACCTCGCCACTTTTGAAGGATTCGAGCGCTTTCAGCCGCTCGTCCTGGCTCTTGTCGCCATGCAGCGCGGTGGTCTTGAGGCCCTCGTGCTCCAGCGAGCGCGCGAGCCGCGCGCAGCCCAGCTTGCTGTTCACGAACACAAAAGCCTGTTTGATGCCGTGCTGGCGCAGCACCTGATGCAGGGCGCGACGCTTGTCGTCGGGGTTCACACTATAGAAGTGCTGCTCGACGGTCGAGGCGGTGGCGTTCGAGCGCGCCACCTCGATCGTCACCGGGTCCTGCAGGTAGCTGCTGGCCAGGCGCTTGATTTCGGGCGAGAAGGTGGCCGAAAACAGCAGCGTGATTCGCTGCTTGGGCAGGTAGGAGAGGATGCGCTCCAGATCGGGCAGAAAGCCGATGTCGAGCATTCGATCGGCCTCGTCGAGCACCACGTACTCGACCTGGTTCAGCACCGTATTCTTGGCTTCAATATGGTCGAGCAGACGGCCCGGCGTGGCCACCAGCACCTCGACGCCCTTTTTGAGCTCCAGCGTCTGCGGCTTCATGTCGATGCCGCCGAACACCACGGTGGCACGCAGGTCCGTGTATTTGGCATAGGCCTTGATGGCCTGTGCCACCTGGTCGGCTAGCTCACGCGTGGGCAGCACCACCAGTGCACGCACCGGGTGGCGGGCCGGCGAGGTCGACGTGTTCTCGTGCCTGAGCATGAGTTGCAGCAGCGGCAGGGCAAAGGCCGCAGTCTTGCCGGTCCCGGTCTGGGCGGCGCCCATCACGTCTCTGCCCTGCAGAACAACCGGAATGGCCTGTTCCTGAATGGGGGTCATGGACTCGTAGCCCAGTTCGGCTACGGCACGCGCCAGCGGCTCGGCCAGCGATAGATTTGAAAAGGAATGGGTCATTTAGCCCTCTATTATCGCATTTTGCGATATAAGGGCCAACCTTCCTGGTCGGCGAGCCTTGTTACAAGCTGCGTGCGCTGAACGTGTCGCAGTCTTTCACACTGCCGCTTTGCAGCCCGGCATTGAACCAGTGGGTGCGCTGGGCGCTGGTGCCGTGGGTAAAGGATTCGGGCACCACGTGGCCGGTCGCGGCTTTTTGCAGCGCATCGTCGCCAATCTTGGCCGCCGCGTTCATGGCGGACTCGATGTCGCCATTTTCCAGAATCTGGCGGGACGTCTGCGCGTGATTCGCCCAGACACCGGCAAAGCAGTCGGCCTGCAACTCCAGTCGCACGCTCAGCGCGTTTGACTGGGCCGGGCTCGCGTGGCTGCGCATCTCGTCCACCTTGGCACTGATGCCCAGCAGGTTCTGCACGTGGTGCCCGACCTCGTGCGCGATCACATACGCCTGGGCAAATTCGCCGGGCGCGCCGAGCTTGTCCTTCAACGTCTGGTAGAAATCGAGGTCGATATAGACCTTGCGATCGACCGGGCAGTAAAACGGACCCATGGCCGACTCGCCCTGGCCGCAGGCCGTGGCCGTGGCGCCACGAAACAGCACGAGTTTGGGGTCGGTGTAGGTGCCACCGGCCTTGGAAAATATGTCGGTCCAGACGTCTTCGGTGTCGGCCAGCACGGTGGACACAAACTTCGCCATGCGGTCATCGGCCGGTGGCGCGTGCGCAGGCGCCTGCTGCGATTGCGTCACAGGAGCGCCGCCGCCACTGAGCAGGTTGAGTACCGTCATCGGGCTGACGCCGAAGAAGTACGACGCGACCAGCGCAATCACCACCGAGCCAATGCCGATGTGGCGCCCGCCCAGGCCGCCACCCAGGAAGCCGCCACCGCCCTCGTCGCGGCGGTCTTCCACGTTGTCCGATTCGCGGTTTCCTTCCCACTTCATGCGACGACTCCTGTAATGTGATGCCGCAGCGATCGTGCGCTACAGTGCCAGCATGGTAACCGTTCAATTGCCGCCACGCGCCGCCTCGCGCACGGCCCTGCAATCCGTTGCACGCACCGTGCTGCTGACCGGATTCGATGCCTTTGGCGGCGCACACCTGAACCCGAGCTGGCTGGCCGTGCAGGCGCTGGACGGTCGCCACGTGGCCGGGCACCGTGTGCTGGCAGCCCAACTGCCGACCGTCTTTAACGAGTCGCTGCACGTGCTGCGCGGTCTGCTCAAACAACACCGACCCACGCTGGTCATCTGCGTGGGGCAGGCCGGTGGGCGCAGCGCGCTGTCGCTGGAGCGCGTGGCGATCAACATCAACGACGCGCGCATTGGCGACAACGCCTCAAGCCAGCCCATCGATACGCCGGTCATCGCGAGCGGGCCAGCCGCGTACTTCACCACCCTGCCGATCAAGGCCATGCTGCTGGCGCTACAGCAGGCAGGCGTGGCGGCGCAGGTGTCACAAACCGCGGGCACCTTTGTCTGCAACCACGTGTTCTACGGCTTGATGCACCTGCTCGCCACGCAGCGCGGCTTCAGACGCACGCGCGGCGGCTTCATTCACGTGCCCTATTTGCCTGAACAGGGCGCGCCGGCCATGCCGCTGGACGACATGGTGCGCGGGCTCCGGCTGGTGCTGCGCTGCGCGTTGACGACGCACCGCGATATCGTGCAGGGCGCGGGGGCGCTGAGTTGACGCGCCGCTCTGATGCCGCCGCTCCGCGCGTTCTGGACGCCGGACAGACCGCTGCGCTGCTGCCCTACCCCGAGCTGGCTCGGGAGCTGCACATCTTGCTGCTGGACGACACCGTACAGGTGCCGGCCCGCCTGGTGCAGGCGCTGCCCGGCGGTGGCAGCCTGTTCGTGATGCCGGCGCTGGACAGTCGGGTGGCCATCACCAAGCTGATCACATTCACACCAGCCAATGCTGGCACGGGCCGTGCCACGATCCAGGGCGATATGGTGGTGTTCGATGTGGCCAGCGGTGAACGCCGTCTGCTGCTCGATGGCCCGACCGTCACAGCGCGGCGCACGGCAGCGGTGTCGCTGCTGGCGGCGCAGCAGCTGGCGCCCAACCCGCAGGGCCCACTCCTGATTGTGGGTGCAGGTGTGCAAGGCCACGCGCACCTGGAGGCATTCGCCGCCGGGCTGGGCGTGAGAGAGTTCGTGATTGCCTCGCGCAGTACGGCCAGCGCGCGTGCACTGGCCAGCCAGGCGACGGCGCTTGGGCTGAAAGCCAGCGTCACGCCCGACCCGAACACTGTACTGGCCGACTGTCCGCTGGTGGTGACCTGCACACCGGCCAGCGGTGTCGTTTTATATGGGCAACCGCGGGGTGACACCTTTTTGGCGGCAGTGGGCGCCTTCAGTCCAGCGATGGTGGAGCTGGCCCCCGCGCTTTGCCGTCACTTTGCGACCATTGGCACCATTGTGGTGGATACAGCCGACGCAGCTCATGAAGCCGGCGACTTGCTGCAGGCGGGGCTTGACGTGTCGGCTTGCGCCACGCTGCGCGACGTGCTGCATCGGGCGCCGAACACGCTGGATACCGCGCGCGGGCCGGTATTGTTCAAAAGCTGTGGCTGGGCCGGTTGGGACCTGGCGGCTGCTCGCCTGGCGTCCCGCTAGCGCCTGTGCGAATACGATACGGTGCTGACACCGTGCGGACTCTCTCCCTCATCAGCCGAATTACTCGCAGTGGCCGCGGCAGATTCCGTTGGGTGTGATTTGGCAGCAACCCGAGCTATATGCTCGGTCTCGCGTACGCGGGCACGATCGACCTGCGCTGAAGCCACCCAATCCATGGCCAGAAGCTGCAACACGATAACGGCGACTCCGATACCGATAAACACAAGCTGGCGAGGCCGGATGGTATTTAATACAACGGATCGGGATCCGGATCGAGATTGAGTGGGCTTGGCGTTTTGGTACGTGCTCATGTGCTGATGTTAGAACAGGACCAAACGCGCCATGACAGAGCACGCCGTAACTCCGTGTAAGACAAAACCGCGTCCCCAACGAGTTGACAAGACCGCCAACTCACCTGCATGCATCGCGCCCGACTCGCCGCCTAACGCAGCAGAGTAGACATCGCGGACAGGCTGTTCAGCGTGCGCACCGCGTCCTGCACAGTGGTGCTGGTGAAACTGATCGTGACCGCATCGCTGCGCTCAACGCCGGGCAGGATGGCGAACAGGTCGGCCAACCCGCTGCTCTGGGTCTGCACGCGGCACTGAACCGGGAGTTCCATCGGCAGCGGTGCTGCGGGAGGTGCGGCGCCACACGCCCGCATGACATCGCGTGCGCCCACCTCGATCGCGCCGCAGGCGTTGTGCGGGGACAGGGAGATGCCACTGGTATGGCCCTGCGCAGTTTTGGTGACCACAAAGCGAGCCTGCGGCAGCAGCGGCCGGGTCTCGGCCGCGAATACGTCGTCGCCGCTGGCCAGCAGCGCGGGCACACCAAACTCGGCCGCCAGTGCGCCGTAGATGCCGGCCTCACCCAATTCCTGGCCGCCCAGCCAGACCCGTGCAAAGGCAAAGCTGTTGATGGTGTGAGCCAGTATGCCGCGGCTCTGCGAGCGCGCGTGGTAGCCGATCATGAACACCCCCTGGCAGCCCTGCTCCACGCCAGCCATCATTCCAAGCACGCGCGGCTTGCCCTGCACCGTGCGGGCGCGCGAGTCCAGTTCGTCCGGCAGCAGGTTGCGAAACCCACCGTGCGAGTCGTTTACCAACACCTCCGACGCCCCACCGGCAAAGGCCCCGTGGATCGCGGCATTCGTCTCGGCCGTCATGAGCCGGCGCGCGCGTTCGTACTCGGGGTTACCGGCGTGGGTTTGCTCGGGGTGGAACACACCAGCCATACCCTCGATATCGACGGAGATCAGGATTTTCATGGGTAAAACGAGTTGATGCAGGCCGGCGTCGTCATGGTTTCATCGCGGGTCCAGCTTGGGGTCGAGTGCATCGCGCAGCCCGTCGCCCAGTAAATTGAACGCCAGTACGGTCAGGAAGATCGCCAGGCTCGGGAAAATCGCGATGTGCGGCGAGGTCATCATGTCGGCGCGGGCCTCATTGAGCATCGCGCCCCATTCGGGTGACGGCGGCTGTGCGCCCAGCCCCAGGAACGACAGGCTGGCGGCGGTGATGATCGAGGTGCCGATGCGCATGGTGAAGTACACCACCACGGACGAGATGGTGCCCGGAAAGATGTGGCGCGTGATGAGAGTCCAGTCGGAGGCGCCAAGCGAGCGCACGGCCTCAATGTACGTCTGGTGCTTGAGCGACAGCGTGTTGCCCCGCACCAGCCGTGCGAAGGCCGGAATGCTGAACACCGCCACGGCAAAAATCACGTTAGCCATGCCGGTGCCCAGGATCGCGACAATGCCGATGGCCAGCAGGATGCCAGGAAAGGCAAACAGCACATCGGAGATGCGCATCACGATGCGGTCCCACCACCCCTCGTAGTAGCCGGCAAGCAGGCCCAGGGTGGTGCCGATGAGCGCGCCGACGGCCACCGAGATAAAGCCGGCAGCCAGCGAGATGCGCGTGCCCATCAGGATACGGCTGAAAATATCGCGGCCCAGCGAATCCACACCGAACCAGTGGGCCCACGAGGGCGCAGCGTTCAGTGCGTCGTAATCAAAGTATGTCTCTGCATCGTAGGGCACGATGAAGGGCGCGACCAGCGCCAGCAGCACCAGCAGCAGCACAAAGATCCCCGAGGCCAGCGCCACATGCTGGTCCTTGAACTTGCGCCAGAACTCGGTCCAGGGCGTGCGAATACCCTGACTGGACGCGAGTCCTGCCGCAGTGGTCGAAGCGATGGTCGTATTCACAGCGAGCTCACTTGTAGCGGATGGTGGGGTTGATGACGGCATACAACACATCCACCACCAGATTGATCAGGATGAATTCGAGCGAGAACAGCAGCACCTCGGCCTGGATCACCGGGTAGTCGCGCATCGCCACCGAGTCGATCAGGAGACGCCCCATGCCGGGCCAGTTGAACACCACCTCGACCACAATCGAGCCGCCCAGCAGAAAGCCGAACTGCAGGCCCATCATGGTGACGACCGGAATCAGCGCGTTGCGCAGACAGTGCTTGACGACGACCACGGTTTCGCGCAGTCCCTTGGCGCGCGCCGTGCGCACATAGTCCTCCTTGAGGATATCGATGAACGAGGAGCGTGTGAAGCGCGCCATGACCGCCGCCACGCCCGCGCCGAGCGTGATCGAGGGCAGGATGTAGTTGCGCCATCCGTCAGCGCCCACGGTGGGCAGCCAGCCGAGCTGCACCGAAAAAATTTCCATCAGCACCATGCCCAGAGCAAAGGCCGGAAAGGAAATGCCCGACACCGCCAGCGTCATGCCCAGTCGGTCAGGCCACTCGTTGCGCCAGACCGCAGACACAATGCCAATCACCATGCCGAGCAACACCGACCAGACCATCGCGGCGAGCGTAAGCCATAGCGTCGGGAAAAAGCGCTCCGCAATCTCGGCGGAGACCGGGCGCTTGCTGCGCAGCGAACGCCCGAAGTCGGCTTGCACCGCATTCACGAAAAACCGTACAAACTGCTGGTACAGCGGCTTGTCGAGTCCGAGGTCACTGCGCACCAGCTCGACAGTTTGCTGGTCCGCTTCGGGCCCGGCGGCCAGCCGCGCGGGGTCGCCCGGCAGCAAATGCACGAACAGGAATACCAGCACTGCAACGATCAGCAGCGTTGGGAGTAGTCCGAGCAGGCGTTTGAGAATGTAGTTGAGCATTCGTGTCGAGCCGTATTGTTCGACGGGACCGCTGGCACAAAGCCGCCCGGCCCGGCATGCTGGCTTACTTCTTCAGGTCGATGTCGTCAAAGTTGAACGAACCATCGGGCATCACGTAGACGCCGGTCAGGTTCTTGTTATGCGCTGACAGGAGTTGCTCGGTCGCCAGAAAGGCCCATGGCGCATCATTCCAGATTCGCTGTTGCGCATCCTTGTAAAGTGCCGCCTTTTTCATCGGGTCGACGGTCGCCAGTGCACCAGCCAGATCGGAATCGACGGCCGGGTTCTTGTAGTAGGCGGTATTGAACAGCTTGGGCGGGAACGACTCGGAGTCCAGCAGCGGACGCAAGGCCCAGTCGGCCTCACCCGTAGAAGAAGACCAGCCGACGTAGTACATGCGCACCGGTGCGGTGGCCGGGTCCTGCGCGCTTTCCACGCGCTCGACGCGCTGGCCGGCCTCCAGCGCAAGTACCTGGGCCTTGATGCCGACCTGCGCCAGTTGCTGCTGCACAAACTGGATCACCTTCTGCGCCGTGGTGTAGTTGTAGGCCGACCACAGAGTGGTCTCGAAGCCATTCGGGTAGCCGGCTTCCTTGAGCAACTCGCGCGCCTTGGCGGGATCGTAGGGCCACGGGCCCAGCTTCACTGCGTACTCGACGCCATTGGGTACCGCACCCTCGGCCGGAATCGCGTAGCCCGAGAAGGCCACCTTGACCAGCGCCTGCTTGTTGATGGCGTAGTTGATGGCCTGGCGCACCTTGACGTTGTCAAAGGGCTTTTGCTGCGTGTTCATTGAGATGTAGCGCTGGATGATCGAGGGGGCCGCGACCACGTCAATGCCCGGTTTTTTCTTGAGCAAATCGGCCTGCTCATACGGCAGCGGAAACGCGAATTCTGCCTCTCCGGTCTGCATCATGGCGCTGCGGGTGTTGTTGTCGACCACCGGCTTCCATGTGATGGAGTCAACCTTCGGGTAACCCTTGCGCCAGTAGCCATCGAACTTCTCGACCTTCATGTAGTCGGTCTGCTTCCACTCGACAAACTTGAACGGACCGGTGCCCACCGGGTTGAGCGCAATCCCCTTGCTGCCGTACTTTTGCAGCGCCGCGGGCGAGATCATCACAGCCGACGGATGCGCCAGCGTATTGATGAAGGCGGAGAACGGCTCGGCCAGCGTGATGCGCACGGTGTAGGGATCGAGTACCACGGTCTTGGCGATGTTCTTGTACAGACCATAACGCTTGAGCTTGTTCTCGGGATTGGTGACGCGGTCGAAGTTGACCTTGACCGCTTCGGCGGTGAAGTCCGTGCCATCCTGGAACTTGACCCCCTTGCGCAGCTTGATGGTGTAGCTCAGGCCATCCGGGGCAGCCTGGTAACTCTCGGCCAGCACATTCACCAGCCTCATGTCCTTGTCGAAGCCGAACAGGCCCTGGTAGAACGACTTGGCTACCGCCTGCGACAGCGTGTCGTTGGCGTCATAGGGGTCGGTGGTGGTGAAATTGGACTGCACCGCGATCACCACGTCCTTGGCGGCGAAGGCCGGCGCGGCGAACTGAACGGCCAGTGCCAAGGCGCCCCAGGCCAGCAGCTTGTGGGTCTTGCGGGGAGCATTGAGTCTTGGTTTCATCGGCATTCTCCTGAAGTAATCGCGGATGCGACGGGGTTGCAACAAGGGTTTCAGTAAAGGCCGCCCACAGCATGACGGGCCACAAAATGGCCTGGGCCGACCTGCACCAGCGGGGCGACCACCGGCTCGTCATTGAGCGCGCGGATCGGACTCGGTATCTCTTCAGACAGCAACGCGCTACGGCCGCGCCGCCGCGCTGGATCAGCCACCGGCACGGCCGCCATCAGGCGCCGCGTGTAGGCGTGCTGCGGATTCTCGAAAATGGCGCGGCGCGGCCCGATCTCGACGATCTGGCCCAGATACATTACCGCGACACGGTGGCTGACGCGCTCGACCACCGCCATGTCATGCGAGATGAACAGCAAGGCGATGCCGAACTCGCGCTGCAGATCCAGCAGCAGGTTGACGATTTGCGCGCGGATCGAGACATCGAGCGCCGACACCGCTTCGTCCGCAATGACGATCTTCGGGTTGAGTGCGAGCGCGCGCGCGATCGCAATGCGTTGGCGCTGGCCACCCGAGAACTCGTGCGGGTAGCGCTGCGCTACATCCGCCGACAGGCCCACGCGCTCGAGCAGGGCATTGACACGCTCCGCAGCGGGCCGCCCGCGCGACACGCTGTGGATCAGCAGCGGCTCCATGATCGAGAAGCCGACCGTCAAACGCGGATCGAGCGAAGCGAACGGGTCCTGGAACACGAACTGGATATCGCGCCGCAAGCCTTGCAGAGCGTGGCCGGTGAGCGGTGCAATGTCGCGCCCCGCGACCTCGACCTTGCCACCGCTGATGTGCACCAGCCTGGACAGGGAGCGTCCGGTGGTTGACTTGCCACAGCCCGACTCCCCGACCAGCGCCAGCGTCTCACCCGCATACAGGTCAAAGCTGACTTGTTCAACCGCATGCACGCGTCGCCTGACGCGGCCCAGTACGCCGCTGCGCAGCGGGAAACGGGTGACCAGCTGGTGCACGCGCAGCACCGGGGGCTCATCCTTGCGCACCGAGTCCGGCTCACACACTGGTGGCGACGGGCCAGCGCCGCCGCCGGCCGCGGCCAACACCGGAAAGCGGGCCGGCCGGTCGGTGCCCTGCATGGCGCCCAGGCGCGGCACGGCCGCCATCAGGGCACGGGTGTAGGCCTGCTGCGGCGCGGAGAACAGCGCCTGGCAGCCGCCCTCCTCGACCTGTTCACCGCGGTACATCACCAGCACGCGGTCAGCTACCTCGGCCACCACGCCCATGTCGTGTGTGATGAAGATCACGCCCATGTGCATTTCGTCCTGCAGGGCGCGGATCAGGCTCAGGATCTGCGCCTGGATGGTGACGTCGAGTGCCGTCGTTGGCTCGTCCGCGATCAGGAGCGAGGGCTTGCAGCAAAGCGCCATGGCGATCATCACGCGCTGGCGCATGCCGCCCGAGAGTTGGTGCGGATAGCGGTCCAGCACGTCGCGCGCCTGCGGAATGCGCACCAGGTCCAGCATGCGCAGGGCCTCGGCGCGCGCGCCGGAGCGGCTGGCCCGCTGGTGCAGGCGGATCGACTCGGCAATCTGGTCACCAACCGGAAACACGGGGTTCAGCGAGGTCATCGGCTCCTGGAAAATCATCGCGATGCTGGCGCCGCGAATCCGCCGCATGACGGCCTGACTGGCCTGCGCCAGATCGAGCGTGCTGCCGTCGCGTTGCGTGAAGTCGAGCCGGCCGCCCACGATGCGGCCGCCACCGTGCTCCACCAGCCGCATG